>JBBTFH010000188.1:43900-53447 GCA_038041915.1 Myxococcota bacterium
TCCTGGTACTCGTCGACCAGGACGTGGCGAAAGCGCGCGCGGAGCAGCGCGCCGATGCGTTCGTGCGTCGCGACGCGCAAGCCGCACACGAGGAGATCGCCGAAGTCGAGCGCCGCCGAGTCGCCAAGGCGCTTCTGGTATTCCGCGTAGGCGCGCGCGACCACGTCGCCGAGGATGTCGCCCGCGCGGTACTCGTCGGGGCCCTGGCCGAGGTTCTTCGCGCGATCGATGTGCGTGGCCACGGCGCGCGGCGCGAACAGACGCTCGGGGACCTGCTGATCCTTCAGGATGCGCGTGACCAGCGCCATCTTGTCGTCGTCGTCGAAGATGACGAAGCGGCGGTCGAGGCCGATGGCGTCGCCGTAGATGCGGAGCAGGCGCGCGCAGATCGAGTGGAAGGTGCCAAGGAAGAGGCCGAGCGCATCTTGCCCGAGCACGCGCGCCGCGCGCTCGCGCATCTCGCCGGCGGCCTTGTTGGTGAACGTGACGGCGAGGATGGCGTCGGCGGGTACGCCGCGCTCGATGAGATGCGCGATGCGATACGTGAGCACGCGCGTCTTGCCACTGCCCGCGCCCGCGATCACCAGCGCCGGCCCGTCGGGCGCGAGCACCGCCTCGCGCTGCTGCGGGTTCAGGCCGCGCTCGAGATCCACGCGAGGCTCTTAGACCGCGCCCGCGCGCGGGTCAACCGATGTGCTCGCGGCTCCGGCAGTCCTTGCCGCGCGAGGGGGATGCCCGGTAGTTTGCGGGCCGTGCCTGCTTTTCCGTCGACGCTGCGACGCGCCGCCTGGGCGGCGCTCGTTTCGGCGTTCGCCCTGGGCGACGCCGCCGAGCCGTCGCTGCCGTTTACGCGCTTCGAGCTGGCCAACGGGCTCGAGGTGATTGTGCACGAGGATCACGCGACGCCGCTGGTCGCGGTGAACGTCTGGTATCGCGTCGGGTCCAAGGACGAGCAGCCCGATCGCACGGGCCTCGCGCACCTCTTCGAGCATCTGATGTTCAAGGGCTCGAAGAACGTCCCGGACGGCGCGATGGATCGGCTGCTCGAGGAGGCGGGCGGCCAGAACAACGCGACGACCTCGAACGACCGGACCAACTACTTCGAGACGCTGCCGGGAAGCTTCCTAGAGCTGGCGCTGTGGATCGAGAGTGATCGCATGGGCTGGCTGACGGACGCGCTCACGCAGCAGAGCCTCGACAACCAGCGCGACGTGGTGCGCAACGAGCGCCGCCAGACGATGGAGAATCGCCCGTACGGGATGGCGGAGACGATTCTGTTCGAGAGCATCTACCCCGAGGGGCATCCATACCGCTGGCCGGTGATCGGTTCGCACGAGCACCTGCAGGCGGCCTCGCTGGGCGAGGTGCGCGCGTTCTTCCGAAAATTCTACGCGCCCAACCGCGCGACGATCGCGCTCGCCGGCGACGTGACTCCGGCGCGCGCACGGGAGCTGTGCGAGCGCTGGTTCGGCGAGCTGCCGCGCGGTCCGGACGTGGCGGAGGCTGCCGCGCCGCCGCCCGTGCGCTTGGACGGCGAGACGCGCGTGCGGCGCGAGGACGCGGTGAAGCTTTCGCGCCTCTATCTCGCGTGGCCGACGCCGGCGTTTTACGCGCCGGGCGACGCGGAGCTCGATCTGCTCGCGCGCGTGCTCGCCGGCGGGAAGTCCGGGCGACTCTACCGCGCGCTCGTCTACCAGCAGCGCGTCGCGCAGGAGGTCGAAGCGTACCAGGGCTCGGCGAAGCTCGGCTCGCTGTTCGTCATCACCGTGACCGCCAAGCCGGGGCACTCGCTCGACGCGATTGCGCACGCCGTCGACGCCGAGATCGATCGGCTCCGCCGCGAGCCACCGACGGAGCGCGAGCTCGAGCGCGCACGCAGCCAACTCGAAGCGTCGCTGCTTCGCGGGCTCGAGCACGTCGACGCGCGCGCGGATCTACTCAACCAGTATCGCTTCTATACGGGCGATCCGGCGTACCTGGCGCGCGATCTGGAGCGCTACCGGGGCGTGTCCTCGCAGGACGTGGGCCGCGTGGTGCGCGAGCACCTCGGGGCCGGGCGTGTGCGGCTCGACATCGTGCCCAAAGAGAGCAAGTGAAGCGGCTGGCCTGCCATTCGCTGCTGCTCGCTTGCGCGGCGCCGGTGATTTCGGAACCGCCGCTCCAGACCAACGCGGTCGACGAGAAGGTCGAAGCGCCGCCGCCCGTCGTGGATCGGACCCAGGCGCCGGCGGCGGGCGCGGAGGCTGAGCTCAGGCTGCCGCGGGTCGAGCGCTTCGCGCTGTCGAGCGGGTTGGAGGTGCGGCTGGCCGAGCGGCATGCGCTGCCGCTCGCGAGCGTCGTGCTGGTCGTTCGCGGGGCGGGCTCGGACGCCGATCCGCACCGCAAGGCGGGCCTCGCCGCGCTAACGGCGGATCTCCTCGACGAGGGCACGGCACGCCGCTCGGCGCTGGCGCTCGCCGACGACGTCGCGATGCTCGGCGCCTCGCTCGAGACCGGCTGCGACTGGGACGCCGCCACCGTGCGTCTCGATACGCTCGTACGCACGCTCGCGTCGTCGCTGGAGATCTTCGGCGAGGTCGTCTCGGCGCCGGCGCTGTCCGCGCGCGAGCTCGACCGCGTCAAGGCCGACCGCTTGACGCGCATCGTCGAGGAGAGAGCGGAGCCGCAGGTCGTCGCGCGCAACGTGCTCGCCGCGTCCATCTACGGCGAGCGGCACCCCTACGGCTGGCCGGCGATCGGGCGTCACGCTTCGCTTCGCGCCCTGCGCCGCGCCGACGTCGTCGACTTCCACCGCCGGCGCTTCGCGGCGTCGCACGCGACGCTGATCGTAGTCGGCGATGTGACGCGCGCCGTGATCGAGCCGATGCTCGAGCGCGTGCTCGGCGCGTGGCGTGGCACGGGGGGTCGCGCGGGAGCGCCAGCGGCGCCGCCCCAAGCGCCCGGGCCTTCCGGCCCGCGCCTCGTCCTCGTCGATCGCGAGGGCGCGCCGCAGTCGGAGGTGCGGGTGGGCCACGCGTCGGTGCCACGCGACCACGCCGATCGCGCCGCCCTCGACGTGCTCGAGGCGGTGCTCGGCGGCACCTTCTCGTCGCGCCTCAACAACCGCCTGCGCGAGCAGCTCGGCTTCACATACGGTGTCTACAGCCGCTTCGAGCTGCGCCGCGGCGCCGGTCCGCTGGTCGCGGGCGGCGCCATCAAGACCGAGCACACCGCCGAGGCCATCCGCGAGCTCTTCGCCGAGATCGCGCGCGTCCGCGACAAGCCGGTCGGCGACGCGGAATTGGCGAAGGCGCGGAGCAGCGTCGTGCGCTCGCTGCCGGCGCGCTTCGAGGCCGGCTCGGACGTTGCCTCCGAGCTGGCCGTGCTCGCGGTTCACGACCTGCCCGACGACTTTTTCGCGAACTACGCGCGTGCCGTGGTCGCCGTGAGCGCCTCCGACCTCGGCCGGGTCGCGCGCGCGCACCTCGATCCGCCCCGGCTGGTCGTGGTCGTCGTCGGCGATCGCAAGGCCGTCGAGCCGGGCCTCGCGGCGCTCGGCCTCGGCGCGATCACCGTGCGCGACGTCGAGGGTGCCTCACCCCGTCCGAAGGGACGCGGCCACGCGCGATGAGCGAGCGCGCGCTGCGCGGCGCGGCGATCGGCGGCGCCGCGTTCGTCTTTGCCGCGATGCTCGATGCGATTTTCGCGCGCGTCGCCTTCACGCAGACGATCGATCGTGCGCTGTTCGTGCTGTGCGTCGTGGCGATCATGGCCGCGGCGGGAGCCGCCCTGGGGGCGGCGCTCGGCGCCGCGTGGCCGTGGGTGAGCGCGCCGCGTCGCCTTGCCGCGCTCGCCGCCGTTGCCGCGCTCCCCGCCGGCGCGAGCCTCTTCTCGGGTGCGTGGATCTCGCGCCGCGTCCCGCCGCTTTGCGGCGGCGCCATCATCGCGTTGCTGGTGGGGCTGGCCGTGCTCGCGCTCGCGCGGCGCGTGCGGCCGCACGTCGCCTGGACCGCCGCTGGCGTCGCGCTCTACTTCTGCGACGCCTACGTTTGGCGGCCGCTGTACTTCGCGGCGCACGCCATCGTCGCCGCCGCGTACCTCTGCGCGTTCGCGCTGGCCGTCGCCGGCGCCCCGCGCCTCCTGCGTCCGGTGCGGCCGCGCGTCGCCGCTGCCGCGCTGCTCGTGGTGGCGCTCGCCGCCGGCGGCGCGCTCTTCGTACTGCGCGGTCGGCAGGCGGTTCGCTTCGCCGCCGTCGAACGCACCAACGCCGTGCGCAAGGTGCTGGCGCTCCTGCCGGCCGCCGAGCCCCGGCTCGAGCGGCCGCGTTTCCTCAGCAAGGCGCTGCCGCCGGCTTCTTCCCGCGGCGGTCCGATCGTCGAGGCGACGCGCGTCGATGCCACGACGACGCTGCAGGGCGCCAACCTGGTCGTCGTCACGGTCGACGCGCTGCGTGCCGATCGCATCGGTGCGCGCCGCGGAGGCCACTCGATCACGCCCAACCTCGATCGCCTCGCGCAGAGCAGCGTCGTCTTCGAGCGTGCCTACGCGCAGGCGCCGCACAGCGCCTTCTCGCTCGCGTCGCTCATGACCTCGGACTACGTCCACTCGACGATCCATTTACGCCACGGGCGCGCGCCGTCGTTGGCCGAGATCCTGCGGCCGGGCGGCTACCGTACGATCGCCTTCTACAGCGAGGGCGTGTTCTTCACCGGGCAGGAGAAGCTCGACGCCTATGCCGGCTCGCGCTTCGGCTTCGACGACGCGCGCCCCGGCGAGCGCGACGCCGACGAGACGACCGCCGCCGCGCTCGATGCGCTGGAGGAGGCGCGCAGAGACGGCGTCCCGCTGCTGCTGTGGCTCCACTACTTCGAACCGCACGAGCCCTACCAGCCGCGACGCGAGTTCCCCTACGGCTCGTCGCCGATCGAGATCTACGACGCCGAGGTGAGCGTCGTGGACGCCGCGCTCGAGCGGCTCATCGTCGGGCTCGACGCGGTGGACCGCCCGACGGTGCTGGTCGTGACCGCCGATCACGGCGAGGAGTTCGGCGAGCACGGCGGCGTCTACCACGGCTCGAGCCTGTACGAGGAGCAGACGCGCGTGCCGCTGCTGCTCGCGGCGCCGGGCCTGGCGCCGCGGCGCGTCCCCGAGCCCGTGGAGCTGGTCGACGTGGCGCCGACGCTGCTGCGGCTGCTCGGCGTCGTGCCGCCGGCGACGATGCTCGGCGACGATCTCGGCGACCGCCTCGCCGGGCGCGTCTTCGATCGCCCCGCCTTCGCGGAGGTCGATACCAAGAAGATGGTCGTGCTCGGAGCGCACAAGCTCATCCACGACTGGCGCCGCGGTACGTGGGAGCTCTACGACCTCGCCACCGATCCGCAGGAGCGGGTCAACCGCGTTGACGCCGACCCCGCGCGCGTCGCATCGCTCAAGGACGAGCTCGGCCGCTGGTTCGATCGCATCGAGGCGGCGGTCGCCGCCCAGGGACGCGTGTGGCCCGCGGCGATCGATCTCGGCCGCATGGGCGATCTGCGCGCCGTGCCCGGGCTGGTCAGAATCGTGCGCGACGGCAAGGCGGCGGGCGAGAACCGCGCGGAGGCGGCGCGACTGCTTGGCAAGCTGCAGGACGGGTCGGCGCTTCCGTCGCTGTGGGACGCGGCGAGGGGCGCCGGGCCGGCGGAGCTGCGCGACGAGGCGGCGATCGCGATCGGGGAGCTCGTCGACAAGAGCGGGCGCGATCTGCTCGCGCGGCAGCTTGGGGCGGCGCGGGACGCGCGCACGGCGGCCCGCCTCGCTATCGCGCTCGGCAAGCTCGCCGACAAGCGCGCCGCGGCGGGGTTGCGCGCCGCGCTCGCGCACCCGGAGTTCGAGATCCGCCTGCGGGCAGTCCGCTACCTCGGCTACGTCGGCGGCGCCGACGCGGTCGGGCCGCTGCTCGATCTGGTGGGCGATATCCGCCTGCGCACGCAGGTCATCCTGGCCCTTGGGCGCATCGGCTCGCGCGCGCCCGACCCGCGCATCCGGCCGTTCCTGCAGGACCGCCTCACGAGCGATCCATACGAGGACGTGCGCGGTTACGCGGCGGTCGCGCTCGGCTACCTCGGCGATCCCGAAGCCGTGCCGGAGTTGCGCGCGCGCCTCGCGGCGGATGTCGATCGGCGCTGGACCCCCGAGTCGCTGGTGCGGCTCGGAGGCATCGCGCGTGGCGCGATCGGCGGCTTCGACTTCGGCCCGCGCGCCAGCGGCGAGGTGCGCGGCCTGCTCCGCTGCCACGAGAAGCGGACCTACGACGTCGAGGACTACCTCGGCGCGACCTGGTGCGAGGCTTCGGCGGAGGTCTCGGCCAACGCCGGCGCCGTGGCTGCACAGGCTGTGCTCGTGCGCGCCCGCCCGCTCGTCGCGAACGCGGTCGGTCGCACCGTGACGGTGAGCGTGAACGGCGCTGTCGTCGGCACGTTCGTGCTCGCCGCCGGATGGGGCATCTACCACCTTCCGACGGCGCGCGAGGTGTGGAAGCCGGGCGCGAATGAAGTGTCGATGCGGCTCGATTGGCCGGTCGGCGCGGACGGCGCACCGTGGGGCGTCGATCACCTGCTGCTCGTGCCGCGCTAAGTGTTACGTCGGCAGCCCGAGCTCGCGAGCCGCCTGGTTTTGCGCGTCGTCGGTGCTGACGAAACGGCGCAGCGGCTCGCGCTCGTGGAACCAGAGCGCCGTCCTGAGATGGGCGAGGTCGAGCGACCGCGGCGTCGAGACGATCGGCATCGGCGCGTCGCCGCACAGGTCGAGCGTCAGGTCGCGCAGCGCGAAGTGCATCAGGTCTTCCTGCAACCTGGAGGATGCTTGGTGGAACTCCGTCGTCGAGATTGACCGCTCGCGAGCCAGCCGGATCAGCGTGCGGCGTGTCTCGAGGACCAGGAGGCTGCTCGAGAGCAGTTGGGCACCCTCGACCTCACGCGCCAGCGCCGCGCTGCCCGTCTCGCCCAGCAAGATGCAGACGTACGCCGAGCTGTCGACGTAGAAACGGCGGTTCGCGGGAGGATCAGCGCTTTTCGCGGCCACGGCGGTCGTCGAGCAGGACTTCGAGATAGCGCCCGCGACTCGCGCGCTTCAGCGCCGGCCGCAATGAGGCACGCCCGAACAGGCGTCCAACGTGGACGTGCTCCTGGTCTGCGGAGCGGAGCCAAACCAGCGGACGCCCGTGCCGCGTGACGAGAATCGGTTCGCCCTCGGCTGCCTCGCGCGCATAGGAGGACAGCGACCGCTTGAGCTCGTAGACGGACACGCGCTTCATGGTCAGAATATATCGTGTATCTGGTCCGATCTCAAGGCCGGTTGGAGCCAATCACGTCGCCGCTCGTCACGCGAACGATGGCGCCGTCCGGCGTACGCACGAGCAGCGCGCCGGCGTCATCGACGTCCTCGGAGACGCCATCGACGACGCGCGTGCCCGTGTCGACGCGCACGGGACGGCCGAGCTCGGCCCGCGCGCGGAAGGCGGCGAGGATCGGCGCGGCGCCGTCGGCCAGAAAGAGGTCGACCCACCGCTCGAGGCGGCGGCACAGGTCGGCGGTGAAGATCGCGCGATCGACGGGGCGGCCGAGCGCGAGTCGCAGCGACGTGGCGCTCTCGTCGAGCTCGACCGGGAACGACTCGGTGTTGACGTTCACGCCGATGCCGACGACGAGGAAGCGGATGCGGTCGGCCTCGGCGGCCAGCTCGGTGAGGATTCCGGCAAGCTTGCGGCCGCCGGCCCGCACGTCGTTGGGCCATTTGAGCCGTACGTCCGGGAGGCCGCTGCCCTCGACGGCCTCGGCGACCGCCAGGCCCGCGGCGAGCGTGATCGGCGGCGCTTCGCCCGGCGCGATCGTGGGGCGCAGCAGCGCCGAAAGATGGAGGCCGGCGCGCGGCGGCGAGTGCCACGCGCGGCCCAGGCGCCCGCGCCCGCGCGTCTGCGCCTCGGCGACGACGACCGCGCCGTGCGGTGCTCCCGCCTCGGCGAGCGCGCGTGCTTCGTCGTTGGTCGAGCCGACCTCGTCGTGCCAATGCCACTGACGGCCGAGCCAGCGCGTCTCGAGCAACGGCTCGACCACCGCTCCCTCCAGCAGATCGGGCGCCCCGTCGAGCCGGTAGCCGACGCGCCGCCGCGCGGCGACGCGCCACCCTCGCGTGCGCAGTGCGCCCATGTGTTTGCCGACGGCGGCGCGGCTGACGCCGAGCGCCTCCGCGATCGCCTCGCCCGAGACCCAGCCGCCGCGCTCGCGGAGGATGCGTACGATCGATTCGTCGGACGTCATGCGTCACTCGAGTTCGAGGCTCAGATCGGCGGCCGGCGCCGAGTGCGTTAGGCGGCCGACCGAGATGACGTCGACGCCGGCGGCTGCGAGGCGCCCGATACGCTCGAGCGTGACGCCTCCCGAGACCTCGACGACGGCGCGGCCGGCGGCGCGGCGCACGGCCTCGGCGACGGTGGCATCGTCCATGTTGTCGAGGAGCACGTCGGTGGCGCCCTCGCGCAGCGCCTCGTCGAGCTGGGCGAGCGTGTCGACCTCGACCTCGACGCGCATGCCCGCGGGCGCGCGGGCGCGGGCGCGCCTGACCGCTTCGGAGATGGAGCCGACGACGCGCAGGTGGTTGTCCTTGATGAGGATCGCTTCCGCAAGGTCCATGCGGTGGTTCGTGCCGCCACCGGTGCGCACGGCGTACTTCTCGAGTGCGCGCCAGCCGGGCGTGGTCTTGCGCGTGTCCGAGACGCGGGCGCGGGTGCCGGATGCGGCCTGCGCGTAGGCGCGCGCGAGCGTCGCGATTCCGCACAGGCGTCCCATGAAGTTCAGCGCGGTCCGCTCGGCGCCGAGCACGGCGCGCGCCGGCCCGGCCACGTCGGCGAGACGCGCGCCGGCGTGAGCGGCGTCGCCGTCGGCGGCGTGGGGGGTCATGGCGATGCGTGCGTCGACGCGCGCAAAGACGCGATGCGCGATCGCCAGGCCGCACACCACGAGCGGCTGTTTGGCGAGGATCGCGCCACGTGCTTGCGCGTCGGCGTCGACGATCACCGCCGTCGCGTCGCCGCGGCCGAGGTCCTCCTCGATCGCCAGGTCGATCAACCGGTCGATGGCGGCGTCGATCACGCCCACTCCTCGATCGGCCAGCCGCGCCGGCGTGCCTCGCGGCGCAGGCGCAGGTCGGGGTTCACGATCCGCGGACGGCCGACGCGCGCGAGCATCGGCAGGTCGGTGTAGCTGTCGGTGTAGAAGGCGCAGTCTTCGAGCCGCGCGCCGCGCTCGGCGGCGTAGCGCTCCGCCCACACCACCTTGCCCTCGCCATAGCAGAGCGGCGCGACGATCCGCCCGGTGAAGCGCCCGCCCTCGACCTCGAGGCGCGAGCAGACGACCGCGTCCATGCCGAGCATTTCGGCGAGCGGCGCGGTTGCGTACGGGCTCGACGATGAGAGGATCACGCACTGCTCGCCGGCGGCGCGGTGCTCGCCGATGCGGCAGCGCCCGCCTTCCTGGATGAAGCGCGCGACCTCGTCGTGCATCCAGCGCCGGCACTTCTCGCGCAGCGCGTCCTC
>JBBTFH010000189.1:0-8333 GCA_038041915.1 Myxococcota bacterium
GCCCGCCGCCGCGCCCGCCGCCGCATCCAGCGCCGGCCCCACGCGCGTGGCCGCGCCCGGCGTCACCGCTCGCACCGCCGCGCCCGCCCACCGCCGCCCGCGCGCCGTCGTTCCGCCGAGCACGCCCGCCGCGACGACCGCCAGCCCGCCGATCGCGAGCCCCCAAGCCGCGCCCCGTTTCAGCTTCACCCGCGCATCTTCGTCGCCCCGCCCCGCCGCGTCAATCGCGTGTTCGGGCGGTGTTCGGGCTTCTGCACGGTTCGGGCTTCCGCGACCCGAGCGGCTGGTGCCGCTGTCCTACTATTGGCAAGAATCGTCGCGTCGCGCGAGCGTCGTTGGGCTGCGCGCGTCGCCCGCGCTGTGGTCCGAGGCGACCGAGCGCGGCCGCGTGCGACGCCGGTGTCCCTCGCGTGCGCGTCGGATTCAGAGCTGCGCGATGGCCGCGACGACCGCCGCCTCGACACTCTCGGCCAGCGACACCAGACGTCGGATGTCTCGGTCGGCCTGGTCGTCGGGGAAGCCCGGGTACCGCGGGGCTACGGCGTAGCCCGCCAGCTCGGCGAGCCCGTCGGCGTCGACCTCGATCGCGAGCGCGGAGCGCCGCGCGTCGCGACCGAGTTGTTCGAGGTCGTGGGTGCGTGGCGGATCGATTCCGGCGGCGACGAGACCACCCTTCAGGAGTTTCTCGGCCGCCTGCTGGCACAAGAAGCCGGCGACAGCGCTTGGTCCGCTCCTCTCCACGATCAAGCGAACGACGGCCATGTCGTCGCGCGCCTTGCGGAGCCAGCGGGCGACGTCGGCGCGCCGCCCCTCATCCATGCAGAACGATGCCCTCGCGCTCGGCGGTACGGACGACCGATGAGGGGTAGGTGCGTTCGCGTGCGTACTCCTCGGGCGTGTAGACGAGGACGTCCATACCCAGCTCGAGGCCGCGCAGCGGCCGGCGGCACACGAGCGACCGCTCGGCCGGGCTGGCCGTCGTGCGCAGGACGACGATCAGATCGAGGTCGCTGTCCGCCCGAGCATCGCCCCGGGCGCGCGATCCGAACGCCACGATGCGCTCGGGAGGCGGATCGAGCGCCTCGACGAGCCGGCGACGCACCTCGTCAAACAGCCGGTGCTCTGAAGCCGCCAGACGGGAGCCGTTCATCGCGCGACAAATGTAGCACGTGCGCGTCACGTCGCAGTCGGCGACGGCGTCCGGGACGGCGTTGGCGCTGGTGGGGCCGTGCTACAGCGGCTATCCCGACGGCGTGATGGACGACGTGGCGCTGCTTCAGGAGGTCGGACGCCGTCTCGCGCGTACCTTACGACCGCTCAAGGTGGTCGTTCCGCCGAGCACGCCCGCCGCGACCACCGCGAGCCCGCCGATTCCGAGACCCCAAGCCGCGCCCCGTTTCAGCTTCACCCGCGCATCTTCGTCGCCCCCAGGTTCCGCGTCAATCCGGTCTGGCTCACGGTCTGGCTCACGGCTCGATGTCTTCGAGGAGAACACCCGCACCGGTTCGCAGTTGCGCCCGCGCACGCTCGACGCGTCGCAGGAAGCGCGGATCGCTCTCGAGCTGGTAGTCGAACCAGGCGTCCTCCGACGCGAAGCCGATGAGGACGCCGGCCGGCCGCCCGTGCCGCGTGATGACCACCGGCTCCTTCGTCGACTGCCGTAGGTAGCGCGAGAGGTCGTCCTTGACCTCGGAGAGCGGCACCCGCCTCATTCCTTCTTTCCTTCTCGCTCGAGCCATGATTTCGCCTCCACCTTCGCGACGATCGCCAGCACCTCGACCGCGTCGTCCGTGACGTCGTAGAAGACCCGAACCTCGCCGACACGCAGCCGGTACCGCGGCCGACTCAAACCGCGCAGGCGCTTCACGCGGCTCTTTCCCTCGTGCGTCGGGTCGGCCCGCAGGGCGGCCAGCTCATCCTTCACGCGGGCGCGGTCGAACGCGCGCAGCTCCTCGAGGTCCTTGACCGCCTCCGGTGCGAGCAGGACCCGCCGTTTCATTCTGGCTAGATTCTAGCCAGAATCGGCGCGGACGCAAGGCGTCCCCGGTGGGCACCCGGCGCCCGGCCCCCCGGCGCTTCCTGCGGCTGGCGCTGATCCTCCGCGATGTAGCGCGAAACGCTCGCCGACCACGCCGCCGTCGGCGTCACGTCGCGCGCCGCCGCCGCCGCGCGCGCCGCGCGCGGCGGTGGCTCCGTGCGCCCGCCCCGCGGCGTCACGCCCACGAGCGCCGCGCCGCCGATCGCAGCCGCGCCGACCGCGGCGATCACCCAGACGGAGCCCCGCTTCACCCGCGCATCTTCGTCGCACCGCCCCCGGCGGTCAACAACCGCGGCTGTGGGGTAGTGGGTCAGTTTGAGTTGAGGGCATGCGAGGCGAAGCGCAGCATGGAGGAGCGCGCGTACGTCGAGAGTTGCGGGCTGCCCGTACTGAGCGGCGGCTAGTTCATGCTCCGTAGTGCCTGCACGTATGCTTTCTCGGTGAAGCTGAGTTCCCGTAGGATCCCGCGCTGAAGTGAAACCGGCACGGACTTGTCCTTCGGGATCGTCTGCATCTTGGCCGCACCACGGCAAATAACGACGTGGTCATGCAGGTGAAGCACGACTTCGACACCAAGCTTTTCAAGTGCCACGACGACGCTCTGCCAAGCGCGCGGACGCAGAGGACGGGCCTAGACTGCTAGTTGTCGTTTCTGCTGGAAGCAGAAGTCAGTCCGTACGGGGAGCTTCTTCGCGTTTCGCCCTTGCGTCATCTTGCCCACCGCAAGGCGAGCGAGCACTTGGTCAAGGGTGCCTTTCTTTTCGCACGCCGCGAAATAGGCACGCGCCATGTTCCACGCGCGCTCAAACGTGGCGGCGAGCGTCTTGCCCGACGTCATCGTGCGCAGTTCGCGGCAGCGCGCGACGAAGTGGTCGCCTTCCTGCTCGATCATCATGTGCAGCACGATCATCGTCGTCTCTCCGTCTCGATCTGTTGGAGTAGGAGTTTGATCGGCGGTTGGCGAACAGTCAAGGATCTTGGCATGTTGGCCGAATTCCCTAGTCCGTGCGTGCATATACGTGTTCTCGCTGGCCGAAGATCGGCTTGCGCGCGATGCCCCTTTTCAAACTGACCCACTACCGGCTGAGGCACAAGCTCGCGCGCATCGAGCGGCTCACGCGCGCATTTGCGTTCGCGCCGGTGGACCAGCGCCGTCGCGGGGCGAAACGCGCGTCAGAGGCGGTCGGCGAAGGCGCGAATCTGGCGTGCCAGCTCGAGCAGCTCGCGCCGCAGGCCGGCGCGCATCTCGCCGTTGTCGACGGCCGGCGGGAGCGTCCGGCCGAGCTTCTCCGCGAAGCCGCGCACCCGCATGCGCAGGCCGTGGGCCTTCATGTTGCCCGTCACCTTGCGGCCCGGCTCGAGGTACGGCCCGACCACCTCCGCGAACTCCAGGTCGGTCATCGCGTCCAGGCCCGACCGTCCGAGCACCTTGCGCCGCGCGGCGGGCGCGAGGCGCGCCACACGGTAGAGCTTCGCGGGGCCGAGCTCCTTGAAGCGCTGGATCAGGCCGGGGTCCTCGCGCGCGAGCCGCGCGAGCGCCACGTAGTTCTCGGCGGTGGACGAGTCCACGCCCAGCCGCTCGTCGAGCCACCGGTGGTAGTGCCCGCGCAGCAGCGGGCGCGCCTCGGCGAGCAGCTCGCCCAGCTCGACCGCGCGGTCCACCAGGTCGCGCAACGTCTGGCGCTTCAGCTCGAGGAAGCGCTCGGTGAGCGCGGCGACCTTCGGGGCTTCGAGAGGATCGCCGGTCGGCGGCGTGGCCGCGCTCGCCCGGGCCAGCGCCGTGACTGCCTTTGTAGGTCGTCCCATGGGCCGAGAGGATACGGCGCCGCGCCGGAGACGTAAAGCCGCTTCCGCTACCCCGGGAGGGAGGCGCGAATGCGGAAATACTTCCGTGTCACAAAGGCCGGTCGCGCGCCACGACCGCGGCTCCCAGCAGCACCACCGCCGACGAAACGAGGTACATCGTCGGGTAGCCGGCGGCGTGCGCGATCGGGCCGAAGCCAAACGCCCCGAGCGTGACGCCGAGGCTGAAGGCGAGGTTGTAGAGCGACATCGCGCGGCCGCGCACCGCCGGTTCGGCGCGTTCGATGGCCATGGCGTTGAGCGCCGGGTAGCAAAGGCCGTGCGACGCGCCGAGCAGCAGGCCAATCGGCCAGAGCTGCCACCCGGCCGTGATGCCGGCGAGCGCGAGCACGCTCGCGGAGTAGCCGAAGAACGTCGGCAGCGCGACGCGGCGCCGGCCGACGCGGTCGCTCAGGTGCCCGAAGCGCAGGCGCACGCCGATGGCGGCGATGGTGTAGCCGACGAACAGCGGGCTCACGCGCCCCAGGCCGCGCAGCGTCGCGTAGTCGGGGAGGAACGTGATGACCGAGCCGAAGGCGGTCGCCGCCAGCAGGGCGCCGGCGAGCGGCGCGCGCAGCTCGGGCCTGAGCGCGATGCGAAAGATCGACGGTCCGCTTTCCCACGTACCAAAGGCCCGCGGCTGCGCGATATGGGTCTCGCGTACGCGCGCGAGCGCCGCGAGGCCGAACGTCGACAGCAGCGCGCTGAATGCAAACACCGCGGAAAAGCCCCACCTTGCGGCGAGCGCCTCCGCGCAGGTCGGCCCGAGCGCGTGCGTCACGATCGACGAGATGCCGTAGAGGCCAATGGCCTCGGCGAGGCGTCCCTCGGGCGCCAGATCCGCGACCATCGCCATGCCGGCGACGAGCCCGGCGGCAAAGCCGATGCCCTGCACGAAGCGGAGCACGCCGAGAAGCGGCAGGCTGCGCGTCGCCAGAAACGCCAGCGCGCACGCGGCCATCAGCGCATAGCCGCCGAGCAGGAACGGCCGCCGCCCGTGCCGATCGCCGAGCACGCCGCATAGCGGAAAGCCGAGCGCGGAGCCGAGGCCGCCGCAGCCCATCACCAGGCCTATTTCGAGCTCGTCGGCGCCGAGCGCGCGCAGGTGCACGGGCAGCAGCAGGAACATCGTGACGCCGAAGAAGAAGCACACGTTCGCCGCCGCGAGAGCGACGAGCGCGGGCGTCCACAGCGGGCCCGGGGCGCCGCCCGCCCGCGCCGTCAGACCCGGGCTCAGTTTATGTCCGACGGACAGGAGTAGACGATGTCGAACGAGTGGAGGATGGGCGTCGCGGGCGGGTCGGTCGTCGACAGGTGAAACTCCACGCGCAAGTAGCGCGACGGGTTGGGCGCTATGGGCCCCTGGCTCGGCTCGTCGAGCGCCGCCGGCGAGTCGAGCCAGGGCCCGTAGCGATCGGCCTCCTGGATCGCCACGAGATCGTCGCCGCTGCGCACGTAGACCAGAATGTCGGTGCCGGGCGGCACGGTCGCATCCCAGCGGACCTCGCGCCACTCGGTGTCTACAGGACCGTCGCAGCCCTCGTGCACGAACGTGTACGTGCCGCTCGGGCTGGTGAAGTTGCGCAGCCCGTAGCCGGTGAAGTCGCTGTACGTGTAGGGGTGGTAGCCGACCGGTACGGTGACCGCGTCGGCGTTGGACACGAGGCCGTCGCCGTTGACGTCGATGGGCTCGCCGTCGCCGTCGACGTCGATGCGCGTGGCGGAGCTCGACTCGTAGTTCACGCCCCAGATGTTGCCGGCGAAGTCGACGCCCGCGCCGGTGGTGTTGTTGCCGGTGGTGTAGAGGAGAAGATAGCCCTCGGCGTCGCCGTCGTAATCGCCGTCGGGCAGCTCGCGCGGGATGCGGCTGATGCCGCCGAGCGAGCCGCACGCGCCGCCGCCCGCGGCCCACGTGCCGTTCGCGCAGGTGTGCGCGACCCACACCCAGCCGCGCGTGTCGGGCGCGACACCGCGCGCGTGCGGGCCGCGCCCGTCGAACGAGACGCGCATCCACGTGCCGCTCGCGAGCGACGCGAAGTCGGTGCGGTCGGGCTTGTAGCGGTACACGCCGCCATCGCGATTGCAGCCGCCGAGCCAGACCCAGCCGTCCTGGTCGACGGCGATGCCGTAGTGCGAGCACCAGGCGCCGGAGAAGAAGGAGTTGGTGACGATCGTCCCGACCTCGTTGGTCTCGGTGTCGACGTAGGTCAGATAGCCTTCGTAGTTGGTCAGCCAGAGAATTCCCTCGCCGTCGACGGCGCCGCCGTACCAGAGGGTCGAGCCGGCCGGCAGCGTGAGCGTTTCGGAAATCGCGCCGGTCGTGCCGTCGACCTTGTAGAGCAGCGCCGGCGTGACGTTGTTGGTGGCGGCCCAGGCGTTGCCGGGACCGCCGGTGGCGGGATCGCCCGCGTCGAGCGCGATCGAGCGCATGTAGTAGTTCACGCCGCCGAGGTTGGTGGTGAAGAGGATGCACTCGTCGAGATCGCCGGGAAACTCGTCCGGATCGCTCGGATCGATCATGCCGTCGTCGTTCCAGTCGGCGCTGGTCGTGATCACGCCGTCGGCATCGCGATCGACGCACCCCGAGATGTCGTTGGCGTACTTGGTGACCGAGCCCTGGCCGCCGAAGGCGCGGTTGGCGACCCAGGCGTCGCCGGAGAAGTCGACCGCGGTGCGCGACGGGTAGTTGTTGGAAGTCTGCACCGGGCCGCCCGTCGTGTCGGTGCAGTCGCCGGGGACGCAGAGCGTCGAGTAGTAGCGCGCCACCTCGACGTTCGGGACGCAACCGGGATCTTCGGACGCCGGAGGGCAGCTCGTGCGCACCTTCGAGACGGTGCCGCGCGCGAGGTCCTCGCTGTTGGCGATCCACAGGAAGTGGAACTCGAGCGTCGTCGAGTCGAGCACGAGGTCGCCCTCGTCGTTCAGGCCCACGCCGTCGAGGTCGGAGTACGGCGGCTCATCGGGGAACGGCTCGTCGCCGTAGCTGCCCACCGCGCAGCCCGGGTCGCAGTCGCCACAGTCGTTCTGCACGTCCTCGTCGATGAGGCCGTCGCAGTCGTTGTCAGCGAAGTCGCAGGTCTCGTCGAGACCGACGTGCGCGTAGGGGTTTCCGTCATCGCAGTCGGGGCCCTTGCCGCAGCCTTCGCCGAAGCCGTCGCGGTCGCCGTCCGTGCCGCTCGGGCAGAGGCCGGTCTCGCCCTTCCCTTTCGCTTCGCCCGCGTCGGGCGCGACGGCCGACGCGCCGGCATCAGGATCGGCGTTGCTGCCGAAGCCGTCGCTGCAGTCGCACCCGCCTACAGCGACGCCGATCGCGAAGAGTCCGGCGAGACGCGCGCTAATAGACACGCGGGGAGTTTACAGACCGCCGCCGTCACCGTAAAGGAGTGCGGCATGAGCGGTGTCGCGAGGGATCGTCTGCGCGTGCTGACCGAGGCGCATCGCGAGGCGCGGATCGCGCGCGCGAGTCGCGGAGTCACGTCGCGCCCGCTGCTGGCGCAGTGGTGGGACTCGCTGATCCGCGGCACGCGTCCCGCCGCCGCCATCGATCGGCCCCGCGGCGCCGCCTCACCGCTCGAGATGGTGTTCGTCGGCCACGCGACGGTGCTGCTGCGTTTCGGCAGCGTCGAAATCGTCACCGATCCGTTCCTCGGGCGCTGGCTGTGCGGCCTGCGCCGTGCGCGCGCTCCCGGTCTCGGGCCGGCCGATCTGCGCGGCGTGCGTATGATCCTGCTCTCGCACGCGCACCTCGACCACCTCGACCGTGCGTCCCTGCGCGAGCTGCCGCGCGCCGCGACGATCGTGATGCCGCCCCGCTGCGCCGACCTCGTTTCCGATCTCGGCTTTTCCAAGGTCGTCGAACTCGACGGGTGGCAGTCGCACCACGCGCACGGCCTCGAAGTGATCGCCGTCCCCGCGCGCCACTGGGGACGGCGCGTCCCACTCGGGCGCCGCCGCGGCTTTTGCGGCTACCTCGTGCGCGCGTCGGGCATCGCCGCCGCCGCTACGCCGAGCGTCTACTTCGCCGGCGACACCGGTTGGTTCGACGGCTTTGCCGAGATCGGGCGGCGCTACCGTCCCGACGTCGCGCTGCTGCCTATCGGCGCCTACGACCCGCCGAGCTTCCGCCGCTTCCACATGAGCCCGCTCGACGCCGTCGAGGCCTTCGCCGATCTGGGCGCGCGCACGCTCGTGCCCGTGCACTTCGGGTCGTTCACGCTCTCGTGCGAGCCGCTCGAGGAGCCGGCCGAGTGGCTCGCGGCGCTGGCCGCGGAGCGTGGCCTCACGCAGCGCGTGCGCATCCTCGAGAACGGCCAGAGCACGGTGATGGGAATCGGCAGTCCCTGAACGCTACGTCCCCGCCGCGAGCTTCCGGTGTGCTTCGCTGCCGACGATGCGCGTGGCCGCATGCGGATCGGGCGGGCGCCAACTCGACAGCCGCCGGCGCTTGAGCCCC
>JBBTFH010000190.1:0-1940 GCA_038041915.1 Myxococcota bacterium
CGCAGCGGCTCGAGCGGCAGCACCGTCACGCTCGGAGCGCGCCCGAGCCGCGCACCGGCCGCGGAGAGCGCGGCCTCGACGCTCGGGAACGGCTCGAAGCCGAGGTGGCGCACGACGTCGGGATCACGCGCGCCGGCGACGAAGATGCCGCCCAGGTGCCGGCGGGGAAAGAGCGTCGAGTTCCACATGAAGAAGGGGTGCGCGCCGTGAAAGCCGTGGCCGAAGCGGTAGGCGTGCAGGTACTCGCGGCGGTTGGCGAAATCGTCAGCGAAGAGCTCCCATGCCTCGAAGGGATCGCGGGTGTACGCGAGCACACGCGTGAAGAACTCGCGGTACGACGGATGCCGCAGGTCGTCGAAGCGCGGCTCCATCGGCGTCGCGAGCACGAGAAAGCCGCCCTCGCGCACGAGCGGGCGCTCCTCGTAGAGGCCGAACGTGTACGCGCAGCCGAGGTTGGTCAGGAGCAGCGGGTTGGGCACGGTGAAGCGCGAGTAGGGATCGATGTCGGGCAAGCCGATGACCAGCGCGTCGGTCTGCCCGTCGACCTCGACGACCATCTGCCGGCGCAGCAACTCGAGGGCGCGCGCGTGCGCGTCGTCGGTATCGCCCGCGAAGACGCCGGCGACGCCGCGCGGCGTGGTGTTGCTGAGGACCAGCTCGACCTGCAGGATCGACTTTCCATCGACGGCGAGGCGCGCGGCGATCACGCGGCCGATCTCGCGCAGGAGTTTCGGGAACGCGCTCTTGCGTGCGTCCATGATCGACTGCCCGCTCGACGGAAACGGCCGGTGGTGGTGGCGGATCGAGCGGAAGCTCGACAGGCCCACGCCGACCGACTTCCAGCCGCCGTTGAACGGCGTGAGCGGGATCGAGAGGTAGACGAAGAAATCGGAGTCGAGCACGGCGCGGTTGACCTCGACCTCGAGGCCGCGCTCGGTCTCACCGAGGTAGACGAGCGCGTCGCGATCCTCCGCGTCGTGGCAGACGAGCCGGTGCAGCGGCCAGAAGTGCTCGAAGGGCGCGCCGAGGATCGTGCCGAGCTCGCGCCGCGTCCAGCGACAGTGAAGCGCGTTCGCGCACAGCAGCGTCACGTCGCGCATCGCCACGCCCGCGTCGCCCAGCGCCGCGAGAATCGCCGGGATCGCGGCCGTGCGCGGGTCCGGCTCCATCATCGTGAAGACCGCCGGATCGTCGAACGCGACGGTCACGCGCGCGCCCGGCCCGACGCGCCCGCGCAGATCGCCGATCGCGTCGCGCACCGCCGCCGCGATGTCGGGCAGCGCCGGCAGCGGCGTCGCCGCCGGCACGACGCGCGTGCCATCGTCGAGCGACGCCGCGAGCGTGCCGGAGCCATAGAGAAGATCGACCTGCACGGCGCCGGTCAGTGCCTCAGCGAGGCGCCTCGTGGCCGAGCACGATGATGGCCATGCCGAGAATCGCGACGGCGGAGCCGAGCAGATCCCAGCGCGTGGGACGCGTTCCTTCGACCAGGCCCAGCCAGGCGATCGCGACGGCGATGTAGACGCCGCCATACGCGGCGTAGGTGCGAGCGGCTCCCGTCGGGTGCAGCGCCAGCAGCCAGGCGAACGCCGCCAGGCAAAGCGCCGCCGGCGCGAGCAGCAGCGGCGACCGATCCCTGCGCAGCCACAGGTACGGCAGGTAGCAGCCCGCGATCTCGGCGAGAGCCGTGAGAACGAAGAGCGCGCTCGCGTGAAGCAAGGCCATGACGACCGCAGCATATCAGCGGACGGCACGGCATCATGCGAGCTGAGCAGCGGGCCCACGCGAGACTCGACGCGCACCGGGAAGCGGCGGTCCGCGAGATCGACGTGGTCGAGCGGAGCCTCCGTGACGGCGATGGGGGTCCTGAGGTGCACGCGGGCGAGGCGCGATCGACCCCCCTTGTGATTGATCGATCAAGTATCGCACCTTGTCCTACA
>JBBTFH010000191.1:0-7030 GCA_038041915.1 Myxococcota bacterium
CCGTCGGACGGGGTGAGGCACCACGTCCCGTCGGACGGGGTGAGGCACCCTCGTCCTTCTCCGGCGGAAGAACGCACGCGGCCAACGCGGCGAGCCGCTGGCCGCGCGCGAGCAGCACGGCCGCCAGATCGTCGGGGGCGCGCTCGAGGCCGTCGACTTCGCGCACGAACGTCACGAGCGACGCGCACACACGCGCGCCGCCTTCCGCCCGCGACGCCGCGTCCGCCAGCGCGCCTCCGGCGGCCCGCAGCGCCTCCGCGCCCTCGGCTCCGACGACCCTTCCGCCGGACACGGATCGCAGCGCCGCGCGAAACGCGCCGACGGGACCGCTCACGGGCAGGTTTCTACCGCGCCTCGTCGCTGTAGGAGAAGCGAAGCTCGTGCTCGCAGATGCGGAAAACGTCGCCCTCGTCAATGCGCTTGTTGTCGATTCGCATGCCCTTGTACTCGATGCCGTTGGTCGAGCCGAGATCCTGGATGTGGTAGACGCCGTTGCGGCGCAGCACCGCCGCGTGTCGACGCGAGATGTTCGGATCCTTGATGACGAAGTCGCTTACCTTCGAGCCGCGGCCGATGACGAACTGATCGCCGTCGACGAGGATACGCTGGTCGCCGAAGACCAGGTACAGGGGACGACTGGAAGCCGCCGGGTGCGTCCCCGACGTCGGGACGCGCGGCTGCAGCGGCGACCACGTCGCGGTGGTGGTCTCGCCAACCGCTCGCGGCGACGCCGGGCGAACGGCAACGACCTTCGTGTGGCTGTCTTCGAAGAGCGCGCGGCCGCCCCAACTCCCGGGCGTCGGGGTAGGCGCATCGTCGAGGGCCAGTTCGGCGGTCACCACGTCATCGACGCCTTCCCTGGGCACCGATCGGCCCTGTTGCGCCGCGAAGGCCTCCATCGCCTGGTTGATCAGATCGTCGACCGAGCAGTCCCTCTCGTCGGCGAGGCGCGCGAAAAGCGGCCACAGGTCTCGGCGGCAGTGGAAACGCCTGAGCGTGCGGCCGCGCTGGCTCATCGGGCGTCACCGTAGTCA
Organism: Myxococcota bacterium; assembly: GCA_038041915.1. Lineage (GTDB taxonomy): Bacteria > Myxococcota_A > Polyangia > JBBTFH01 > JBBTFH01 > JBBTFH01. The sequence continues at coordinate 1,035 of JBBTFH010000191.1, forward strand.
GAAAGCGCGCTCACCCTCGCCGCTGAATCCTTTGCGCCGCCGCGCGCGCCTCGCTGCCGACGGTCGCGCCGCCCGGCCAGCCGCGCAGCGGCGTGTCGTCCGCGCTGCCGAGCCGCTGCAGCCGCACAACGTCCTCGACCGTACCGAAGTCACCGAGCAGCCGCGCGGCGACCAGCCGCGTGATCCAGCTCGGTGAGCCGAGCATCGCGCGCAGCGCCGGCGCGAGCTTTTCACCGACGCCGCTCCTGCGCACCGGCTCCTCGATAAGATCGCGCAGGTCCCCCGGCTTGTAGGGCGCCCCCGGAGGGAGGCGCTGCAGCATCTTGGCGATGAGGTCGTCCTTCTGCGTCTGGCACAGCGCGTCGATGACCGTGTAGCGAACCTTTTCGTTCTTGTCGCCGAGGAATCCGAGCAGCGCCTCGCCGGCGGACGCGTCGCCCGCCTTCGCGATCACGCCGAGCAGATCGAAGGCGTCCTGACGGATCGCGAGGTCCTCGGCGACGTTGCCGGCGATGGCGCGAGCACCCGCGACGCTCGACGGATCGCCCACGAGCTGCAGGGCGCGCAGAGCCCACTGGCGGAGTTGCGCCTCGCCCGAGCGCGCGACCTCGTTGAGGTACTGCGCGGCGCGCTTGCCGCCGAGTCGCCCGAGGGCGAGGTAGGTCTGCTCGCGCGCCGGCCTCTGCGCCTGCGCGAGCCGGACGAGGTTCTCGGCGCCCGCCTCGATGCTCGCCGCGTCACCGACCTGACGCAGCAGCGTCGCCGGCTCGACGACGTCGAGCGTCTCGGGACCGAGGCTCCGCGCGAGCGCCGGGCCCGCCGCGGGACCGACTGCCGTCGCGATCTTGACGGCGTTGTGCAGCCCGAGCAGCAGGCGCTCGCCAAGGTCGACGGCAATCCACTCGATGAGCGAGGTGTCGACCTGCGCGCGAACCGCCGGAGACGCAAACGAGCGCAGCGCAAAGACCGCGTCCTTGGCCTTGATTTGTCCGGGCTTGGGCGGCGCCTTCGGATTGGTCCCGTTCATCTTCTGGATCAGGCCGGGCATCGCGCGATCGACGATGGCGCCGACCTCGGCGGCCGGCAGCGTCTTGAAGTCCTCGTCGATCCACTCGGGGTGGTCGATGTCGACCAGCGCGATCAGCGCAGCCGTACGCACCTCGATCGCTTGGCCGTCGTCGTTGAGCGCCGTGCGGATCTTGAACGGACCGCGCTGCGTGTCCTTCCACGCCTCGATCTTCTCCACCGACACCTCACACGCGGCCACCAGCGCCGTTGCGAGGACGACCGCGCGTCCGTGCATCACTGTCGGACACAATATCGACGGCCTCGCGTCGCCGTCAAGCACGACACCGCTCGAATCGCGCGCGAGGTTATAGTGTTCCGCGCGATGCGCACGGCTTTCGCGATCGATCTCGTGACCGTGCTGGCGCTTTCAGCGCGCGCCGGCGCGCAGCCGCTCGCCACGCCACGCGTCGGTGGCGGCGCCTTCTCGGGGCCGGCCGAGCCCGACGTCACCGCGATCTACTGGAACCCAGCGGCCATCGGCGGCATGCGCGGCCTCGACCTGTACATCGACGGCGCGCTGCGCCTCGATCGCGGCGTGCTCGCGCGCGATCCCATCGACACCACGACCGGCGCGCCGGCCAGCGCCGGCACCGCGCCCGACGATCGGCGCGCGTTCCCGACCGTGCGCACCTCGGACGCGACGCCGGATCTGTTCGCCGGCGCGACCTGGGACTTCGGCACGAAGAAGATCGTCGTCGGGCTCGCGAGCTACGCTCCGTACGTGGAGCGCCTGCACGCCGCGGACGACTGGCCCGGCCGCTACTACCGGCAAGATCTCGACTGGCGCCACGTCTACGTCACCGGCGCGGTCGCCTACAAGGCGACCGACAATTGGTACGTCGGCATCGCTCCGTCGATCGCGTGGTCGTGGCTGCGCCTGCGCTTCGCGCGCGACACCGCGCTCGACCGCCCGAGCGCGGCAACTGCGCACTACGAATCAGACGATCAAGTGGAAGACCTCGCGATCGACGTGGGTACGCGCGACGTCGCGTGGAGCTTCGGCACGCTGGTTCGCGTCACCAGTCGCTTCGACATCGGTGCGACTTGGATCCACCCACCGGCGGGCGGGCTCCGAGCGGAGGGAGACGCGACGGCGGGCGGCCCGGCGCACGACGGACGGACGCTGGCCGGCGTCGCGACGGCGACGTGGTCGCTGCCCGATCAGGTGCTCGTCGGCGTGGACGTACGCCCGACGCCGCGCTGGCAGTTCGGCGCGTGGGGCCGGTGGTCGAACTGGAGCATCCACGACCGTCTCGAGATCGACCTGTCGTCGGCTGCGTTCGGCGACGCCGACGTTCCGTCGAGCGTCCTCTTCTGGCGCGGGTTCCGTGACACGTTCGGCGTCCAGACGACGGGCGCGTATCGCCCACTCTCGCGCCTACGGCTGCTCGCGTCCGCGCTCGTCGAGAGCCCCCTCACCGACGAGAGCCGCGTCAATCCGGCGCAGGCCGGCGGTCCGCGCATCGACGGTCTCGTGGGCGCGGAAGTGAGCCTTCCCCGCGGGGTGCGCATGAGCCTCTCCTACGGTCTCGTCGCATTCGCGGATCGCGACCCCTCGGACAGCGGCTTCGATCCGCGCTGGGCGGTCGGCTGCCAGGACGCCGCCCTCGACATCGACGATCCCAACTGCCGGCGGCTGGTCGAAGGGCGCGCGCTCCCGACGCCCAGCGGCTCGTATGAGCGCACGGTGCATCGGATCGGCGTCGGCCTTGGGTGGGACATCTGGTAGGCACGTCCCTTCGAATTTCGACGGCTTCGCGATAAGCTCCGGCGGTGACGCAGCTTCTGGTCGAAGCGCCGCTCGGGGATCTCGTCGCGCGAAAGCACCGCCTCGACAACGGCCTCGACGTGATCCTCGTGCGCGACGCGCGCTCGCCGGTCGTCGCCTACCAGACGTGGGTGCGCGTCGGCTCACGCCACGAGCAGCCGGGCAAGACCGGGCTGGCCCACCTCTTCGAGCACCTGATGTTCAACGAATCGGAGAACCAGCCGGCGGGCGCTTTCGATCGCACGATCGAGGCCATCGGCGGCGAAACCAACGCATCGACGTGGGTCGACTGGACCTTCTACCAGACCAATGTCGCGCGCGAGCACCTCGACATGGTTGCGCGCCTCGAAGCCGAGCGGTTCGCACACCTCGTCCTGCGCGCGCCTCAAGTGACCTCCGAGCGCGAGGTCGTCGCCAACGAGCGGCGCTTCCGCGTCGATGACGACGTCGACGGCTTCCTCAGCGAACGCCTCTACGCGCTCGCTTTCGAGTCTCATCCCTATCATTGGCCGACGATCGGCTGGATGGAGGACATCCAATCCTTCACGCCCGAGGACTGCGCGACGTTCTACCGGCGCTTCTATGCGCCCAACAACACGACGGTCGTGCTCGTCGGCGGGCTGGAGGAAGCGGAGGCGCTCGCGACGATCGAGAGCAGCTACGGCGCGCTCGCCCCGCAGCCGCTGCCGACCGCCGACATCGTGATCGAGGGACCGATCGCGAGCGAGCGGCGCGCATGCTTCCACAAGCCCGTGATGAGCGACAAGCTCTACATGGGCTGGCGAAGCCCGCCTCTCGTGCACCCGGATCATCCGCCGCTCGAGGTGCTGAACGAGATCCTCTTCGGCGGTCAGAGCTCGCGCTTGTGGCGCGGCCTCGTCGTCGACGAGATTGCCAGCTCCGTATCCGGCGGGGTTGGGGCATTCCATGATCCCGGTCTGTTCGAGATCCACGCGACGCTCAAGCGCGCGCGCAAGGCCGTCGACGCCGAGTCGCTGATCGACGCCGAGATCGCGCGCCTTCATGACGAACCCGTGCTCGCCAGCGAGATTGAGAAGGCCCAGGCGCGGCTCGAGTCCTCGTTCCAATGGGGACTGCGCAGCGCGAACGGCAAGGCCCAGGCGCTCGGCCACTTCGAGGCGACGACCGGTGATTTCCGCAACCTGCTGCGGGTCGCCGAAGGCTACCAGCGCGTGTCGGCCGACGACGTTCGCCGCGTCGCGCGCACCCACCTTCGCCCCGAGGCGCGCTGCGTCCTGGTCGCGGAGCCCACGTGAGATCACCCGCCGAAGCTGTGCCTGGCGACGGCTTGGCGCGCGCACCGCTCGTCTTCGTCGAGGAGGCGCACGACCTCCCTGTCGTCCTGGTGCAGGCTTCGCTCCGCTCCGGCAGCGCCTGGGATCCGCCCGGCCGCGAAGGGCTGGCGCGCATGACCGTCGAGATGCTGCGGCGCGGGGCGGGCGGTCGCTCGCGCGCCGAGATCGACGAGACGCTCGACCGTTTGGGCGCCGACATCGGAGCGTCGGCCGGCGCAGACTCGATCTCGCTCACCGGCCACGTCCTGAAGCGCAACCTCGAGCCATTCCTCGCCGTCTTCTCGGACGTGCTGTGCGCGCCCGACTTTCCCGAGAACGAAGTCGAGAAGCTTAGGCGCGAGATGCTGGCGGCGCTCGACGAGATGCGCGAGGACGACCACGATCTGTGCTCGCGTCATTTCGCGCGCCACCTCTATGGCGATCACCCGTACGGCCGATCCTCGCTCGGCACCGAGGCCTCGATCGCGGCGATCACGAACGGCGAGATCCGCGACTTCTACCTGACGCACTTCGCCGACGCGAACATGATCATCGGCCTGTCGGGAGACGTCGACGAAACGACTGCCGCAGCAGCCGAGCGTGCAGTGGCTCGGCTCGCCCATCGTCCGGCGCCGCCGGCCATCCCGCTCGTCGATCCGCCGGTGCCTGCCGGTCGCCGGCTCCTGCTCGTCGACAAGCCCGAGCGCACGCAGACACAACTGCTCATCGGCCACCCCGCGCCGCGATGGGGCACACCCGAGTACGACGCGTTGCAGGTGGCCACGACGGCCTTCGGCGGAACATTCACGGGGCGGCTGATGACGGAGGTCCGCGTAAAGCGTGGACTCTCATACGGCGCCTACGCCACGCTGCACGGCGGACGGGGGCGCGGCCATCTCGACCTGTGGGTGTTCCCGAGCGCCAAGGACACGATCGAAACGCTCGCGCTCGTGCTCGGCATGTACGACGACCTCGCCTCGCGCGGTCTCGCGGAAGACGAGATCGCCTTCGCGCGCCGCCACCTCGTCGGCCACTTCCCGCTCGCGATCGAGACGCCCGAGCGCCGTCTCTCGTATCGCACCGATCTCGAGATCTGCGGACTTCCCGCGGACTACCTGTCGCGCTATCGAGATCGCATCTCATCGGTGACGCCCGCGGCCGTCGCCGACGCCGTGCAGCGATACGTGACCCCGCGCCATCTCGCCGTGACGCTCGTCGCGACGGCCGCGGCCGTCGCTCCCGAGATAGAGGAGGCGCGCGAGCGACTCGCCCTCGATGAGGTTCGCGCCGTGAAGTACGATTCATACTGAGGACCGCGAGCCAAGAGCGAGCCGCGAGGAGAGCGAGCATGCGCTTCCATCACATCCTGGCGACGACCGACCTGACTGACAACGGCGACCAGGCGGTGGCGTGCGCCTTCGAACTGGCCGCAGAGTTCGGCGCGCGCGTCACGCTCTGCCACGTGCTCGACGCGCTCCATCCGACGAGCCCGATGTATGCGCAACTTCATCCCAAAGGCCTCTTCCGACCCGAGACGCAGACTGCGGCCGAAAGCGCCGCTCGACGTGCCCTCGATGAGCGGGTGCCCGCACCGCACGCCGGCGTGCCCCATGAGATCGCCGTAAGCCACGGCCAACCGGCCGACGAGATCGTGCGCCACGCCGAAGAGCGCGGCTGCGATCTGATCGTGCTGACGGGAGGGCGGCGACGCCACATCCTCGGCAGCGTCGCGGAGAAGGTCACGCGCCGAGCGCGCTGCGCCGTTCTCGTCATGCGCTGAGAGCCCGAGCAGCCCTCGTCCGAAAAAAAACAACGGCCCGCTATGGCGCCTGGATCGCGGCGCGGTAGCGACGCTCGAGATCGGC
>JBBTFH010000192.1:0-1439 GCA_038041915.1 Myxococcota bacterium
CGGCAGCCTCACCACCGCGGCGGTCGGCTGCCCGTAGGCGCGAACTCGGGGTCCGGGTGGGCCGCTTCAGGAAGTCGGGAACGGATCGCTTCGTAGACCTCCCGCGCGACGGCGAGCGCGTCGTTCGCCTTGTCCAGGGACGCGCTCAACACCGCCGCGGTCGGCTGCCCGTAACCCGTCGAGGTCGCGTCGCGGCGCGAGCGGCGCAGCGGACGTGCTGGGTCGGTCAGGGCCGGTAGAGGAGCGGGTATTTCTCCGGGCGGGCGAGGGACTCGAGGTCGAGATCGACGTCCAGCTCCGGCCAAATGAGGTGTCGCCCGTGCTGCAACTCCACGCGCTGGATCTGCCGGATCGTCGCTTCCTTGAACCACGGGAACAGCTCGAACGAGAGCAAAAACTCACGACCCGCCACCCATAGCCAGATGCCATGGGGGGACACGCCGGTGACCTCAACGGCCGGAGTCGAAGTGCGCATTCCAAGCTTTTGCGATCTCATCCCTTCGCTCCTCAACCAACGTTTGCATCTTCCGTAGCGTTCGCGCCGGCAGGCCGGCGTGATCGGCCAGGGCCACGGTTGGATCCAACCAGAACTTGGCCTCCCCGTCTGGACACGAAACGTGGACGTGCCTGCGCGCCTCTTCCCTCGAGAAGAAGAAGGCACGGAAGTTCTTGTACCGGAACACCGTCGGACTCATCGACCACCGTGGCAAGCTTCGCATGGCTTCGACCGGTATCCAAGGCGACACCGCACGCGCACGCGCGTCGCGCTCGGTGGCGATTTCGCCGGCCGTCACGCCGCTCACGCCGCGCCGCCTCGCGCCTTGGCGCGCTCCCGCTCCGCGTCGCTGGCGCGGACGTAGGTCGGCGCGGCGCTCGCGAGGTCGTCGGTTGGCGCGCCGCTCACGAGGCGCGCGTGGGCGAGCCGCGCGACGTTGGCCGCGCGCAGCTCGTGGCGATCGATCGCGTTGTCGCGCGACTATCTGGCAGCCGGTCTTTTGCCGCGGGGCAGTCATGCCGACGCGCTGCACATCGCCTTCGCCACTACGCTGGGCGCGGACTACCTCGTGACGTGGAACATCCGACATATGGCAGCGGCCGCTCGCCGGGCGCGCGTGCGCAGCTATAATGAGGGCCGAGGGCTGAAGTCTCCCGAGATCGTGACACCGGAGGAACTGCTTGGCGCCGAAAGTTCGTAGCATTCTCGATCGTGACCCTCCGCCCGTCGCCGACGTGCGTCGCTGGCGAGCCAAGGTGATGGAGGAGGCGGGTGGCACGCTCGAAGGCCTCGTCGAGCGCCTCCGTCGGCGCGAGCCAAAGCTTCTGCGAATGCTCGAAGAGGCCGCGTCCAAGCCGCGCTCTCGCACGCGCAGGCGTGCCGGTAGCTAGACCCAGCAGGCCCGGCTTCGGGTGAATGACGCGGCGCGCCTGCAGGTCGCCGG
>JBBTFH010000193.1:0-2074 GCA_038041915.1 Myxococcota bacterium
GCCGGCGTACCGCAGATCTCCGCCAGGGCCGGGCTCATGAGGGCCGTTGCGTCGTTGCAGTCGTCGCCGACCGTGGCGGCGATCGGCGTGCCCGTGCAGGTCGTCACGGAGACGCCGCCGAGCTTGCTCATCACGATGTCGCAGCGGTTGTCGTTGTCGTCGTCGCAACCGTCGTCGGGGGCGCCGTCGCACTCGTTGTCGAAGTTGTCGCAGGACTCGCTGGCGCCGGTGTTGATGCTGCTGGCCGCCACGGCGCCGCCGTCGTTGCACGTCCCGTTGGCGTCGCAGCAGTCGTTGCCGCCGGCGCCGACCGCCGTGTTCGTGCACACGGCGGCGCGAGCGTAGGCGCCGGTCGGGAACTCGCAGTAGCCGTCGGCGTCGTTGTCGCAGCCTTCGTCGATGCCCGCGACGCCGTTGGTGTCCGCGCCGTCGCAAACCTCGCCGGGCTCGCACAGGCACGACTCGTAGTGGTAGCCGAGGTCGGCATTGCCGACGTCGAGATCGGCCGCGGCCGTCGAGCAGCCCGTGCCGGTCGTCTTGGTCGTGCGCGCGCTCAGGCCCGCCGCGACCGACGTGAGGGCGGAGAGGTCCTTGACCGGGCTCGGCGTGATCTGATCGAGGTAGTAGGGCAGGAGCTTGCCGGCCGCGGAGACGTGCAGCGGGTTGACGTTGGGCGTGCCATCGCCCGTCTCGAGGCACTGGGTGGCGGTCGCGCAGGCCGGTACGGGCGTGCCCGTGCAGGTGCAGTTGCCGCCGACGTTGTTGTTGTAGCGATTCTCCGAGGCCGAGGCGGCAAGGTTGGCGAAATCGCGCGACACGCCCACGCCAGCGCCGAGCTGGTCGACAAAGAGGTTGCCGCGGAAGGACGGCACGTCGATGAGGAAGCCGGCGGCCCCATCGAGGTAGATGCCCGACGTGCCGTTGCCGGCGAACGTGTTGAACTCGAACGAGTGGTTCCACGGAGCCGCGCCGCCAGCGCCAGCCGCGGCGTTGATGGCACGCATGCCGTAGCCGCTGTTCGCCGCGAACAGGTTGTTGAAGAAGAGCGACTCGTCGGAGTTCTGGAGGTGGACGCCGCCCTCGGTCGTCAGATTGCCGTTCGACAGGAAGCGGCTGTTTCTGACCGTGAGGCCAAGTCGCTGCTCGAACCAGAGGCCCCAGTCGGCGTTGTTGCGCGCGTGCACGCCGTCGACGGTCAGGCTCGCGAGGGTGCCTCCGCCTTCCATGCGAATTCCCTGGTCGGCGCGAAGCGCCAGCGAGCGCTCGATCGTGCCGGCGAGGCTGGTGCCGTCGATGGAGTAGCCGAGGTCACCCAGAACGTAACCGCTCTCGAGGTCGCAGACGGCGGTGCGGCGGATGGTAAACCCGAGGCAACGGCGCATCCGGATGCCCTGGGAGTAGGTCGCCGTGTCGTTGCCATAGACGTCGACCTCTTCGACCAGGACGTTGTCGAGGTCGTAGACGCCTCCGTCGCAGCTCAGGTACGCGAGAGGGCTGCCGGCCCCCGACCCGGTGATCGTGAGGTGGCGCAGCGCCACGTTGTCGGCCTCGCCGAAGAACTCGCCGGTGAGGTAGATGCCCTTGGCGGTCGTGCTGGTTCCGGTATCGAGGCGCAGGCCCTCGATGGTCGTGTACGGCTTCCTGAGCTCGATCAGATAGGCGGCGCCGGGCGTATCGACGATCACGGCGTCGCGCACGCCGGCCGCGCAGCGCGCGCCCACGTAGAGGCGATTCGCGGCGTCGGGCGTGCGGCCCGAGCCCGACATGGTGACGTCACCGGCGTGCGTTCCCGACCAGAGGATGATGAACGTCGGCGTGGTGAACGCGCCGGCGGGGATCGCCGTCCATGCGGCGCCGAGCGTCGTGTAGCTGCCGTCGTTTGCGCCACTGCAGAGCGCGTCGCCGCCGCAGACGCCGCCCACCTGCTGCGCCAGCGAGCAGACACAGCGCACGGAGTCGGCGGCGGTCGCATAACGCTTGGTGTTGCCGGGGCCGAGGCCGTAGCCGCCGGCGCAGGTCAGCGACGGGCGGCCGTCGCCGTCGAGGTTGCAGCCGGACGGCGCCGGCGCGCAGT
>JBBTFH010000194.1:0-1598 GCA_038041915.1 Myxococcota bacterium
CGGCTCCTGGTGGCAGAGGCGGTTCAGGATCGCCGCCGGCGTCGCCGCGTCGAACGCGCGCTGTCCGGTCAGCACCTCGTAGGCGATCGCGCCGAGCGCGAAGACGTCGGTGCGCGCGTCGATCTCGTGCACCAGCCCGTTGGCCTGCTCGGGCGACATGTAGTTGAGCGTGCCGAAGACCATGCCGGTGCGCGTCGCCATGCTCGTCGAGTCGACGAGCTTCGAGATGCCGAAGTCGAGCACCTTGACGAAGTGGTCCTGCTCGTCGCGCCGCACGAGAAAGATGTTCTGCGGCTTCAAGTCGCGGTGGACGACGCCGCGCTCGTGCGTCGCGTGCAGCGCCGCCGCCGTCTGGTCGAGGATCGAGAAGGCCTCGTCGAGCGGCAGCGCGCCCTCGCGCTCGAGGCGATCGGCCAATTCCTCGCCGGTGAGCAGCTCCGAGACCATGTACGGCTGCCCGCTCTCGGTGACGTTGAAGTCGACGACGTCGACGATGTTGGCGTGGCCCACCCCGCTCGCGATCTCCGCCTCGCGCTTGAAGCGCTCGAACACGGTCGGCTCGCGCAGCGCCTCCGAGAGCAGGAACTTCACCGCGAAGCGCCGCGGCAGCCGCACGTGCTCCGCCTCGTAGACCTCGCCCATCCCGCCGCGGCCGATCAGGCGCGTCAGGCGGTACGAGCCCGCGAGCACGTCGCCCGGTTTCGCGCTGTCGGCCATGCGTGCGCAGCTTCGCCCAGGCGCGTGCGCCGCGCAAGCGCGCGCTCTCGGGCGCCTATCGCTATAATCGCTCCCCATGCCGGGGCATCCCATCGCCGAGCAGCGCAGCATCGAGCTTCACCGCGCCGTCGCCGAGCGGCTGCGGCGCGAGCCTGCGCTGATTGCGCGGGCGGGTGAGCGCGTGCGCGGCTGGCGCGAGACGGGCGCGGTCGCGGCGATGTACGCGGACGCGTGGACACGCCTCCTCGCGCTTCCGCTCGACGAGCTGTGCGCGTTTCTCGTTGACAGCAGCGAGCGGGCGCGGGCGCTCCGGCAGGTGACGCCGTTCGCGGGCGTCGTCGATCCGCGGACGCGGTGGCGCATTTGGCGCGACGTGCGGGCCAGGTTTGGCCAGGGCGCATGACGCGCCGGCAGCTCGAGCACCTCATCCGCGCCGCCGCGGACATTGCCGACGACGACGAGATCGTCGTGGTCGGCAGCCAGTCGGTGCTCGGCCAGTTCCCCGACGCACCCGCCGAGCTGCTCGTCTCGGTCGAGGCGGACGTCTTCCCGCGCAACCGACCCGAGCGCGCCGACGTGATCGACGGCAGCATCGGCGAGGGCTCGCCCTTCCACGAGACGTTTGGCTACTACGCGCAGGGCGTCGCCGAGGATACGGCCGTGCTGCCGCGCGGATGGAAGGACCGCCTGGTTTCGCTGCGCAACGAGAACACGCGCGGCGCCACCGGCTGGTGCCTGGACGCGCACGACCTCGTCGTCTCGAAGCTGGTCGCGGGACGCGAGAAGGATCTCGTGTTCGCGCGAGTCGCCGCGCGTCACGCGCTCGTCGACGAGCCGACACTGCGCGCGCGTCTGGCCGCGACCGACCTCGACGACGCGAC
>JBBTFH010000195.1:0-2962 GCA_038041915.1 Myxococcota bacterium
GTCGACACCGGCTCGCGCATGGACGAGGTCATCTTCGAGGAGTTCAAGGGCACCGGCAACTCCGAGATCCACCTCGACCGCAAGCTGATGGAAAAGCGCATCTTCCCGTGCCTGGACATCAACCGGTCGGGCACGCGCAAGGAGGAGCTGCTGCTGCAGCAGAGCACGCTCCACCGCATCTGGATCCTGCGCCAGCTCCTGCACCCGCTGAACGTCATCGACTCGATGGAGTTCCTGCTCGACAAGCTCGGCAAGACCGCCACCAACGGCGATTTCGTCTCGTCGATGAGCCAGTAGACCGACTACGCCGCGAGCAGGCGATCGATGTTGCGCAGCTCCCAGCGGTGCGCGCGCTCGAAGTCGGTGAAGCGGCGCTCGTCCTTCACGAACGCGGGCGTGTGGAACCGACGCCGCCCGTTCACGCGCGGAATATCGTGAATCTGGTGCAGCATCTCGTGGTAGACGACCGCCGCCACGACGTAGCGCGGCACGAACGGCGCGTCGAGCGACGGGTGGACGCGGATGAGGCGATCCTCGACCGAATACGAGCCCATCTTGATGCTGCGCCGATGCACGCGTTGAGCGTAGGAACGGCGGGTGCGCGGGCCCCAGGTGATGCGCGCGTCGACCTTGCCCGCAAAGTAGCGGCCGTTCAGGAAGTCGAAGATTTCCGCCAGGTCGAAAAACTCGCCGAGCGTCCGCAGCGTGCAGGAGACGGGGGGACGCTCGTGCAAAGGTCCGCGAATGCGCCGCTGGTTGGCGTTGATGAAGTGGCCGAGCGCGACCGACGACTCGCGGTCCGCCGACTCGAGGTAGCGCGCCAGCGATCGCACGACCGGCGGCGGCGCGTCCACGAACATATGGTGAATCCGCGCCTGGAGGGCGCCTGGACGGCGCCGCACGTACACCATCGTGCTGTGGTTGTCGGTCAGCGTGAGGTCGAGCGAACGGTCCAGACCGGGCCGCAGGCGCTCGCGAAGGAGGCGAGAAGCGCCATCCGAGAGGTCGGGCCTCGCGGACGATCCGAGGCGCGGCGCGCGGGTTTGTCGGTTCGGACGAGACTGCACGTTGCCGGTGCCCTCCACTGGCAAAACTAGCTTTAATTTCAATTGTTTGCCCTGCACCAGGGCTGTCCTGGCCCGCATGAAGAAGTATAGCGTCGGGCTGCTCTTTGCGCAAGTTATCCACAGGCCGTCCACAGATGTGGAGAGAAAATCCCAGGGCTTTCGCCGCTCTTCCTTTTCTGGTAAGCGCGATCCATGTCGCGCGGCAGACGGCTGGCGCTGGCCGGCGGGGCCCTGCTGGCGCTCTCGCTTTCCGCCCTGGGCGTCCGGTACGCGCTCGTGCGCCACGAGAACCGCGCCTACCGGCCGCGTGCGGTGGGCTCCCTCCCTGGCCCCTACCGGATCATCGACGTCCATGAGCACATCGGCTCGCGGTCCGACCTGCCGCGGCTCCTGCGCGTCATGGACGAGCAGTCGATCGCGCGCGCCGTGCTGGTCGCATCCTCACGCCAGACGCTGGGGGGCGGCGTGGGCTTCGTGGGTCACGAGGAAAACAACGCTGTGGTGGTCGCGATGGCGGCGCGGCTGCCCGAGCGGCTGACCGCGTTCGTCACGATCGATCCGGGCGACCCGCGCAAGCTCGAACGGCTCCGCGCATGGCTCGCGCGCGGCGCACGCGGGCTCAAACTCTACAGCGGCCATGGCAGCTTCCGCGGCGCGCCGCTGGACGACCCGGCGATGCTGCCGGTGTACGAGCACTGCGAGCGAGAGGGCGTGCCCATGGTCTTTCACGTCAACATGGGGAAATTCGGCGACGAGTTTCGCCGCGTGCTCGCGCGCTTCCCGCGGTTGCGCGTCGACTGCCCGCACTTCTGCATGTCGACGATCCGGCTCGATCGCCTCGACGAGATTCTCGGCGCCCACCCGTCGCTCTACGTGGACGTGAGTTTGGGAGCGGAGTCGATCGTCGCGGAAGGGCTGCCGCGCATCGCGCAAAAGGCGGACCGCGTGCGCGCGATCGTGCTGCGCCACACCGATCGGTTCCTGTTCGGCGCGGACCTCGTGGTCGCCGGCGCGACGCCGACGCTGGCGGCCATGCGCGACGCGTTCGCGAGCTACCGCGGGCTGCTCGAGCGCGAGCGGTATCACGCGGCATCGCTGGACAAGGATCTGCGCGGACTGGCGCTACCGGCCGAAGCGCTGCGAAAAATCTACCAGGAGAACCCACGGCGCTTCTTGGGGATGCGGTAGGCTTTGCTCGTGCGCGTGCGCATCCTCTATTTCGCGGCGGCGCGCGAGCGAGCGGGACTCTCGGAGGAGGTTGTCGAGCTCCCGGACGGAGCGACCGTTTCCCACGTGCTCGCGCGCGTCGACATCAAGCTTCGGCCTCACCTGCGCGTTGCGGTCAACCGGGAGTTTGCAGCAATCGACCATCTGCTGAAGGACGGCGATGAGATTGCGCTGATCCCGCCGATCGCGGGCGGCGCCGGGCGGCTGCTGGCGCTGCGCGACGCTCCGCTCGACCTCGCCGAAGCGATTCGCGCGGTGGCCGCACCCGACGCCGGCGGGATCGCGCTCTTCCTCGGCGTGGTTCGCGCGGAGTCTCACGGCCGTCGCGTCGCGTCGCTCGAATACGAGGCTTATCGCGAGATGGTCGAAGCCACCTTCGCGCGCGTCGCGGACGAGGCGGCCGCGCGCTGGCCCGAGGCGCGGGTCGCAATCCTGCACCGCGTCGGCACGCTCGCGGTGGGCGAGATCGCCGTCGTGGTCGCGGCCGCAGCGCCGCACCGCGCCGAGGCCTTCGCCGCGTGCCGCTTCGCCATCGACACGCTCAAGCAGCAGGCGCCGATCTGGAAGAAGGAGATCGGCGAAGATGGAGCCGTGTGGGTCGGGCTCGACGGCTGCGGTCCCCACGACGACGCTCATCCGCCGCGACGTCCCGAGGAGTAGCCGGCTAG
>JBBTFH010000196.1:0-6483 GCA_038041915.1 Myxococcota bacterium
CCGCCGAGTGCGGCGAAGGCCTCGCGTGCGCCCCAAACCTCGGCGCGTGCCCGGCGGGCTGCGAGGACACCTGCGATCTGAACGCGCTCGCGCCCGGCTTCTGCGTTCCCGCCGGCGGCGGCGCCGACGGAGCGGCGTGCTCGCGCGATCTCGATTGCGCCTCGGGGCTTTATTGCCGGCGCTTCGGCCTCGGCGGCACCTGCGCGCCGGGAGGCAGCGGCGATCTCGGCGCCGACTGCACGACCACGGCCGACTGCTTCCCCGGCCTGTGGTGCTCGGTGCCGATGGGCGATCCGCCGGCGCAGACCTGCCAGCCGCCGCTGCTCTCGTTCGTCCCCTTCGAGGGCGCCGAGTGCCCGAAGGACACGGGCGCCTTCCGCGCGTACTTCGAGGTCGCGACGCAAAACGACTTCTACCGCCTGCCGTTCCCCAACGACGCCGCCGTCGGCAAGGACGGTCGGATCGATTTTTCGGGGCACCCCAGCCCGGGCGTCGGGCCGCTCGGCGTCGACATCGTGCGCGCGTACGCCGATGCGCTCGGCGAAGACTTCGACGGGTTCTCGCCGCTGCCGGTCGCGCTCTTCCGCTTCTCCGGCGACATCGATTTCGCCACGCTCGACCGGGGCGACACGACCAGTCCGGTGCGTCTGGTCGACGTCACGCCGGGCGCGGCGGAGTTCGGCGACGGAACGGGGCTCGCCTGGGGGGCGACCAACTCGGCGGGCAACTTCATTTGCGCGCACGTCGTGTCGATCACGCCGAGTAAATCGCTGCTGCCCGGCCACACCTACGCGGCAATCCTCACGACCGACGTGAAGTCGGCCGACGGTGTCGCCGCCGCGCGCGACGCCGACTTCGAGGCGATGCTCGCCGCCGCCGCGCCGCCTTCCGCCCGCCTGACGCGCGCGCATACCGCCTACGCGCCGCTGCGCGCGTGGTTGGCGTCGACGACGGAGATCGCGGCGTCGCAGCTCGCCGTGGCCGCTGTCTTCACCGTGCAGCCGACGACGGAGGTCGTGCGTCGTCTTGGCGAAGTCATCCGCGCATCGGGGCCGACGCCCGCGCTGACCGTGGTCGCGGCGGGCGATCCGTGCGCGTGCACGGCCACGCCAGGCGCGACATTCGAGCAGATCTGCGGAAAAATCACGCTGCCCGTCGTCCAGGCCGGCGCGCGGCCGTATCTGACGCCCGACGACGGCGGGGCGATCGCGTTCGGCCCGGGCGGCGATCCGATCCTGCAGAGCGAAGAGCAGGCGTGCTTCGCGTTGACCGTGCCATTGGGCGCGGTGTCGCCGATGCCGGTCACGATCTACGCCCACGGCACCGGCGGCACGTTCGAGAGCGGCGTCGCCGACCTCGGCACGGCCCTCTCGACCCGCGGGATCGCCACGTTCTCGTTCACCGGCGTGATGCACGGCGAGCGGCGCGGCGTGACCGACCTCGGTCCGGATCTCCTCTTCTTCAACCTCATGAACCCGCGCGCCGCGCGCGACAACGTGCTGCAGGGCGCGGCCGACGTTTTTCAGATCGTGCGCACGCTGCGGACTCAGGCGGTGACGACGGCCGCCGGCGCCGTGACGTTCGACGCCACGCGCATTTACTTCTTCGGCCACTCGCAGGGCTCGACCAGCGGCGGGCTCGCCGTGCCGTACGAACCGGGCATCGCCGTCGCCGTGCTCTCGGGCGCGGGCGGGTACCTGACCAAGACGCTGCGCGCCAAGACCAGCCCCTTCGACGTGAGGTCCACGCTCGAGTTCGTCCTCGGCGAGTCGGTGGGCGCCGGGCACCCGGTGTTGGCGCTCTTGCAGACGTTCTTCGACCGGTCGGATCTCGTGCACTACGGGCCGCTCTACTTCCGGAGCCCGGCCGCGGGCATGCCGCCGCGCCACGTGCTCATGACCTACGGCCTGGGCGACACGTACTCGCCCCCCGACGCGCTGTGCGCCTTTGCGCGGAGCCTGGGCGTCAAGCCCGTCGACTCGCTGCTGGTCGACTGTGATTTGACCGGTGACGGCGAGACGGCGCTCGTGCCGCCGGTGGTGACGCCGAACTACACCGGCTCGGAGCCCGACGTGATGGCGCTCCTCGCGCACGTCGATCCGATGGGCGTGTACGACGGCCATCTCGTCGCGTTCCAGGACGCCGATCTGGCGACGCGCTGGGCATCGTTCCTCGAGAGCGCCGCGCTGACCGGCGTGCCGACGCTGCCGTAGCCATTCCGTTGATCGATCTCCTGACCAGCCCCGAGGTGTGGGTCGCGCTCGTCAGCCTGACGGCGATGGAAATAGTCCTGGGCATCGACAACATCGTCTTCATCTCGATCCTCACCGAGAAGCTGCCGAAGAATCAGCAGGGCAAGGGGCGCCGCCTCGGCCTCGCGCTCGCGCTCGTGATGCGCCTCGGGCTGCTCGGCGCGCTCTCCTGGGTGATGCGCTTCACCGCGCCGCTCTTCGCGGTGCTCGGGAGGTCGCTCTCGGGGCGCGATCTCATCCTGCTCGGCGGCGGGCTCTTTCTGATCGCCAAGTCGACGCACGAGATCTACGAGAAGGTGGAAGTCGGTCCCGAGGAGAACGTGCCCGAGCCGCGCGTGGCGTCGTTTCGCTGGGTGCTCTTGCAGATCGTCGCGCTCGACGTCGTCTTCTCGCTCGACTCGGTGATCACGGCCGTCGGGATGGCGCAGCACCTCGCGGTGATGGTCTCCGCGATGGTCGGCGCCGTCGTCGTCATGCTGATCTTCGCCAACGCCATCGGCGACTTCGTGAGCCGCCACCCGAGCATGAAAGTGCTCGCGCTGAGCTTCCTCTTGCTCATCGGCGTGATGCTGGTCGCCGAGGGGATGGGCGTGCACGTCGGCAAGGGCTACATCTACTCGGCGATGGCCTTCTCGCTCGTCGTCGAGATCTTGAACCTGCGGTTGCGCAAGGCGCACATGGGCCGCGCGGCGGCGCGCTGAGCTACTTCCGCGCGCAGCCGACGGTGTCCGTCACGCCGTCGTAGGTGCAGGTCTCGCCCTCGGCGCAATCGAGCAGCTCGGCCACCCGGCCTTTCGCGCAATGCACGGTGAGGCGGCCGTCCGTCGAGCAGGCAATCTCGCCGGGGGTGAAGGCGCAGTCGTCGCCGAGCGAGTAGCCGCATCGGTCGCAGAAGTGCCCCCAGCAGGATTGCCCCTCCTCTTCCAGCACGTTCCTGCACGGCCCGGGCGCGCAGTGGATCTCCTTCGCCCACGTCTCGTTCCTGCAAAAGAGCACCGCGTCGCCCTCGTACGAGCAGACTTGGGTGCCTTCCTGGATGCCTTCCAGGTTCGCGCACGACGTGTCCTCCACGGCGAACCACGTGTCTTGCAATGTGCCTCGCCCGCAGCGAAGCAGGCCGGGACCGGCCGAGAGGCATACTTGCGCGTCGGGACAGGTGAGCGCGATCTCCCACGCGCCTTCTTCGTCGCAGAGCAGGGCAGCGCCCGCGGGCTCGGCCGCGCACACGAGCGGGTCGTCCGGCGAGCAGACGGCGCCCACGGCGAGGGGAACGGCTGCGTCCGGCTGCGAAATCGCGGTTTCGTCACGAACGACGGCGCAGCCGAGCGCGAGGACGGCCGCCAGCGCGAATCGGGGCTTCACCCGGACAGTGTAGCCCGGAGCCCGTGCTCGCGGGCAGCCCATCGTGATACTGATCTCTTGGCATGAAGTGGCGCAGGGCGGTCTTGTCCTCGGTCCTGTCCTCGGTCTTGGCCTCGGCGGAGGTGCTTCTGTCGTCCGGCTGCGCGGACGATGCGGGAGGCAGCGGCAGCGGGCGCCCCGGCATCGGCGAAGGCAGCGGTGACGGCGGCGGCGACGGGGGCCGCGTCGGATCGGTCGGCTCGGATTCGGACGGGCGCATCTGCGAGCCTCCCGACGACCTCGAGATCGGGCCATTCGATCCGTTCGTCGCGGGCTGCGAAGAAACGGCAGACCTGCTCGCGCAGACGCGCTCGCTCTGGAACCCGGGGGTCGATGACGTGAACGTGCTCCAGATCGAGATCGCGGCCGCGAGCCCGGCGGAGCGCGCCGAGTGGAGCTTCGAATCGAGCTGCGACGACGGGACCCTGGACGTCGCGGGCTGCGGAACCTGCGAGCTCGCGGTGACCTGGACGCCGGCCGTCGATCGACCGGCTCGTACGTCGTCGGTCGCCTACCTGCGCTTCATCGTCGAGAGCGCGGGCCCGTTGCAGGGCCTGCAAATCGACCTGTGCGGCCTGCACCACCTCTGTCCCGGCGCACCCGACTCGTGCGATCCGTGAATCCTTCATGATCCGCGATCGCATGGATCGCCTGCTCGCGCGCATGGCGACGGAGCCGCAGTATCCGACGCAGGGCGCCACGCTGCTGGTCGACCTCGAGCGGCAGGAGGTGCGCGGCGGCTACACGCCCCGCGAGGTGGTCGAGACCTTCCTCGAGGGCCGCGGCGCCAACATGTTCTACCTCTACAACCTGCTCGACCCGACGCTCGAGCCGCTGCATCCCGACGTGCCGCTCCAGTTCTCGTCGGGCCTCCTGACCGGCATCGTCCCGTCGGCGGCGCGCGGGCAGGTCACCGGCTGGTCGCCCGAGACGCGCGTCCTGATGGACTCGAACTGCGGCGACTACTTTCCTTCGTACATGAAGCTTCAGGGGATCGACCGCTTCGTGCTGTTCGGCGAGGCGCGCGGCTGGACGTGGCTCTACGGGAGGGGCGGCGTGATCGAGTTCCGCGACGCCGCGCCGTACGTCGGGCTCGACAACATCGATCTGCGCGAGCGCGTCGGCCGCGACGTCGGCGGCACCTGGGGCAAGGACCTGGCGATGGCGAGCGTGACGCGCGCTGGCGAGAACGGCGTGCTCATGGCCGGCATCATGGGCGGGCCGAAGGCGCTGTGGGCGCGCGGCGGCACCGGCGCCAAGATGGGCTCGCTCAAGCTCAAGGCGATCGTCTTGCACGGCTTTGATCCCGCGCGCGGCTCGGGATTGCACGCAACCGACGTGAAGCCCTACAACCGGGTCATCGCCAAGGAGCTGCTCGACACCGGCGTCGTCAAGCACGCGCTATCGATTCGCGGCACGCCGTTCCTCTACAAGCCGTCGCGGCTGCTCGGCGCGATGGGCGCCAAGAATAACCAGGAGACGACCTGGACCGACGCGCTCGACGCCGAGAACATCGATCCGTACCGCCCCGACATGGCCGGCTGCTTCCGCTGCCCGGTGAACTGCCGCCCGATGAACGATCTGAAGGTCGAAGGCGATCGTTATGCCGCCGGCGACGGTCCCGAGTACGTCACGCTGGGCAAGTTCGGCCCGATGATCGGTATCGGCGACGTCACGCAGGTGATTCGCTTGAACAACATCGCCAACGACCTCGGCATGGACTCGGCGTCGCTCGGCTCCGCGATCGCGTGGGCGATGGAGCTCTGGCAGCGCGGCATCATCGACACGAAGCAGACCGGCGGCCTCGATCTGACGTGGGGGAATTACCAGACCATCGAGAAGCTCTTCTTCATGACCGCCGCGCGCGAGGGTTTTGGCGACGTGATCGCCGACAGCGCCGCCGCCGTCGACACCGGCAAGTATCCGCGCGAGGCGCTCGACTATCGGATGGCCGTCAAGGGCCTGTTCCAGTCCGACCCGCACGACGCGCGCATCATCAAGGCCTTCGCGCTCGGCCTCGCGGTCGCGACGCGCGGCATGGATCACCTGCGCAACCGCGTCACGCTCGAGATCAACGCCAAGATCAACGACGACCCCGAGTACAAGCGCAGGCTCTACGGCGGCGACGTCTCTCCCAAGCCCAACGCGTACCAGGGCAAGGAAATAGCCGTGCGCGCGTGCGAGGATCACTTCGCCGTCGGCGACTCGGTGGGCATGTGCCGCTTCACCACCAAGCTCTTCAACTCGCCCAACCTCCCCGGCTTCGCCGAGTTCTCGACGCAGATCCGCAACGTGACGGGGCTGGAACTGGCGCCGGCGGACCTGCAGCAAATAGGCCTGAACGTCACGGGCCTCGAGCGCATGATCAACTACGCGCTCGGCGTGCGCCGCGCCGACGACACGCTGCCGCGCCGCTGGTTCGAGGAAGAGGTGCAGTGGGGCGCGTACGCGGGCGAGAAGATCGACAGGAATGAGTTCGACGCGATGCTGACGCGCTTCTACGAAATTTCGGGCCTCGGCGCCGAGGGCGCGCCCAAGCTCTCGTGGCGCGCGAAGCTCGCCGCCGTCGCCAGCGGCTTCGCCGTCGAGGTGCGCCTGCCCCAGAGCGTGAAGCAGGTCGCCGAGGGCGGCCTGCTCGTGACCGAACGCGTGACCAGCGTGAAGGATCTGCTCAAGGCGCTCGACCGGCAGGTGCCGGGCCTGGGCGAGATTCTCGACGACTCGATCTTCGCCGTCGCCGTCAACGACGAGGTCATCCTGCACGGCCGCGACGGGACGCCGGTCAAGAGCGGCGACCGCGTCGAGTTCATGCCCGCGTTCTCCGGCGGCT
>JBBTFH010000197.1:0-8431 GCA_038041915.1 Myxococcota bacterium
TGGGGGGCGACCGCGCTCTCCTCGGGCGCGGTCGATCTCGCCGGAGCGTCCGACGAACGGCCGGGCGATCCCTGGCGCGGCCGGCCCGCGGCGGCGCGCAACCTCGGCGAGATGCTGCGGCGCAACCCGCGGCATCCGCTCGGCACGCTGGTCGCGCGCGTGCCCGAGGCGCTCGCGGCGTTCGCGCGGGCCGTCCCGATCTACGCGTCGCGCCCGCTTGACGCGCCCAACCTCGTGCTGCCGACGGATCTCGGCACGTGGAAGAGCACGTTCATGGCGCAGCGCTCCCAGGTCGACGCCGATCTGGTGGCGCTCGACGGCAAGCGCGTCGCCGTGGTCGGCTTGCGCGGCTGGCCGATCTTTCGCGCCGCGTTCGTCGCCGCGTCGCTTGAGGAGCTTGCGCGGCGGGGCGGCGTCTCGGTGTCGATGGTCCCGGTCGAGATCGAAGCGGGCGACGCGGATCTTCCGCTGCGCGAGCCGCACGAGCTCGCGCGGCTGGTGGAGCAGGGCGCCGCGCTCGCCGACGCACTGCGCCGCGCCGCGACCGGTTTCGACCTCGTGCTCGCGCCCCCGGTGCTCGGCCTCGACCGCGACGCGCGCGACCTCGGCCTTCCCCTCTGCGAGCCGCTCGCGTCGGATCAGCCGGTGCCGGGGCTGCGCCTGCAGCGCGCGCTCGACCGCGCCGTCGTGGCCGCCGGCGTCGAGGTACGCGCCGGCGATGCCGCTGTCGACGGCTGCGACGCTACCGTGCTGGCGTCGGGGCGCTTTCTCGGCGGCGGCATCGTGCGCGAGGCGGGCCGATTTCGCGAGCCGCTGTTCGACGCGCCCGTCTGCGTCGACGGGGCTCCCGACGAAGGCGCGTGGCTCGGCCTTCACGCCGGCGCCCACGCCGTCGGGCCGCATGCGTTCCTGAGCGCCGGCGTACGCGTTGACGAGCGACTCCGGCCGCTGCGCGCCGACGGGACGCCGGTGCGGGACTCGCTGTTCGCCGCGGGCGCCGTGATCGGCGGCTGGGATGCGGTAGCCGAGCGGTGCGGCATGGGCACGGCGATCGTCACCGGCTTCTTCGCCGGGCTGGCCGCCGCGGGAGCCGACTGACGCCGTGGCGCGCCTTTGCTCCATCCTCAACCTCGCGTGGCGGCTCGTGCTCCATTTCCTCGCGCTGCCGTTTCGCCGGCGCGCGTCTCACGAGCGGCGGTTCCTCGACAACTACGCGGCTGATCGGCTGCTGCCGGCGCCCGCCGAGATCCGTCCGCGCCTGCCCTCGTTCGAGCGCTGCATCGCGTGCGGCCTGTGCAACGCGCTCTGCGAGACGCTCGCGACCGCGCCCCGCCACCGCTTCGGCGGCCCGGCCCATCTCGCGCGCGCCGCGCGTAGCTTCCCCGACCTCGGCGCCTTCCGTGCGCACGTCGAGCACGAGGCCGCGTCGTGCGGCGAGGCTTGCCGCGCCTGCGAGGCCGTCTGCCCGACCGCCGTGCCGCTGCGCGAGCTCGCGCGGCACGTACGCGCCGAAGCCGCGCGTCTCGCGCGTCGCTAGTGGTCAGACCGGCCGAGCGCTGATCGCGAGCATCGTCACCGACTGGAGGCGGCGCGAGACGGGGTCGACCGCGAAGGCCAGCATCTCGAGGGTCACGGCGCCGAGGAGCATCGCGTCGCCGGGTTCACCAAACACGACCGACGCCGGCGCGCGCTTGCCTTCGACCTCGAAGAAGGCGTCGCCCACCGACCGCGGCACGATGGAACCGTCGACCAGACGAAACCGCTCCTGCCGGCTCGGCGTGATGCCGATGGCCGCAAGTCGATCCGCCGGCGCGAACGACAAAACCGCGCCCGTGTCGACGATGAAGTCGTCTTCGAAGAACCGAGATGGATCCTGCAGGTTCGCTACACGCACGCGAACGGTCGTGATGCCCATCCACCCAAGAATACGCGGCTCGCCTGGGGCAGTCCACGTCCGCTAACCTCGCTGTTCGCGTCGCTCGAGCGCGACCAGTGTGCCCGCCGCCGCCAGTAGGCCGATATCGCGCACGAGCGTCGTCATCGTGACCGGCGCGCGCGAGGCGCCGAAGCAGCCGCAGTCGAGGTTGATGCCGCGCGCGAGCGCCTGCGCGACCGCGGCGGTGAAGACGGCCAGCAGCGCCGCCGTCAGCCACGCCGCCGCGTGCGCGGTGCGCGCGGCGAGCAGGCACGCGCCGCACGCGATCTCGACGCCGGGAACGATCGCGGAAAGCGGCGCGACCAGCGCCGACGGCAGCACCCGGTAGTTCGCGATGTCCAGAGCGAAGCCGTGCACGTCGATCAGCTTGGCGGCGCCCGCGTAGATGAAGACGGCGGCGAGCCCCAGGCGCAGCAGCCACATGAGGGCCGCGCGCAGGTCCCGTCGGACGGAGTGAAGCACCCAGGTCATTCGCACGCCTCGCACCTGCCGGCCTCCGACGGAGCGCCGGCCGCGCGCCAGGCGGGGAAGCCCCCCGCGAGCACGCGGACGTCGATGAGGGAGCCGCGCTGCGCGAGCGCGTGCGCGACGCTGTCGGCATCGGCGCCGCCGCCGTCGTAGAGCACGAGCGTCTTCTGGCGCCCGATGCGATCGAGCCATGCGGGCGCGGTCGAGCGGCATTCGAGGTGCACGGCGTCGCTTACGTGGCCGTTGGCGTATTCGGCGGCAGGTCGCACGTCGGCGAACACCGCGACTCCGCGCTTGCGCAGCTCGAGCGCCTGGTCGACGCCGACGCGGGCCTGCGCCTCCGGGGCGACGCAGGCTTCGGCCGTCTCGGCCGCCTCGGCGCGCACCGGTCGCAAAAGCGCGAGGCCGTCCGCGCGCAGCGCGTTGGCCGCGAGACCGATCGCGGCGCCGGCCACCACGATCCACATCGCGCCGCGGAGCGTGTCCATTTCGAGAGCGTCTTATAGCACCGCCGATCACGTCGTCGCGCGGCTCGCGGCCTGAGCCCCGCATGAGGAAGCCCCGCGTCTTGTGGCCGGTAGATTACCGTGGTAATAGGGCGTCATGACGCTGGCGCGATCGCGGGTCACGGCCCAGGGGCAGGTTTCGGTACCGGCGACGGTCCGCAGGAGGCTCGGGATCGGTCCGGGCGCGGTGCTCGAATGGACGGCGGAGGGGGATGCCGTGCTCGTGCGCCGATCCGGCCGGTACAGCGCCGACGATGTTCACCGCGCGCTGTTTCCGCAAGGGCCACCGCCGGCAAGGACGCTCTCCGAGTTGAAGGAAGGCGTGCGCCGGCGCCTGCGGAAGCGCTATGCGCGCGGTTGATACCAACGTGCTGGTGCGGCTGCTGGCGCAGGACGATGCGGCCCAACTGGCGGCCGCCAGGACTTTCGTCGCCCAGGGGGCATGGGTGTCGCATCTCGTCCTGGCCGAGACGGTCTGGGTTCTCGACGGGGTGTACGAGTTGGATCGCGCGAAGATTGCCGCCGCGATCGAGATGCTGCTCGATCACGCCAGCCTGACGCTCCAGGACGAGCAGGTCGTCCGGTCCGCGCTGCACCTCTACCAGTCGCGCCCGGCAGTCGGCTTCACCGACTGCCTGGTGGTGGAACTGGCGCGGCAAGCCGGTCACCTGCCGCTCGGAACGTTCGACAAGCGGCTCGCGCGGATCGATGGAGTTGAGCGCGTGTCGCCTTGACCGCGTGGCGGCTTTGGCTATCCTGCCGCGGCCGTGAAACGTACCGTCCTTCACGATCGCCACCGCGCCGCGGGCGCGCGGCTCGTGGAGTTTTCCGGCTTCGAGATGCCGGTGCAGTACAGCGGCATCCTCGACGAACACCGCGCCGTGCGCTCGGCCGCCGGCATCTTCGACGTCAGCCACATGGGTGAGGCGCTGCTGGTGGGACCGCGCGCGCTCGAGGTGGCGCGGCGCCTCTTCACGAACGATCCGGCGCGGCTGGAGCCCGGTCGTGCGCTCTATACGGTCATGTGCCGCGCGGACGGCGGCATCGTCGACGACTGCATCGTCTACCGCTACGTCGACGGATCGCCCACCTTCCTGGTGGTCCTCAACGCTTCGAACGTCGCCAAGGACCTCGCGCATCTGCGCGACGTCGCGGGCGGCGCGTGCGACGTGATCGATCAGAGCGACGAGACCGCGCTGATCGCCGTGCAGGGGCCGCGCGCCATGGCCGTCGTTGAAACCGTCTCCGATCGTGCACTCGCGAGCCTGCGCAGCTTCGCCTTCGCCGAGGCGAAGCTGGCGGGCGCGCGCACGTTCGTTTCGCGCACCGGCTACACCGGCGAGGACGGCGTCGAGATCTTCTGCGCCGCCACCGATGCGCCGCGCCTTTGGGACGCGCTGCTCGATGCGGGTCGCGCGCACGGCATCAAGCCGTGCGGCCTCGGTGCGCGCGACACGCTGCGCCTCGAGGCCAAGCTTTGCCTCTACGGCAACGACATCGATGAGACGACCACGCCGCTCGAAGCCGGACTCGCGTGGGTGGTGAAGTCGGACGCCGAGTACGTCGGCCGCGCCGCAATAGACCGCCAGAGGGCCGAGGGTCCGAAGCGGCGTCTCGTCTGCCTCGAGATGGTCGAGCGCGGCATCGCGCGCCACGGTATGCCGATTCTGCCCGCGGGCGCCGCGGGCGAAGCGATCGGCGTCGTCACCAGCGGCGCGCCGTCGCCGACGCTCGGCAAGAACATCGCGCTAGGCTACGTTCCGACGGATCTCGCCGCCGCCGGATCTCGCGTCGCCGTCGACGTGCGCGGTAAGCGGGTCGCGGCCGAGGTCGTGAAGAGTCCTTTCTACAGGAGGAGCGTATAGCCAGATGCCAGCGGAATATCCCGACGAGCTCAAGTACACGCGCGAACACGAGTGGGCGCGCATCGATGGGACTTTGGCCACCATCGGGATCACCAAGCACGCCGTCGATCAGCTCGGCGACATCACGCAGGTGGATCTGCCCAAGGAGGGCGATCGGATCAAGAAAGACGACGTCTTTGGCACCGTCGAGTCGGTGAAGGCGGTCTCGGATCTGTTCGCGCCGGTGAGCGGGGTGGTCGTGAAGGTCAACGACCCGCTCGCCGAGAGCCCCGAGTACGTCAACGACGACCCTTACGATGAAGGCTGGATGATTCAGGTCGAGATGTCCGACGCGAACGAGATTCTCCGCTTGATGTCATCGGTCGAGTACGCCGAGCACCTCAAGCAGGGCGATTAGTCCGTCCGCACCGTTCCGTAGACGTGCGCTACATCCCGCATACGCCCGACGACGTCGCCCGCATGCTGCGCGCTTGCGGCGCCGCCTCCGTCGAAGAGCTCTTCGCGGGCGTCCCGAAGCGGTTGCGCCTCGCCCGCCCGCTCGCGCTGCCGCCCGCCCTGAGCGAGCCGGAGCTCGCGGCGCACCTGGGCGATCTCGCCGCGCGCAACGTCGTGCCGACCGGGCGCGCGAACTCGCGGGGTAACGGCGAAGCGCTCGCGTTCCTCGGCGCCGGCGTACACCGCCACCTCGCGCCGGCGGCGCAGGATCTGTTGCTGCTGCGCGCCGAGTTCTACACCTCGTACACGCCCTACCAGCCGGAGATCAGCCAGGGCACGTTGCAGGCGACCTTCGAGTTCCAGACCATCGTCGCGGAGCTGTTCGGGCTCGACGTGGCCAACGCTTCGCTCTACGACGGCGCGTCGGCGGCGGCGGAGGCGGCGTTGATGGCGCGGCGCGCGACCGGGCGCCCGCGCGTGGTGGTTTCGGCGGGGCTCCACCCCGAGTACCGCGCCTGCTGCGACGCCTATCTGCGCGGGCTCGCGCCCGACGGATCGCTCGTCACGGTCGTGCCCGTCGACGCTTCCGGCGCGACCGATCTCAAAGCGTTGGATCGCGCGCTCTCAGGCGACGTCGCGTGCGTGATCGCGCAGTCGCCCAACTTCTTCGGCGTGATCGAGGATCTCGAGGCCGTTGCGAAGCGCGCGCGCGCGCACGGCGCCATGTCCATCGGCGCGTGCGCCGAGCCGGTCGCGCTCGGCCTGATCCGCGCGCCGGGCGAGGCCGACTGCGACATCGCGATTGGCGAGGGCCTGGGCCTGTGCGGGCACACCAGCCTGGGCGGTCCGGGTGTCGGCCTGTTCGCGACGCGTTCCGCGCACGTGCGCTCGATGCCGGGGCGACTCGTCGGCGAGACCGTCGACGCCGAGGGCCGCCGCGGCTACGTGCTCACGCTCGCGACGCGCGAGCAGCACATTCGCCGCGAGAAGGCGACCTCGAACATCTGCACCAACCAGGGGCTGATGGCGCTCGCCTTCACCATCAACGCGTGCCTACTCGGCCGGCGCGGCCTGCGCGAGCTCGCCGAGGCCAACCTGGCGATCGCCGAGTACGCGAAGGCGCGGCTGACGAAGATTCCCGGCTACGCGCTGCGCTTCTCCGGGCCGACGTTCAACGAGTTCGCGCTGCGCGTGCGCGGCGGCGACGCGGCGCGCGTCGTCCAGACGCTTGCGGTGCGTGGAGTGGTGCCGGGCGTGTCGGTCGGGCGGTTCGACGCGTCGCTGCGCGATACGCTGCTCATCGGTGTGAGCGAGCTGCACCGGAAGGCCGACATCGACCAGCTCGCGGCCGCGCTCGCGGAGTTTCAGCCATGAAGCTCCACGTCGAGAAGCCGATCTTCGAGCACGGTGCGCCGGGTCGCAGCGGCGCCTCGATCCCGGCGCCGGACGTTCCCGCCGTCGACGCTTTGAGTCTCATCCCGGCCGCGCTGCGCCGCGCCGCGCCGCCCCATCTGCCCGAGGTCAGCGAGGTCGAGGTCGTTCGTCACTTCACGCGCCTCTCGCAGTGGAACTACGCGATCGATCTCGGGCTGTATCCGCTCGGCTCCTGCACGATGAAGTACAACCCGAAGATCAACGAGAAGGTCGCGCGCCTGCCCGGCTTCGCGCAGCTCCACCCGTACCAGCCGGAGTCGCAGATTCAAGGTGCGCTCGAGCTCATGTGGGCGCTCGAACGTGCGCTCTGCGAACTGGGAGGCTTCGCGCGCGCGACGCTGCAGCCGGCGGCCGGCGCCAACGGCGAGCTCGCCGGCCTCATGATGATCCGCGCGTACCACCACGATCGCGGGCGGCGCCCCACCAAGGTGCTGATCCCCGACAGCGCGCACGGCACCAACGCCGCGTCGGCGGCGCTCAACGGCTTTCGCATCGTGCCGGTCAAGACCGGCGCAAACGGCGTGCTCGAGCCCGACGCAATCGCCAAGGAGTGCGACGACGACCTCGCGGCGATCATGGTGACCAACCCGTCTACGCTCGGCCTGTTCGAGGAGAACGTCGACGCTATCGCCGAGCTGGTGCACCGCGCGGGCGGCCTGGTCTACATGGACGGCGCCAACTTCAACGCGCTCATGGGCAAGGTCCGGCCCGGCGAGACCGGCGTCGACGTCATGCACCTGAACCTGCACAAGACCTTCACCACGCCCCACGGCGGCGGCGGCCCCGGCTCCGGACCCGTCGCGGTGCAGGAGGCGCTGGTGCCGTTTCTGCCGGCGCCGACGGTCGAGCGCGACGGCGATCGCTTCCGCCTCGACTACGCGCGCGAAAAGTCGGTCGGCCGGCTGCGCTCGTTCTTCGGCAACTTCGGCATGCACGTGCGCGCGTACACGTACATCCGCGAGATGGGCGCGGCGGGGCTGTCGCTCGCGACCGAGATGGCGGTGCTCAATGCCAATTACATCCGGGCGCGTCTGGCCGCGGCGTACCCGGTGGCGTTCAATCACCCGTGCATGCACGAGGTCGTGCTCTCCGACAAGAAGCTCAAGAAGGAGACGGGCGTGCAGACGCTCGATGTCGCCAAGCGGCTGATGGATTACGGCTTCCATCCGCCGACGATCTACTTCCCGTTGATTGCTCCGGGCGCGCTGATGATCGAGCCGACCGAGACCGAGACGCTCGAGACGCTGGACGAGTTCTGCGACGCGATGCTCGCGATTGCCGCCGAGGCCGCCGCCGATCCCGCGATGGTCAAGAGCGCCCCGCACACGCTCGGAATCCGGCGCCTGGACGAAACGCGCGCCGCGCGCAAGCCGCGCCTGCGCTGGAGCGCCGACCGCGGAGGCGACGACGATAACGGCGGCGGCACACCGACCGTGTAGCGCGCGGGCCCTTTCGCCTCTTCTTCGCCGCCGTCACTCCGCCGTGATGAGTCATCAGTGCCCGCTCGGCCCACGCCGTGAGTCGCGCGCGATCCTCCAGCACGTCCGCGGGCACCTCGTAGTAGCTCTTGAGCGTCTGCCGCGCGTTGGGGCGGAAGGGCCCGGCGCCGAGCCGCACGTACTCGTCGCGGCTCTCGGCGTCGGTGCGGAAGAACAGCCGGTCGCGCCACACGATCGCGAAAAACACCTCGCCCGCGTACAGGCCGTGCCCGCCGAACATCCGCCGCGCCTCGACCTCGCGAAGGTCGCCGAGCTGGTCCAGCACGAAGTCGACGAAGCCGGAGTTCC
>JBBTFH010000198.1:0-9542 GCA_038041915.1 Myxococcota bacterium
GCGGCAAAAAAAGAAACCGGCTAGAAGGAGAGAAAGGAGGCCACCCCATGGCCATTGCCTGTCCCGTCGATCTCGATACACGAAAGCTACGAGCGGAGATTCAATCCATCTATGCGCAGGTCGCGGCGGATCCGTCCGGCGAGTTCCACTTCCACCGGGGTCCGGACTACGCGGCGGAGCTGCTCGGATACGATGCCAAGGCCCTCGCGACGCTCCCGGCGCAGAGCACCGCTTCGTTCGCCGGCGTCGCCAACCCGCACCGCATGGGCCCCATCGGCGAAGGCGCGGTCGTCCTCGACATCGGCTGTGGCGCCGGCATGGACCTCTTGCTGGCGGCGCGCAGCGTCGGCCCGAGCGGCCGTGCCATCGGCGTCGACATGACGGAGGCGATGGCCGAGCGGGCGCGCGCCTCGGCCAAGGCGGCGGGCCTCGGTAACGTCGAAGTGCGCCTCGGCGACGCCGCGACGCTGCCGCTCGAGGACGGATGCGTCGACGTCGTGATCTCGAACGGCGTGCTCAACTTGACGCCGGACAAGTCGGTCGCCTACGGCGAGGTCTTCCGCGTCCTTCGCCCGGGCGGGCGCTTTCTCTACGCCGACATCGTCGTCGCGAGCGAGCTCTCGGAGTCGGTGCGGCGTGACGTCGAGCTCTGGACCGGCTGAATCGCCGGCGCTCTCCCGGAGGGAGAGCTCGTCGAGACCCTCGGAGCCGCCGGCTTTCGCGATGTCGCGATTCGCGAGCGCTTCGATCCTTTCCGCGGCACGAGCAAGGAGAAGACCGCGCGCAAGTTCGGCGTCGTGGGCGTGAACGTCTTCGCCAGGAAATCCCGCTAGAGAACGCGCAGGCGCAGACCGGTGGTCAGGCGCGCGCGGCCGGCGCGGGCTTGCCGCACCTCGACGAAGCCGCGGCTCGCGAGCGCGAAGGTGCGGGCCTCGGGGCGCGGGCCGAAGACGCCGCGGTCGACGACGACCAGCAGGCCGGCGTCACGGACCAGGCGCGCGGCGGCGTCCAGTGCGGCGTCGCCCGGGCAGAAGGCGACGACGATGCCGGTCGCGTCATCGGCGGGATGCTCCTCGACGGAGAAGCCCAGCCGCTCGAGCGCCTCGGCAAGCCCGCGCGAGCCCAGCACCGCGAGCACCGCGGGGGGACCGGGCAGATGCGCCGCGAGCGCGCGCGCGAAGCGCATGGGCAGGATGCGAAGCGGCGAGAAGCGGATCACGCTTACCGCCGTGCAATGGGTGGCGGCGGCGACGGCGGCGACGGCGGCGTATCCAGCAGATAGCGGCAGCGCGGCTCCTCGACGTGCGGCGTGACCTTCATGCGCCACCATATGGCGTCGGCGATTTTCTTGAACTCGTCGTAGGAGGCGACGAAGAAGTCTATTTCGCGCTTGCGAATCGCGCCGCCCTGATCGTCGGCCCGCACGCAGCCGTCGTGCAACGTGCCGTCGGGCAGCTCGATCCCGTCGAGCTCGGGGAAGTAGAGCGGCTCGCCAATCGGGACGACCGCCGGATCGACGGCGACCGAGCGGTAGGGCACGAGCGACCGCCCGCGCACGCCGATGCCGACGGGAAAGGCGGCGCGGTCGCACGCCTGGAAGCAGATGCCGGTGCCGTAGCGGCAGCGGCCGGCGTAGTTGAGCACGCGCCCGTCCGCGAGCACCGCCGTGCCCTCCATCGTGAGCTCCTCGACGAAACGGCGCGGGAACATCCCGACGAGCCAGCCCTCGATCGTGAAGACCGGCGTGTCATACGCCTCGGCCGCGTAGTCGCGCTCGTAGGACAGCCAGTAGAAAGAGAGCTTGTACTCGCCGAGCGGATAGCCGCAGCAGCGCCGCTCCTTGGGGCTCTCGGGGAGCTTCTCGGGGAAATCGACGTCCCCGCGCTCGCGTGCTTCCGCGCTCGGGGCCGCGGCCAACGCGAGAGCCAAGAGCAGCGTCGCTTGCCGCATTCGGAAAACACATGTTACACGATCGCGCGTGTACGACGACATGGACGATGTTCCCGGGGAGCGGCGGCGCGGCGGCGCGGGATCGACGATTCTCGTCGCCATCGTCACGTCGGTGCTGACCAGCGTCCTCGTGTCGCTGGTGGTCGTGAAGATGACCTCCGCGCCGGCCGGCGCGCCTGGGGCCGAAGGCCAGCCCAAGGCCGAGGCGGACGACGACGGCGTCGAGGTGCCGTCAATCGTCGGGCTCACGATCGCCCAGGCGCGCGAGATGGTGACCGCGCGCGACCTCCTGCTCACGCTCGAGGACGAACGCGACGACGCCAACGTCGCGGCGGGCGGGATCGTCACGCAGACGCCGCTCGCCGGCTCGCGTGTGAAAAAGAAGTCCGCCGTTTCCGCCATCGTCTCGCGCGGCATGGGAAAGGTGCGGGTTCCCGACGTGACCGGCATGGCCCCCGACCAGGCGGCGGTGAAGCTTTCCGAGGCGCACCTGCAGTCGGCGGGAATCGTCGAGGCCGCGAGCGCGACCACACCCAAGGGCATCGTCGCGGGGACGACGCCTCCGGCGATGACCGAGGTCGCGCCGGGCACGCCGGTGCAGATCACCGTGTCGTCGGGCGCGGGCGAGGTCGAGGTGCCGAAGGTGACGGGCATAGGGATCACGCGGGCGCGCGCGGCGCTCGAGCAAGCGGGGTTCGTGGTGGGCGCGACGAGCTTCCAGTACGACGAGAACTACGGGGGCAACATCGTGCTCCGGCAAAAACCGGCGGCCGGCACGACCGCGCCGCCGGGATCGAAGATCAATCTCGTCCTCAACGAGCCCGACTAGCTCGCGTCGCGATGACGATCGTTTCGCTCGCCCAGGCACGCGATCCGGCGGTCTTCGGCGGGAAGGCGGCCGGGCTTGGGCGGGCGGTGGCGGCGGGGCTGCCGGTTCCGGTAGGCGTCGTGGTGCCGGTGGATCTGGCGACGGCGCCGGACGAGGTGCTGGCGCCGATGCTCGACGACGCGGTGCGGGCGCTGGGGGCGGCGCTCCTCGCGGTGCGCTCGTCGGCGACGATCGAGGATCGGCCGGGCGCGACGGCGGCGGGGCTGTTCGTGTCGCGGCTCGATGTGGCGCCGGGGGACGTGCTCGCGGCGGTGCGCGCGTGCGTCGCGTCGCTTCGCGCGCCACACGTCGCGGCGTATCTGGCGCATCGCGGCATCGACGCGGCGCCGGTCGGGATGGCGGTGATCGTGCAGGTGATGGTCTCGCGGCAAATTTTCGGGTTCGCGGCCAGCGGCGCGCCTCCCCGCGTCGAAGCCTACGACGGATGGTCGAGCGACCCACTGCCGGCGTCGAACGATCCAGCGCTGCGCGCGCGCGTGCCGGCGCTGCTCGCGCGCGCCGAGGCGGCTGTGGGCGGCGCCGCGGAGATCGAATGGGCCGAGGACGACGCGGCGCGCGTATGGATCGTGCAACTTCGCGCCGCGGCCGCACCGGTGCCCGCGCCGGAGTTTCCGATCGCGTTTGAGAGCGTAGAGGACGCGCGCGCGACGTGGCGCCACGACCGCGAGCACAACCCCGATCCGCTCTCGCCGGCGCACGAGGGGCTGGTCGCGCTCGTCGCCCGCGACGACGCCCGCGTGTGGGAAGGGTATCTCTACGCGAGGGAAGCGACCGCCGCGCGCGAGATTCCGCCCGAGGAGTTGGCGCGCGTCTGGCACAACGACATCGTGCCGCGGTTCGAGATGGAGATTCTGCCGCTCGAAGCTGCCGCGGCCCACCCGACGGGCGGTGCGCCGGCGATCGCGGACCCACACGCGCGGCTCGACGAGGCGGTCGCCTTTCTCGCGCGGTTCCTGCCGCGCTACTTTGCTATCCAGGCGGCCGTAGCCGAGGCGCGCGCGCGGCTGATCGCGTTCGCGCGGCGCCATGTCGGGCCGGAGGCGGCCGAGGAGGTGCTCGGCGTCGTCGCCGGCATTTCGACGCGCACCATCGAGCGCGACCAGGATCTGTGGAAACTCGGGCGCGCGGCGATCAAGGTGCCGGGCCTGGGCGCCTACCTCGCCGATCCGTCGCGTCCGGCGGCTCCGAGCGAGGCGATGGCCGACTGGTTCGCCGAGTTGCGCGGCTTTCTCGATCGCCACGGCGCGTTCGCGCCGGTGTGGGACATCGCCGCGCCGACCTTCGGCGAAAATCCGCGGCCGCTCTATCCCGCGCTGCTCGCGCTCGCGCGCGCGGACGTCTCGCCCGAAGAGCGGTGCGCGCACGCGGCGGCGCACGCGGCCGAGCGGCAGCGCGCCTTGCGCGAGGCGCTGGCCGAGCCCGAGCGCCCAGAGCTCGACGCGGTGTCGGCGCTCGCGCGCCGAAACCTGGCGATCGCCGAGGAGGACGACCTGCTCTTCGCCCGGGCGCTGCGTGCGGTGCGGCGCCCGCTGCTGGCGATTGGCCAGGCGCTCGCGCGGAGCCTTGCTATCGCCGCGCCGTCCGACGTCTTCTTCCTGCCGCTCGATCACGTCCGCGCCCTGGTGGGCGACGTGGCGCGCGCGCGGACGCCCGCCGGCGATCTGCGCGCGCTCGCGACGATAGGCCGCGGCGAGCATGCGCGGCGGCGCGCGCTCGTGCCGCCCACGCACGTCCGTGGCGTCGCCCGTCAGGGCGCGCTGGTGATCGAGCGGCGCCACCCGCCGCCGAGCGGCGCGGTGCTGCGCGGGTTCGGCATCGGCGGCCGCGCGCGCGGTCCGGCGCGCGTCGTGCGCGAGCTCGCGGCGCTGCCCACCGACGTGCGCGGCGCCGTGCTGGTCGTGCCGGCGGTGCTTCCGCAGATGACGTTCCTTCTCGCGCAGGCGGCCGCCGTCGTCGCCGATCACGGCGGGCTTCTCGACCACGGCGCGGTGCAGGCGCGCGAGTACGGCCTCGCCGCGGTGATCGGCGCACGCGACGCGACCCGCGTGCTGCGCGACGGCGAGGAGCTGATCGTCGACGGGACAGTGGGCGCGGTGTACCGAGTCGGCTGATCCGCTGGCTTCAGCGGATGGCTACCCGCATTCCGCGGCCGTCTCGTCGTCGGGCGGCCCGGACACCGTGTCGTCGAGGCAGGTGCCGTCCGGCGAGTCGCTGTCGAGCGCGTTTCCCGTTTCCGGATCGATGCAGGTGAAGCCCTCGCCCCAGCTTCCACAGTCGATATTGGGAATGAAGGTTCCGCTCTCGATGTACTCGCAGCTCAGGCCCACGCGCGGGCTCCAATCGCAGGTCGGTAGAGCGGCGCAGACTCCGCAACTGTAGCCGGCGTCGGCGACCAGCGCGTTCCAATCGTAGCACTCGTAGTCGCCGAGATGATCGCCGTCGGGGTTTCCGCAGGCGTCCCAGTTATTGCCACGGCAACTGGTGGCCGACTCGGGGTCGCAAGTGCGCTGGCAGAACCCCCCGGCGCTGAAGTAGACGCCGTTGCAGCCCGAGCCTTCGGGGCACTCCAACGCCGCGGTCTCGCCGCCGTAGTTGCAGCCGCGGATCGAGCAGTAGCCGTTGCGGACGATTACGCCAAGATCGTCGCCCTCCTCCATGAGGCAAGCGGCGTTGTCGGGGCAGTCGGTGTCCGCCGTGCACGGATCGCCGATCTCCGCGCCCTCGGCGCCCTGATCGTGGCCGGCGCAAAGGCCGCTGTCGGGGTTGCAGATGCCGGGCAGCGCGCACACGCCGTAGATCGGATCACCGTTGAGGGCGAAGTCTATTGGCGCGCACATCTCGCCCTCGCCGCAGCCGGCGTCGTCCTCGCAGTCCACGCCGTTGGTGACCGGGCAGTCGTCGCCGCTCTCGCAGGGCGCGCCGAGGCAGACCGAACTTGGCGGATCGAGGCGCAGGAACGCGCCCCACAGTGGGTCGCAGATGATTCCGTCCGAGCAGCCGCCGTGATCGGCGTCGGACGGCTCGCAGAGCTTCAGGCAGTAGTTGTCGGCGAACTCGTCGTTCGGATCGTCGGGGTCCGGATCGTCGATCCCCGTGTTCAGGTCCGCGCAGACGAAATCCGCGTCGATGTCGCCGCAGCTGTCCTCGTTGACGGCGTCCGTGGCCGGATCGTCGATCTCGCACTCGGTCGTGCCGCACACCGTGACGCCGGCTATGCCGTCGCCGTCGAAGAGCGGGATGCAGCCGGCCCCGCCGACGCACGCCGGATCGTCGCCCGCTTCGACACAGGTGGGGCTGCCTTCCTCCATCTCCTCGTCGGCGCACTCGCACGGGTCACCAATGTTCGGCTCGCCCTCCGCCTCCGCTTCGGCTTCCGCTTCCGCTTCCGCTTCGGCTTCCGCTTCGGCTTCCGCCTCGGCTTCCGCCTCCGCCTCCGCCTCCGCCTCCGCCTCCGCCTCCGCCTCCGCCTCCCCTTCCCCTTCCCCTTCCCCTTCCCCTTCTCCTTCTCCTTCTCCTTCTTTCTCTCCGCTCACCGGGCGGTCCGCGCACGCGGGCCCCGCCAGGGCCAGGAATGCCAGGAATGCCAGGAATGCGTAGAGCGCCCCAGAAACGCGGCCGATCGAGTCGTGCATGCGAAAGGGCTCCCTTCTGAAGATCACACCCATTCTTACGCCAGCCGCGGCGTCGCGACCAGCGACCGCGTTCGACGCCACACCGGAGAACGCGTCGCCTCCGACGGAAACCGGCCGTGCTAGACTTTTCGGCCCCAATGGACCGAATCGTCGTCAAGGGAGCGCGCGAGCACAACCTCAAGAACATCGACGTCGAGATCCCGCGCGACCGGCTCGTCGTCATCACCGGCCTGTCGGGCTCGGGGAAATCCTCGCTCGCGTTCGACACCATCTACGCCGAGGGACAGCGGCGCTACGTCGAGTCGCTCTCGGCCTACGCGCGGCAGTTCCTCGAGCAGATGGGAA
The DNA here is from genome assembly GCA_038041915.1 of Myxococcota bacterium. Lineage (GTDB taxonomy): Bacteria > Myxococcota_A > Polyangia > JBBTFH01 > JBBTFH01 > JBBTFH01. The sequence goes on from JBBTFH010000198.1 coordinate 6,817, forward strand.
AGCCCGACATCGACTCGATCGAGGGCCTTTCGCCGGCCATCAGCATCGAGCAGCGCGGTACGAGCAAGAACCCGCGTTCGACGGTCGGCACGGTGACCGAGATCTACGACTACCTGCGCCTGCTGTTCGCGCGCGTCGGGAGGCCGCACTGCTGCGAATGCGAAAAACCCATCCAGTCGCAAACGGTGCAGCAAATCGTCGACCGCATCCTCGAGCAGCCCGCGGGCGCGCGCTTTTCCGTGCTCGCGCCGATCGTGCGCGCACGCAAGGGTGAGTACAAAAAGGAGCTCGACAAGCTGCGTCGCGACGGTTTCACGCGCGTCGCCGTCGACGGCGAGGTCCACGACCTGGCCGAGCCGATCCCGCTCGACAAGAACAAGCAGCACACCATCGAGGTCTACGTCGATCGGTTGGCGGTCAAGGCCGGCATCGAGCGGCGCCTGGCCGACTCCGTCGAGCTCGCGCTCAGGCTCGCCGACGGCATCGTCAAGATCGCGCTCGTCGAGGGCGACGATCTGGTTTTTTCAGAGCGCTTCGCCTGCATCGACTGCGGCACCTCGTATCCCGAGATCACGCCGCGCTTCTTCTCGTTCAACAACCCGAGCGGCGCCTGCCCCGAGTGCCACGGCCTGGGCGCGCGCATCTTCTTCGACCCGGAGCTGGTCGTCCCCAACCCCGACCTCAGCCTGCAGCAGGGCGCGATCGCGCCGTGGCAGGGGCGCTCGACGGTCCACTACCAGCAGATCCTCGAGGCGCTGGCCAAGCACTACGCGCTCGACCTCTTCGCGCCGTGGAAAAGCCTTCCCGAGCGCGTGCGCACGCTCCTTCTGCACGGCGAGCCGGGCGAGGCGATCGATTTCTTCTTCGAGAAGGACGGGCGGCGGCACACCTACCGGCGCGAGTGGGAGGGCGTGCTGCCGAACCTCCTGCGGCGGCTCGAGGAGCTGCAGCGGCGCGTGCGCGAGGAGGGCGGCGGAGCGGCGAAGCCCGACGAGGACGCGTTCGGCCAGATCTACGAGCAGTTCTCGCGCTACCAGAGCCAGGCGGTCTGCGTCGCGTGCGGTGGGGCGCGCCTGCGCCGCGAGGCGCTGCACGTGAGCGTCGGCGGCCAGAGCATCCACGCGATCTCGCGGCTCGCGATCAAGGACGCCTGCGCGTTCTTCGACGCGCTCGCGCTGACGAAGCGCGAGCAGGCGATCGCCGAGCGCATACTGCGCGAGATCCGCGAGCGCCTGCGTTTCCTGGCCGACGTCGGGCTCGACTACCTCTCGCTCGATCGATCAGCCGCGACGCTCTCGGGCGGCGAAGGGCAGCGCATCCGCCTCGCGACGCAAATCGGCTCATCGCTGGTGGGCGTCCTCTACATCCTCGACGAGCCGTCCATCGGTCTGCACCAGCGCGACAACCAGCGGCTGCTCTCCACGCTGCGGCGACTGCGCGACATGGGCAACACGGTCCTGGTCGTCGAGCACGACGAGGAAACCATCCGCGCCGCCGACCACGTCATCGACATGGGGCCGGGCGCCGGCCGCGAGGGCGGCCGCGTCGTCGCCGAAGGCACGCCCGCGCAGATCCTCGCGTCGCCCGCGTCGCTGACCGGCGCGTTCCTGTCGGGGCGGCGGTCGATCCCGGTGCCCTCCGTGCGCCGCCCCGTCGGCAACCGCGCGGTCACGGTGCGCGGCGCGCGCGCCAACAACCTGAAGAACGTCACCGCGCGCATCCCGCTCGGCGTGCGCACGTGCGTGACCGGCGTGTCCGGCTCCGGCAAGTCGACGCTGGTCATCGACACGCTGCTGGCCGCGCTCGAGAATCGCCTGAACCGGAGCAAGCAGCCGGTCGGCGCGCACGACGGCATCGACGGCATCGGTTTTCTCGACAAGGTCATCGCGATCGACCAGAGCCCTATAGGCCGCACGCCGCGCTCGAACCCGGCGACCTACACGGGGCTGCTCACGCACGTGCGCGACCTCTTCGCGCAGCTTCCCGACGCCAAGGTGCGCGGCTACAAGGCCGGGCGCTTCTCGTTCAACGTCAAGGGAGGGCGCTGCGAGGCGTGCCAGGGCGACGGCATCCTGCGCATCGAGATGCACTTCTTGCCCGATGTCTACGTGACCTGCGAGCTGTGCGGCGGGCGCCGCTACAACCGCGAGACGCTCGAGGTGCGCTACAAGGGCAAGAGCATCGCCGATCTGCTCGAGATGACCGTGCTCGAGGCGTGCGACGTGCTCGGCAGCGTGCCGAAGATCGCGCAGAAGCTGGACACGCTGCGCGACGTCGGGCTGGGCTACCTCCACCTCGGCCAGTCGGCGACCACGCTCTCGGGCGGCGAGGCGCAGCGCATCAAGCTCGCGCGCGAGCTCGCGAAGCGCGCCACCGGCCGCACGCTCTATATCCTCGACGAGCCGACGACGGGCCTGCACTTCGCCGACATCCAGCAGCTCCTCGCCGTGCTCGACGCGCTGGTCGACGCCGGCAACACCGTCGTCGTGATCGAGCACAACCTCGACGTCGTCAAGACCAGCGACTGGGTGCTCGATCTCGGCCCCGAAGGCGGCGACGGCGGCGGCCGCGTCGTCGCGGAAGGCACGCCCGAAGAGGTCGCGCGCACGCCGGGCTCGTACACCGGCGAGTACCTGCGCAAGGTGCTGGGCGACGTGAAGCCGTCGAAGGTCCACGGCCGGCAGCCGAGCGCGCGACCGTGAACGAGCCCGCTCGCTGAACCGGCG
>JBBTFH010000198.1:9642-17205 GCA_038041915.1 Myxococcota bacterium
CCACGGCCGGCAGCCGAGCGCGCGACCGTGAACGAGCCCGCTCGCTGAACCGGCGTCCCATCGGACGGGCCGCAGCCTACGGACGCAGCTCGAACCCGAGCGCCTCGGCGTTCGCTCGAACCCGCGTATCCGTCGACAGGACGACGAGGCGTGAAACGCTCGCGGAGACGCGCTCGATCGTCGCCAGGTGAACGGCGTCGAGCATTCGGACCGGCTCGACGGGGAATGGGCGCGCGCAGCGTTCGAGGATTGCCTCGTCGATGGGCATCAGATGCCAGAGATCGCGGTCGGACACGAACTCGGCCTCCCGCGCGGCCACGCGCGCGGCGACCTTCGCGTCGAGCACCCGCATCCGCGCCAGCACGCGCCCAACCTCTCCGATGGTCAACCGCGACGCGACGACCACGTCCGCGCGCCGTAGGAGCGCGCGCACCGCCTCGCCATCGTCGCCCTCGAGCACGTCGCGCAGCGCCGCGCTCGTCTCGAGATAGAGGTTCACCGCGACTCGTCGCGCACGGCTGCGAGCAGCGCGTCGATCTCTTGCGTGCTCAGGCCCGCGCCGCGGCCGGTGCGGCGGTAATCGGTGGGTCGCCTCCCGCGCGTGGGTGGCCTCCCCCCCATCGCGACCAGCCCCGCGACCAAGTCCCGCGGGTGCCGGGAGCGAAGCTCCTCGATGACCGGAGGCCCAAGACGCGCGACGACCTTCTGCCGGCCGGTGACGAGGAACGTCTCGCCGGCCTCTGCCTCGCGCAAGTACGCCGACAGCCGGGACTTGAGCTCCTTGACGTTCACCGTGCGCATGCGTCTATTGTAGTCACTAGTGACTACTCGGGCAATGATCGCGCTCGCGATGTGTTCCCCGTAGACCCGAAATCTCGTTTGGCCTAGGTTGCCCTGGCTTCCGATGCTGCCAGCGGAGAGGAGGGGCGCGTGAAAAGGGTGAAAGCCAAGGCCTCCGTCGCGGCGACGAACGGGCCGAGCGGCGCGACGCTCGGCTTCGAACCGAAGCTCTGGCAAGCCGCCGACAAGCTCCGCAACAACATGGACGCGGCCGAGTACAAGCACGTCGTCCTCGGTCTGATCTTCCTCAAGTACATCTCGGATGCGTTCGAGGAGAAGCACACGGCACTCGCCGCCGACCGGAAGTCCGGGGCCGATCCCGAGGATGCCGACGAATACCGCGCGGAGAACATCTTCTGGGTGCCGAAGGAAGCGCGCTGGGCGCACCTGCAAGGCAAGGCCAAGCAACCGACTATCGGCCGGATTCTCGACGACGCGATGGTCGCGATCGAGCGGGACAACGCGACGCTGAAGGGCGTTTTGCCGAAGGACTACGCGCGACCCGCGCTCGACAAGCAGCGGCTCGGCGAGCTCATCGACCTCATCGGCACCATCGGCCTCGGCGACAAGGCGAACCGCTCGCGCGACGTGCTCGGCCGCGTCTACGAGTACTTCCTCAGGCAGTTCGCGTCCGCCGAAGGCAAGAACGGTGGCCAGTTCTACACGCCGCAGTGCGTGGTGCGCGTGCTCGTCGAGATGCTCGCGCCGCATGAGGGCCGTGTCTTCGACCCGTGCTGCGGTTCGGGCGGAATGTTCGTGCAGAGCGAGAAGTTCGTCGAAGCGCACGGTGGCCGAATCGGTGACGTCAGCATCTACGGCCAGGAGTCGAACCACACGACGTGGCGCCTCGCCAAGCTGAACCTGGCGATCCGCGGCATCGACGCGAAGATCGCCCAGGGCGAGAGCTTTCACGCGGATGCGCACAAGGATCTCAAGGCCGACTACGTCATCGCCAACCCGCCGTTCAACGACAGCGATTGGGGCGGCCAGCGCCTGCGCGAAGACGCGCGCTGGAAGTACGGCGCACCGCCGGTCGGGAACGCGAACTTCGCGTGGGTGCAGCACTTCGCGCACCACCTGTCACCGACGGGAATCGCGGGCTTCGTGCTGGCGAACGGCAGCATGTCGTCGCAACAGTCGGGCGAGGGTGAGATTCGCAAGGCGCTCGTCGAGGGCGATCTGGTCGACTGCATGGTCGCGATGCCCGGGCAGCTCTTCTACTCGACGCAGATCCCGGTCTGCCTCTGGTTCCTCGCGCGCGACAAGAAGAGCGGCCTCGGCGGGCGCGGCAAGAAGATGCGCAATCGCCGGCACGAAACGCTCTTCATCGACGCGCGCAGGCTCGGCACCTTGGTGGACCGCGTCCATCGCGAGCTGGCCGACGACGACATCGCGAAGATCGCCGACACCTACCACCGCTGGCGCGGCGACGGTCTTGGCAAGTACGAGGACGTCGCCGGCTTCTGCAAGAACGCGACGACGGAGCAGATCCGCGCGCACCAGCACGTGCTCACGCCGGGCCGCTACGTCGGCGCCGAAGAGGTCGAAGACGACGGCGAGCCGTTCGACGACAAGATGAAGCGCCTGGTCGCGAAGCTCGACGAGCAGTTCGCCGAGAGCGCGAGGCTCGAGCAGGTGATCCGGAAGAACCTGCGGGGGCTCGGGTATGGAGGCCAATTTGAGAGCTCGAACGGGAGGGGAGGAGAACGTGACTGAGCACAGCCTGGTGCCGCTTGAGCGGATCGAACGCGTGATCGTGGTCCTACGCGGGCACAAGGTCATCCTCGATAAGGACCTGGCCGCCCTCTACGAGGTCACGACCGGCAACTTGAACAAGGCGGTCAACCGTAATCTCGGGCGCTTCCCGTCCGACTTCATGATTCAAATGACCGAAGGCGAATTCGCTGACTTGAGGTTCCACTTTGGAACATCAAGTTGGGGCGGCACGCGGAAGCTGCCGAGAGCCTTCACCGAGCAGGGCGTGGCGATGCTCTCCAGCGTGCTGCGCAGCCCGCGTGCGGTGCAGGTGAACATCGAGATCATGCGCGCGTTCGTGCGGCTGCGGCAGATGCTCCAAACCAACGCGGACCTCGCACGCAAACTCGTCGCGTTGGAGAAGAAGTACGACGCCCAGTTCCGCGTCGTGTTCGATGCCATCCGCAAGCTGATGGCGCCGCCCGTGAAACCCAAGCGGCGCATCGGTTTTGACAGGGAGGGGACGTGACATGGGAGCGAACGGGTACAAGTTGGAGAATCGAGAGGACGTCGCCGAGGCCATCCGGCGTTTGGGTGAGGACGATCTCCGATATCTGAATCGCCTGATCGTCGAGCGGTTGAAGCTGATCTCGCAGGCGCACAGCACCACGCTGCTCGCGCGCTTCGGCGTGGGCGATCGAGTGGGTTTCCTGGCGCCGTCCGGCGAAAGAAAGGTCGGCGTCATTCTCAAGCTCAACAAGAAGACAGCGTCGATACGAACCGATGACGGACACCACTGGAACGTCCACCCGGGCTTTCTGGCTCGCGACAGCACCCGCAAGGAAGACCTCGACGCGGAGCTGGCCGCAAAGAAGTGGCCGCGATGAAGCTCCCCAAGGGCGAGGAGCTCGAGAAGGTGATCCGCGAGAACATGCGGGGGCTCGGGCATGGGGGCTGAGGACTGGATTGCCTGCACGGTCGGCGACGTAGCGGCTCCCGGTCGGAATGCGCTCGTAGGGGGACCATTCGGTTCAGACCTTGTGAGTCGCGACTACGTGCCGTGTGGGGTTCCGGTGATTCGCGGTACCAACATGGGCCGCGGTCGATGGCTGGACGGAGAGTTCGCGTTTGTTTCGCCCGAGAAGGCAGACTCGCTTTCAGCAAACTTGGCGAGACCAGGTGACATCCTATTCACGCAGCGCGGCACACTGGGCCAGGTCGCGCTGGTCCCGGACAAGGGCTTCGATCGCTATCTGATTTCACAGAGTCAGATGAAGCTGACGGTCGATCCGGCAAAAGCTTGTGCACATTTCCTCTACTACGTCTTCACGAGCGCTGAGCAGCAGGCCTACATTCGGCAGAACGCAATCCAGACCGGGGTTCCACACACCAACCTCGGAATCTTGCGGGGCACGCCCATCGTGCTGCCCTCGCTCCGCAGCCAGAAGTCGATCGCCCACCTCCTTGGCACCCTCGACGACAAGATCGAGCTGAATCGCCGGATGAACGAGACGCTCGAGGCCATGGCGCGGGCGCTCTTCAAGTCGTGGTTCGTCGACTTCGACCCCGTCCGCGCCAACGCCCAACGCCGCCAGCCAACCGGCATGGACGCCGAAACCGCGAAGCTCTTCCCCAGCGAGTTCGTGAAGTCGGAGTTGGGCGAGATTCCTAAGGGGTGGCGATCCGTCCCGCTCTCCGAAGCCGCGGAGCTCAATCCTCTGAGGCGAATTGAGAAGGGCGCGCCCGCCCCCTACGTCGAGATGTCCAGTCTGCCTACAACAGGGCACCGTCCGAGCGCATGGCCATTGCGACAGGCCGGCTCTGGCGCACGTTTTCAGAATGGCGATACGTTGCTCGCACGCATCACTCCGTGCCTGGAGAACGGGAAGACGGGCTATGTCGACTTCCTAGACAACGGCGTCGTCGCCTGGGGTTCCACCGAATACATGGTCGTGCGACCGCGCGCCCCACTTCCGCCTGAGTGGGGCTACCTTCTCGCGCGGGACAACGTCTTTCGCGAATTCGCGGCGCAGAAGATGGAAGGGACCACGGGGCGCCAGCGTGTGTCCGCGGATTCTCTCGGTCGCTACGTTGTGGCGCTACCCTGCTCGGCCGTTGGAGAACGGTTCGGACAGCTCGTTGCCGTGTTTTTTCGGAAAACCGGTGCGAACCACGATGAGAACGCGACGCTCGCAGGTCTCCGCGACGCACTGCTTCCGCGTCTCCTGTCAGGTGAGCTCTCCGTGAAGACTGCCGCCCAGGCCGTGGAGGCCATCGCATGACCGACGCCTCGCCGAAGTCCGAGATGATCCTCTACCGGACCGAGGATGGGCGGACGCGCATCCAGTGCCGCTTCAAAGATGAGCTTTCCGTCGCGCACGCCGTGCGCATCGCCACGGAGGTCGCGTGACGCGCAAGAAGAGCACCCCCACGACCTCCCTCGTGCGTTCCTCAGCGGCCGAGTACCTGACCTTCGTCGCTGCGAGCGGCAAGGGCGGTGTCGAAGCGGTGTACGCCGACGAGAACGTGTGGCTCAGCCAGAAGATGATGGGGCAGCTCTACGATGTCGACGTACGAACCATCAACTACCACCTGAAGACGATCTTTTCGGATAGCGAGCTCGCGGAGGACGCAGTTATCCAAAATTTTCGGATAACTGCCGCCGACGGCAAGAGCTACGACACGAAGCACTACAACCTCTCGGCCACGATCGCCGTCGGGTACAAGGTCAACTCCGAGCGCGCCGTGCAGTTTCGCAAGTGGGCCACGCGCGTCGTCGAGGAGTTCACCGTCAAAGGCTTCGCGATGGACGACGAGCGCCTCAAGCGAGGCGGCTCCATCCTGGGCGAGCGGTACTTCGAAGAACAGCTCCAGCGCGTCCGCGAGATTCGGCTGTCGGAGCGCAAGTTCTACCAGAAGATCACCGACATCTATGCCACGGCCGTCGACTACGACGTGACGGCGCAGGCCACCAAGCGCTTCTTCGCCATGGTGCAGAACAAGCTCCACTGGGCCATCCACGGGCAAACCGCCGCCGAGGTCATCTACGATCGCGCCGATGCGACCAAAGAAGACATGGGCCTCCACACTTGGGCCGACGCGCCCGCGGGGAAGATTCAGAAGTTCGATGTGGTCGTGGCCAAGAACTATCTGACCGAGCACGATCTCGCGCAGCTCTCGCGGTTGGTGAACGCCTACCTGGACGTGGCCGAGGATATGGCGCTCCGCAAGATCCCCATGACCATGCAGGATTGGGAGACGCGGCTGAACCGCTTCCTCGCCGCGACCGACCGCGAGGTGCTCGCGGACGCTGGCAAGGTGACGGCGGAGATTGCCAGGGCGCACGCCGAGAGCGAGTTCGAGAAGTACCGCATCGTGCAGGACCGGCTGTTCGAGAGCGACTTCGATCGTGTCGTGGCCGAGACCAAGCGCCTCGGCGAGGGAGCCGCGAAGGCCACGTCGCGCAAGCGAAAGAAGCCATGACCGCTTTCACCGAGTCCGTCGTCGAGGAAGCCGCCCTCGAGTGGTTTGGTGCCCTTGGCTACGCGGTGCTCTTCGGCCCCACCATCGCGCCGGGGGAGCCGGCCGCCGAGCGCGCCACGTACGAGCAGGTCGTGCTCGACGGAAGGCTTCGCGCGGCGCTGCGGCGTCTCAACCCGGCCGTTCCGGCCGAGGCCATCGACGAGGCGTTCCGCAAGCTCACGCGGATCTCATCGCCGCAGCTCGTCGACGGGAACCACGAGCTGCACCGCCACCTCGTGAACGGCGTCAGCGTGGAATACCTCCGCGCGGACGGCACGGTCGGCTACGACCCGGTGCGCGTGCTCGACTTCGACACGCCCGCGGCGAACGACTGGCTGGTCGTGAATCAGTTCACCGTGACCGAGTTCGGTCACACGCGGCGACCGGACGTCGTGGTTTTCGTGAATGGTCTGCCGCTCGCGCTCCTCGAGCTCAAGAACGCGGCCTCCGAAAGCGCGACCGTCTGGACCGCGTTTCAGCAGCTTCAGACGTACAAGAACGAGCTGCCCGCGTTCTTCGTCTTCAACGAAGTCCTGGTCGTCTCCGACGGGATCGAGGCACGACTGGGCACGCTCTCTTCGAACCGCGAGCGCTTTCTCCCCTGGCGCACCATCGAGGGCGAGGAGCTCGCGGCGCCGAGCTTCGCGCAGCTCGAAGTCCTCATCCGCGGCGTCTTCGACAAGCGGCGGTTCCTGGACTTGATCCGCTTCTTCGTCGTCTACGAGAACGATGGCGACACCGTGGTCAAGAAGATCGCCGGCTATCACCAATTCCACGCCGTCGGCCGCGCGCTCGAAGCGACGGTCGCCGCGTCTCGACCCCAAGGCAGCCGGCGCGTCGGAGTCGTCTGGCACACGCAGGGCTCGGGCAAGAGCCTGACGATGGCGTTTTACGCCGGACGGGTCGTCCTGCACCCCGAGATGCGGAACCCCACGCTGGTCGTCCTCACGGACCGCAACGATCTCGACGAGCAGCTCTTCGGCACGTTCTCGCGTTGTAAGGAGCTCCTGCGCCAATCGCCCGAGCAGGCGCGCGATCGGGCGCACCTGCGCGGGCTGCTCCAGGTCGCGGCAGGCGGTGTCGTCTTCACGACCATCCAGAAGTTCCTGCCGGAGACGCGCGGCGACACGTTTCCGCTGCTCTCGGACCGCGAGAACGTGGTCGTCATCGCCGACGAGGCGCACCGCAGCCAGTACGACTTCATCGACGGTTTCGCACGGCACATGCGCGATGCGTTGCCCAGCGCCTCGTTCATCGGGTTCACCGGCACCCCGATCGAGCTCTCCGACAGAAGCACGCGCTCGGTCTTCGGCGACACCATCAGCGTCTACGACATCCAGCGCGCGGTGCAGGACGGCGCGACCGTGCCGATCTACTACGAGAGCCGGCTGGCCAAGCTGGCGCTCGATGAAGCCGAGCGGCCGAAGATCGACCCCGAGTTCGAGGAGGCCACCGAAGGCGAGGAGGTCGAGCGCAAGGAGAAGCTCAAGAGCCGCTGGGCACAGC
>JBBTFH010000199.1:0-14671 GCA_038041915.1 Myxococcota bacterium
CGCCCGATGCCGCCGCGCGGCGGCGACGGGGTGGACGCAACGCCGTCTTCGTGGGCCAGCCGGTCGTGCCAGAAGGTCAGCCCCTGGAAGGCGAGCAGCGCGAGCGCGGCGAGCGGAACGAGCACGGCGGCGGGCGTCGCGAGCCGCGCGTGCGCACGCACGGCCGTCGCCGCGTACAGCGACGCCCACACGAAGCCGTCGAGCGCCTTGTCGAGGTACGAGCCGAAGTGGGACGAAAGCCGCCGGTAGCGCGCGAGTTGTCCGTCGAGCGAGTCGAGAACGCTGCGGATGGCGATCAGCGCAACGGACGCGCCGAGCAGGGACCCTCCGGCGATCGCGGCGAGCCCGGCGGCGACGCCGATCGCGGTCGACAGCGCCGTCACGCGGTTAGGCGTGAGCCAGGGCGCCTCGGCGGCGGGGTAGAGCACGATGGCCGCGATCGGCCGCGCCACGCACACGCCCCAGAACGCGTCGTCTCGCGCGCCGAGCATGGCGTCGACGAGCCGCGCCCAGCGCGCGCGGCCTCGCAGGCCCGGCGGAGCGGGCGGCGGCATGCGCGCTTCGAGCGCGCGAATGATCCGCGCGCGCATCGCGGTCGTCGCGACGAGAGAGAGCGTGGACAGCGCCGCGGCGGTCGCCAGCAGCGCGGCGGGACGTCCGGCCGCGAGGTACACGACGAGCCACCCGCCGAGGTCCGAGCGGTGTACTCGCACGAGCGAGGCCAGCCGCGGCACACGTGTCCAGCCGATCACCGCGCCATCGGACCGGCGTGCCCCGAGGTCGAGCGGTTCCGCGCGCCCAGTGTCGCGAACCGTCTTTGCGAAGACGATGCCGCCGTACTCTTGCGCCGCCGCCGAGAACGCGACGGCGCCGCCGAGCCAGAGCGACGTGATGGATTCGTCGGACCACGCCGAGGCGAAGACGGCAGCGAGACCGAGCGCGACCTCGCCCGCCCACGGCACGAGCGGAGCGGCGGCGCCGCGCAGCGCGCGGTCCACGCCGAGCAGCACGCCGGCGCTCGCAAGGCACGCGGCGGCGGCGGCGTCCGCCCGCCGGAGGGTGAGGGCCACGGCGGTGAACGAGGCGATCACCCACAGCCATCCCGGGGGGGAGAGCTTGCAGCCGCGCCAGCGGGCCGGCAGCGGTCGCGCGGCCGCCGCGAAGGCGCGGTCGAGCCCCAGCGACCGGAGGAATCCGACGCCCGTCAGCGCGTCGGTCACGGCGGACCGGCCGGCGGCAAGCCGTCCGGTGGTCCGGGCCTGGGCTCGACGCGAGCGCTTCGATAGGCGAGGTAGGCGAACCCGAGGGCGTTGGAGATCAGTGCGCGGACGCGCCGCACGAGGCCCTGGGCGAAGCCGAGCGCCGGCGACATCCCGACCAGCCCAAACAAGAAGTACTGCCCGGCTTCGGCGACGCCGATCTGCACGGGGGCGATCGAGAGATAGACGGAGACGATGAGCATGCCTCCGTACAGGAAGAGGGCCGTGGGCACGTCCGTGTCGGCGCCGAGGGCCCGCTGCGCGGTCCACACCTCGAGACCCGACAGCAAGCGCGCGACGAACAGCAGCGCGTTGATAGCGAGGGCGTCACCGAGGCGCGAGCCGGCGAAGCGCCGTACGAGAACGTCGATGCGCCGCGCCCGCTCGAGCAGGGGCGCAGGGTCGTGCGTGCGCAGGAAGGGCAGCCTCTGGAACATCCGCACGACGAACTCGGCCGAGCCGCTCCAGACGAGGATGAAGAAGATCAGGCTCGGGATGAAGGCGACGATCGCCGCTACCTCGAGCAGGGCGAGCGTTCGCGCCGGAAACAGCGAGGGGTGGACGAGCAGCACCATCAGCGGCGCCAGGAACGCGTATGCGTACTTCGTGATGCGGAAGCAAACGTTCCACGCCAGCACGCCGGAGGCGACGCTCTCGCTTCCGCCGGCGTCCTTGAGCAGGTTCCACTTGATCGCCTCGCCGGCTTCGGAGAGCGGCGTGAACTGGTTGACGGCGGCGCCGGCGATAGAGGCGCCGTAGACGCGCGAGAACGAGCACCGTCGGTCGATCGCGATCCAGAGGGCGGCGGCCTCGACGACGTTGGAGGCGGAGCCGGCCACGCACACCCAGACGAACCCCCATCCCACGCGCGCCATTTGCCGGCCGATCTCGTGCCAGCCGATCTTCATGCACAGTGCGGCCATGACGCCTATGCCGAAGACCAGCGCGGCGACGTTGAGCAGCCGTCCGCGACTCATGCCCGAGCACTGTCCCGCGGCAACCGACCCAGGACGTGGACGCAGAGCAGCGACGCGTAGACGAGATGCGCCGCGCACAGCCACACGAAGTCGAGCCACACGAGGCCGGCCAGCGCGAGCGCGAACATCGCCGCCGTTTGGAAGTCGCGGCGGTTCAAGTACTGGAGCCATCCGAGCGCACCGCCGCCGCCGCCTTCGACCGGCGTCGCTTCGAGGAACCACCACGGAAAGCGCGCCGTGTCGATCGACCCCGGCGTGCGCGCGAGGAAGCGGTAGACGTACGCGGAGCTGGCGAGAAACGCGCCGGCCGCGAGGAGGCCGAGCGCCAGCACCCAGGCGGCGCCGGTGCGCGCGTGGAGCCCCAGCGTCGTGCCGGCGGTGATCGCCAGCGTCGAGCCGTCGTCGGCGAGCGTGTCGAGCCACTCGCCCAGGCGCGACCCCTCGATCCGCACGCGCGCGATGTCGCCGTCGATGCAGTCGAGGAACGAGCCGAGGAAGTAGAGGCCGAAGCCGGCGGCGAAACGGCCGGTCGCGGCGAGCACGCCTCCGGCGACGCCGACCAGCAGCGCGAGCGCTGTCACCTGGTTTGCGCGCACTCGCGTGCGGACGAGCAGGCGCGTGAGCGGCACGGTGACCGGGCGCGCGAGGAAGTAGGCGACGAAGCCGTCGGACTGCACCGACTTGCGGATACGCCGCCACACGTGCCTTTCGGCCTCGGCGCGGGAGGCGGCGTCGCGGACGGTGCGCGCCGGCGGCGATGCAAGGTCGTCGTAGACCGCGGCGCCGTCGAGGGCGACCTCGCCCGCGGCCGCTTCGCGCGCCTCGTGTTCGACGACGTCGACCGGCATCCCCGCCGGCCGCCGCGCCAGCGCCCGGCGCGCCGCCTCGACGTTGGGTCCGGTCACGACGATGGCGCCGGCGAAGCCGGCCTTTCGCGCCTGACGGCACGCGCGGACGCAGAGCGGGATGCCGCCGACGTCCGCGAACGCCCACGGGGTGCGCGCGTCGATCCGCACCATCCGTCCGGTCGCGCTCATGGAGTCGTCCTGTTACCGCGCATGCCCTGAGAGTGTGAGCAGAAAGCCCCTCCCGCCGCCAAGCTGGCGCGGCGAGCCCGTCTGCGCCGTATTAGCGCGTCGGCTAAATACCGCAAGATATTCGTCCCTCTTGCTTCAGCCGCCTGCCGAGTGAGGTACAACCGCCGCCAGCGTGACGAGCCGCCGAGTCGACATCGCCATCGCGTGCGCGCTCGCGCTCGTCACCGTCTACGCCTTCCCGTACTTCGCCGGCATCCAGAGCGCCAACGAGCTGCCGCGCCTCTACCAGACGATGGCTGTCGTCGATCGCGGCGCGCTCGACGTCGACCAGGGCGTGCGGCGCTGGGGGCGCACCGCCGATCTCAGCCGCTACGGCGGCCACGACTTTCCCAACAAGCCGCCCGGCATGTCTCTGCTCGGCGTGCCTTTCTACGCCGCGCTGAAGGGCGGCTACGCGCTCGCGGGAGCCGAGCCGCCCCTGCGCGCGATCATGCTGGCGCTGCGGCTCGGGTGCGCGACGCTGCCGGCGCTGCTCTTCCTGCTGCTCGCCGTGCCGCGGCTGCTCGCGGCGTTCGTGCCGTCGATCGAGGCGCGGCGCGCGGCGCTCATCGCCTATGGCATCGGCTCGATGGCGCTCACTTACGGAAAACTGCTGATCGCGCACCAGCTCGCGGCGACGCTCGTCGGAACGTCGTACACGCTGCTCGTGCTCCGCGCGCGCGGCGAGCTCGGCCCGCGCGCTCTCGCACACGCCGGCGCCGCGGCGGGCGCCGCCGTGCTCGCCGACTATCAGACGGGCTTTCTCGTGCCGCTGCTGGGTATCTACGCCGTCGCGACGGCGCGCCCGCGCCTGCGCGGCGCGTTGCTCTTCGCCGTCGGCGGCCTGCCGTTCGCGCTCGCGCTCGCCGCGTACCACCGCGCCTGCTTCGGGGCCGTGTTCTCGACCGGCTACGATCACGCGCTCACGCCGCACATGGCGGCGGCGCACGCGCAGGGGTTTCTCGGCATGGGCGCGCCGAAGCTCTCGACGCTCGCGCGGCAGCTGTTCTCGCCGCGCGCGGGGCTGCTCGCGCTCTCGCCGATGTGGCTGCTCGCGCTCCCGGGCCTCGCGCTGCTCGCGCGTCGGCGCGAGTGGCGCCCCGACGCCGCGCTCGTCATCGCCGCGACGGCCGTCTACCTCTGGTTCGCCGCTTCGCTCGTCTTCCGCGGTGGCTGGACCGTCGGGCCGCGCTACATGACGGCGCTGTTGCCGCTGCTGGTCGTACCGCTCGGCCTCGCGCTCGAGGCGGCGCGTGGGCGGGGCGCGCTCTGGGCCGCGGCAGCCGGTCTCGCGCTCGTCTCGATCGCGACCTACGCGCTCGCCAGCGCGGTCTTTCCCCACTTCCCCGACGCTTTCGCGAGCCCGATCTTCCAGCTTGCCTGGCCGCTTCTGCGCGATGGGCACGCTCCCTACAGCCTGGGCACGGTGGTCGGCCTCCGTGGCGCGGTCAGCCTCGCGCCCTACGCGGCGGTGGTCGCGGCGCTCGGCGCCGTCGTCGCAGTCTCCGGCGCCGGCTCGCGTCGCCGCCGCGCTGCCACGGCGCTCGGGGCCGTGCTCGTCGCCGCGGTGCTGCTGGCGGCGATGTTCGTGACCACGCCGCCGCTCGGCCGCCGCGCCGCGAAGACCTACCGATGGATCGAGTCGATCTGGCAGCCTTGGCCGTAGCCCGCTACCGCCGCGCCGGGAGCGACGTGCGGCGATAGACGTCGATGCCGGGCCGCGACAGTCGGGCGTCGCGCTGATAGCCGTCGCGCACGAGCTGGCGGAACGCCGGCCACGTGCGCCACGGCGAGCCATCGAGGACGAGCCACGCGGGCGGCGTTTCGCGCATGGTGCGGAGGAACGCGTCGGCCTGTGGCGACGGGAGGAAGCGAATCGGCCGGGACGGCCGGCGCAGGCTGTCGGTGTTGGGCGTCGTGAGCACGCCCGTCGCCTTGTAGATGGGCGACGGCGAGTGGCGCGCCGAGTACCAGTAGACCGCCCAGGCGTGGCGGCCCCAGCAGAAGATCGGGTCGCCGGGCCGTGTCGCGCGGCGAATCGCGCGGCCGATGCGGGCCGGCGTGCCGTCGCGCGGGCGGCGACGCGCGTGCTGCTGCCGAATGGCGGTCTTGTAGTCGGCGCGCGCGACGGGCGCGGCCGCGGCGAGCGTCAGTGCCGCGAGCGCCCAGATCGCGCGGCGGCGCAGCGTCACCCACGAGCCCGCGAACAGCGCGCCGATCGGCCCGGCGGGATGCGCCGCGGCGAGAATGAGCGGCGCGGCGAGCTGCATGTAGTAGCTCTGGTAGAAGCGGAAGCCGACGGCCGTTCCGGCGAAGGACGCGGCGAGCCAGACGACGACGAAGAGGGCGCGCCGGCCGACCTGGTGCGGCACGAGCAGCCCGCCCATGGCGCTCGACGCGGCGAGCACGAGCGGGATGCCGAGGTACTGCAGCGCGCCGCCGAGTCCTTCGCGCGTGCGCGCGATCTTCTCGGCGAAGGGAATGTCGCCGACGTAGCGCCAGCCCCATTCGGACAGGACGAGCCCGCGCACGAGCTCGCCGGTCGCGCCGTGGGCCGCATACCACACCAGCAGCGGCCCGCCGCCGGTGATCGCCCCGGCGATGACCCACGCCGCGCGACGGCCGCGCGGCGCCGCGCACAGCGCCATCGCGAGCGGCACGGCGAGGCCGAAGACGCCCTGGTGGCGCATGAGGCCCGCCGCGGTCGCGCACGCGCCCGACGCAGCGAAATGCCACGGCGCGCCGGTCTTCGCCGCGCGCCACGCGAAGTACGCCGACGCAACGTACGGCAGCGCGAGCCACGTCTCGTAGTTGAAGTCGATCTTGTCGAGGTTCGGCGTGTAGACGGAAAACAGCGCCAGCGCGAGCAGCGCCGGACCGGCGCCGTAGAGGCGCCGCGCGAGATCGAAGAGCACGAGGCCGGCGGCGATCATCCACAGGTTCGCGGCGACCGCGAGCGCGTGCAGCGACCGTCCCGCCGTCGCGAGCACGGCCGCCGCGATCACGAACGGCCCGGGCGGCTTCATCTCGGCGACGTCGCGGTAGGGCAGCTCGCCGCGCAGGATCGCCTCGGCGTTGTAGGTGATGCCCGCCGCGTCGTAGTTGACGAACGCGCCGAGGTGCGCGCGCCCGAAGCGGAGCTGCCAGCCGCACGCGACAGCAGCGAGGACCGCCGTCACGGTTGCAGCGCGCGCCAGCGGGGCCCTCAGTGGGGCACCCTTCGGGCGCCCCATGAGCGACATCTCGATCCGCGGGCCCTTCGGGCCTCGCTCACTCGCTCGCTGCGCTCGCTCACCGGGGCGCGCAATCTAGCATGCTATGTTTCGCTGGGTGGGATGCGGAGGCTCACGCAAGCGCTTCGGACGTTGGTCGGGCGCGAAGTCTACCTGCTGCGCCTCGCGCTCCAGATCGGCCGCACGTGGGCGCACGACAAGTGCCCGCAGCAGGCTGCCGCGCTGGCGTTTCTGACCGCGCTGTCGCTCGTCCCGGCGACGGCGGTCGCGTTCTGGATCCTCTACGCCACGGGCGCGCTGGCGAAGCAGAGCGCGCTGGTCGACTTCCTCTCGCGCGGCGTGTTCCCCGGCTCCGGCGAACGCATCGCCAGGCAGCTCGCGTCGTTTGCCGAGCGCGTCGGCCCCGGCACGATCGGCCTGGTCGGCGTCGTGGGCACGCTGCTGACCGCCTACGGCCTCTTCCACGCGGTCGAATCGACCTGGAACGACATCTGGCGGGTTGGAGAGCGCCGCCGATTCCTCGAGAAGTTCGCCGTGTTCTGCTTGCTCGCGCTGCTCGGGCCGACGGTGCTCGCATCGTCGATCTACTACACCGCCGGCGCCTGGCGCTCGGGCGGCGCGTCCGGCTTCGCGCTGTCCTTGCTGCTGAGCTGGGTGGGGCTCCTGCTCGCCAACAAGCTGATGCCGCGCGGCGGCGTGCGCTGGCGTGCGGCGGCGATCGGGGCGGGCGTGTCCGCCGTGCTGCTGGAGGCCGCGAAGGCGGGCTTCTCGCTTTATGCGTCGCTCTTCCTCACCGCATCGAGCGAGCAGATCTACGGCGCGCTCGGCGCGGTCCCCATCCTGCTGATCTGGATCTACTGGGCGTGGCTGGTGGCGCTCTTGGGCGCGGAGATCGCTTTCACGCTGCAGAACCTCCACCTGCTCGAGAAGCTCGATTCCGCGGCGCGGCGCGGAGAGACGCTCGCCGACGATCTGCTACGCGACGTGCACGGCCAGGCCGCGGCGCGCGCGATGGTCGCCGTCGCCGAGGCCTACGCCTCCGGCCGCGGCCCGCTGTCGCGCGAGGCTATTGGCCGGGCGCTCGCGCTCGACGACGAATCGGTGACACGCCTCGCCAGGCGCCTCGTCGAGCGTGGGCTTCTCGTCGAATCCGCGACACCGCCGGGGCTGCTGCCGGCGAGACCGATCCGCGACATCACGCTCGGCGAGGTGCTGGCGGCCTTTCGCGACGCGGCACCCGCGGGCGATACGCCGCTCGATCGCGCGCTGGCCGTCGCCGCCGAGGCCGAACGCAGCGCCGGCATGGTCAGCTTCGAGAATCTCGTGGGCATCGGGGAGCATAAGAATGGCCCGCAGATTGACGCTTTAAAGCATACGGATTAGCTTCCCTCGTATGCGTACGACGCTCGACATCCCCGAGGAGCTGATCGAGGAGGCCCGCCACGAGCTGGGCTTCAAGTCCAAGACGGACACCGTCATCTTCTCGCTCAAGGAACTGATTCGCCGCAAGCGCATCGAGGAGCTGATCGGCATGATGGGCAAGGTCGACTTGAACATCGACCTCGACCGGTCGCGCGACCGTCCCGCGGCGCGGCGGCGTCGCCGCGCGTGATCGTCGTCGACAGTTCCGTGTGGGTGGCTTCCTTCCGATCCCCGGACTCGGCGCTCGGCGACGCGCTGCGCCGGGCGTTGCGCGGCGATCACGTCCTGCTCGCGGCGCCGGTGCGGATCGAGATCCTCGCCGGGGCGTCCCGCCGGGATCTGCCGCCGCTGCGGCGCGTGCTCGACGCGTTGCCTTCGATCTTCCCGACCGAGGCGACGTGGGGTCGGATCGAGCGATTCGTCGAGCGCGCCGCGGCGAAGGGGCAGCGCTTCGGCGTCGCCGACCTGTTGATCGGAGGGCTCGCCGCGGAGCGCGACGTCGCCGTCTGGTCACTGGACCTGGACTTTCGCCGGATGGCGGGGCTTGGCTTCGTGAAATTGCACGCATGAGTCGTCTTCGCGAGCACTACCAGCGCATCGTCGAGCGCGAGCGCGGGACCCTCCTCAAGGAGTGGAACGGCCGCCGCCGCGTGGCGCTCGTCTACCCGAACCGCTACCGCCTGGGGATGGGCAACCTGGGCGTGCACGTCTGCTACCGCATCGTGAACGCGCGCGACGACTTCCTGTGCGAGCGCGCCTTCCTGCCCGAGCCGTCGGAGTTGGCGGAGCACCGTCGCACCGATACGCCGCTGCTGACGCTCGAGTCGCAGCGGCCGGTGCGCGACTTCGACGTGCTGATGTTCTCGGTCTCGTTCGAGCCGGACTACGTCGGCCTCGCGCGCTGCCTGGAGCTTGCGGGGATTCCGCTCCGCGCCGCCGATCGCGACGCGCGCCACCCGCTGGTCGTGCTCGGAGGCATCGGCCCGACCATCAACCCGGAGCCGGTCGCCGACCTGGTCGATCTCGTGGGTCTCGGCGAGGCCGAGCCGCTGCTGCCACCGCTGCTCGATCTGGTCGCCGGCGCCGACCTCGCCGACCGCGACGGCCTGCTGCGCGCGGCCGCGCGAATCCCCGGCTGGTACGCGACCCAGCTCTACGACGTGGCGTACGCGGACGACGGCGTGCGCCACCACCCGCGCGGCGGCGCGCCCGAGCGCGTGATGCGCCGATACGTCGAGGGCGCGTGGGAGGCGGTGGCGCCGGTCATCGTCTCGCCCGAGATCACCTTCGCCGAGCACTACGACGTCGAGGTCAGCCGGAGCTGCCTGTGGGGTTGCCGCTTCTGCGCCTCGGGCTTCGTCACGCGCCCCTACCGCGAGCTCGGCCCCGACGAGGTCGCGCGCGTGATTCAGGCCGGCGCGCTGGTGCGCAAGCGCATCGGCGTGGTCGGCACCGACGTCTCGGATCACCGCAAGCTCGACGGCATCGCGGCGCTGGTGCGCGGCGCGGGCGCCGAGGTGTCGTTCCCGTCGCTGCGCGTCGAGGCGCTCGCCTCCGAGCGCGGCCCGTTCGCGCGCACGCTCGCGGGCGGCACGGCGCCCGAGACCTTCACGGTCGCGCCCGAAGCGGCGACGGAGCGGCTGCGGCGCGTCGTCAACAAGAAGATCACCGACGCCGAGATCCTGCGCGCGGTCGAGCGCGGCGCGTCGGCCGGCGCGCGCAAGTTCAAGTTCTACATGCTCGTGGGCATTCCGACGGAGACGTGGGAGGACGTTCAAGCCATCCCGCGCCTTGCGCGCGCGGCGCGCGACGTGCTGCACCGCGTCCAGCCGATGGGCAAGCTCACGCTGTCGGTCAACCCCGTCATACCCAAGCCCTGGACGCCGTGGCAGTGGATCGGGCTCGCCGACGTCGCCTACCTCAAGCAGGCCTACGCGTTCCTCCACGCCGAGCTCGATCGCGAGCCAGGGCTCGACGTGTCGGGCGAGTCGCCGGTGGCCGCCCGCTGGCAGACGCTGCTGGCGCGCGGCGATCGGCGCGTCACGCCCGCGGTGCTGACGGCGGCCGCCTGCGACGGCAACTGGCGGCAGGCGCTGCGCGGCTTCGAGGACGAGCCACGCTACACGCACCGAACCTACCCTATCGACGAGCGCCTCGCGTGGGACTTCATCGATCACTCGTTCGTGAAGGGCGTCCTGGCGGACGAGTATCGCAAGAGCCTGAACGCGATCTACTCTCCGCCGTACGATCCGGTGAACAAGGCGCGGCCGGAGATCGTGCCGACGCCCTGGGTGAACGGCTGAGCCTGGGTTCCCCGGCGCGTGCCTGAGTTCCTCAAGCTTCTGAGCTGCGACGAGGCGCGGCGAATTCTCGCCGGCTTCGCGCCGGTCGGCGGGGAAGACGTGCCGACGGCGCGCGGACTCGGGCGCGTGCTGGCGGAAGATTTTCGCGCGCCGCACGATCTGCCGCGCGAGCCGCGCTCGACCGTCGACGGCTACGCGGTGAGGGCCAAGGACACCTTCGGCGCGTCGGACGGCGTGCCCTGCTACCTGAAGCTGATCGGCGCCGTGCCGATGGGCGGTGTCTTCGCTGGAGCGATCGGCGCGGGTGAGGCCGTCGCCATCTCGACGGGCGGCGTGGTGCCGGAGGGCGCCGACGGCGTGGTGATGATCGAGTACGTCGACGCGGCGCGCGACGGAGAAATCGAGATCCATCGCGGCGTCTCGCCGCTGGAGAACGTCATTCGACGCGGCGACGACCTGACGTCGGGCGACGTGGTCGTCGCGCGCGGCCGCAGGCTGCGGCCGGCCGACATCGGCGCGCTGGCCGGCTTCGGTCAGACGCGCGTCCGCGTTTTCCGCGCGCCGCGGGTCGCCGTGCTCTCGACCGGCAACGAGGTCGTTGCGCCCGACATCGAGCCGGCGCCGGGGCAGGTGCGCGACGTCAACCAGTACGCGCTCGCCGCGCAGGGCGAGCGCGCCGGCGCCGAGGCGACGCTCGCCGGGATCGTGCGCGACGATGCGCCGGCGTTACGCGCGCGCGTCGCCGAGCTGCTGGAGGTGCACGACGTCGTGATGCTGTCGGGGGGGAGCTCCGTGGGCGCGCGCGACGTCGCCGCCGAGGTCGTGGGCTCGCTCGGGCCGCGGGGCGTGTTGCTGCACGGCATCAACATTCGTCCGGGACGCCCGACGCTGGTGGCCGACATCGGGGGAAAACCCGTGCTCGGGATGCCCGGCTTCCCGGTCTCGGCGATGGTGATCTTCGACGTCTTCGTGCGCCCGCTGCTCCGGCGAATCGGCGGCGAAGCGGGTCGCGAGGAGTGGCCGGCGCGCCGGCGCGCGCGCTTCGCCCGGCGTTACGCCTCGGCGGTCGGCCGCGAGGATTGGGTGCGCGTGCGGCTCGCAGGCGAATGGGCGTCGCCGATCCTCGGCGGCTCCGCCGCGATTTCGACCGTGCTGCGCGCCGACGGCTACGTGCGCGTCGAGGCCGGCGTCGAGGGAATCGACGAGGGCGCCGAGGTCGACGTGCTGTTGATGACGGAATGAGCAGGCGCGACTACCGCTACCTCAAGATGATGGAGCCGGACGCGGCGTGGGCGGCGCTGCGCGGGCGCGTGACGGTTCCGGATCCCGCGGAGGACGACGATGAGATCGCGACCGCCGACGCCGCCGGGCGCGTCTCGTCGCGGCCGGTGTTCGCGCGCATCTCGTCGCCGCACTACCACGGCGCGGCGATGGACGGCTTCGCGGTGCGCTCGGAGGCGACGCGCGAGGCGAGCGAGGCGCGGCCGGTGCGCCTGCGGCTCGGCGACGACGCCGACGCCGTCGCGCTCGACACCGGCGATCTACTACCCGCCGGCTTCGACGCCGTGGTCATGGTGGAGCACGCGCACGAGCCGTGCGAGGGGATGATCGAGATCGTCAAGAGCGTGCCGCCCTGGCAGCACGTGCGGTTGACCGGCGAGGACGTGGTGCAGGGCGAGCTGGTCGTGCCGCGCGGCAAGCGCCTCACGGCCTTCGACCTCGGGGCGCTGCTCGCCGCCGGCGCCGCGCGCGTACGGGTCGCGCGCCGGCCGCGCGTGGCGCTGATCCCGACCGGCGACGAGCTCTGGGAACCGCCGGTGGGCGACGGCTCCGCCACGCCGCCGACCGGCGCCGTCATCGAGTTCAACACGCGCGTGCTCGCGGCGCTCGTCGTCGAGTGGGGCGGCGAGCCGGTGCGCCTGCCCCCGGTTCGCGATGACGCGCGCGCGCTCGAGGGTGCGGTCACCGCCGCGCTCGACGCTTGCGATGTCGTCGTCATCAACGCCGGCTCGTCGGCGGGCCGCGACGACCACGCGCCCTCGGTGATCGCGCGCCTCGGCGAGCTTCTGGTCCATGGCGTCAACGTGATGCCGGGCAAACCCACGGCGCTGGGCGTCGCGCGCGGCAAGGCGCTGCTCGGCCTGCCCGGATATCCCGTCTCGACGGTCGTCGCCGCGGAATTGTTCCTGCAGCCGCTCGTGTGCGCGCTGCTCGGCGTCGCTCCGGTCACCCGCCCGAGCGTGCGCGCGACGCTCGGCCGCAAGGTTCCTTCCAAGGTCGGCCACGCCGAGGTCGTGCGCGTGCAGGTCGGAAAAGTCGCCGGCCGGTACGTCGCGACGCCGGTCGCGCGCGGCGCCGGCGTCATCACGTCGCTCTCGCGCGCGTCGGGCCTGCTGCGCCTGCCGCCCGGCGTCGAGGGGCTCGAAGCCGGCGCCGAGGTTTCGATCGAGCTGCTCGCGCCGCGGGACACTGTCGACGCCACGCTCGTGCATGTCGGCAGCCACGACCTGACGCTCGACCTGCTGCATGATCTGCTGCGCGCGCACTATCCCGGGCGTGCGCTCTCGTCGGTGAATGCCGGCAGCCTCGGCGGTCTGCTCGCGCTCGGGCGCGGCGAGTGCCACTTCTCCGGCGCGCACCTGCTCGACCCCGAGTCCGGCGATTACACGGCGCCGTACGTGCGCCGATACCTCCCAGGGCGCGACGTGACGCTGGTGCATCTCGTGCGGCGCGAGCAGGGCCTCTACGTCGCGCACCGCAACCCGCACTGCGTGCGCGGATGGCGTGATCTCGCGCGGTCCGACCTGCGCTTCGTGAACCGCCAGCGCGGCGCCGGCACGCGCGTTCTGCTGGATGCGCGCTTGCGCGAGCTTGGCGTCGACTCGGACGCCGTGCGCGGCTACGAGCGCGAGGAGCACACGCACATGGCCGTCGCCGTCGCCGTCGCGAGCGGCGTCGCCGACATCGGGCTCGGCATCCGCGCCGCCGCGCAGGCGCTCGGCCTCCACTTCGTGCCGCTCGAGTGGGAGCCCTACGAGCTTTGCGTTCCCACCGGCGGTCTCGCCGATATCGAGCCGTTGTTGGCGATCATCCGCTCGGCCGAGTTCCGCCTCGCGGCCGAAGCGCTCGGCGGCTACGATGCGTCGCGCAGCGGCGAGACGCGAAGCGTGTAGTGCGCGCGCTCAAGGTCCCTCGACGAGCTTGCGGTACTCCTCGGCGCCCTCGAGGATCTCGGTCACCTCGAGACCGACGCCGGCCTCGCTGGGCGCGCCGGATCGGGTCACGCGCGCGCGCAGGTGGATGCGCGCGTCGATCGTGACGACCACGAGATCGCCCACGCGGAACGCCGCCGGCACGCGCACCGACAGTCCGCCCTCGCTCGCGTCGTGGATGCGCGCGTAGAGGGCGCGGTCGTCGCCGCACAGAAGCGCGCTGGTCTTTTGCACGCGGCGTCGCGGCGCTCGTCGCCGTTCGCTCATCGCTGTGGCGCCTCCTCCGCCTGGAAGCGGCCTGCGAGCGCGAGGCCCTCGTCGCCGACCGTCGCGCTCCAGGCGCCGTCGGCGAGCGCTTCCGCCACGCCGTCGCCATCCTGGTCGACGAGCGACGCCGAGCCCGAGAGCGTGAAGTCGAGCGCCGCGCCGTCGAGCTCGGC
The DNA here is from genome assembly GCA_038041915.1 of Myxococcota bacterium. Lineage (GTDB taxonomy): Bacteria > Myxococcota_A > Polyangia > JBBTFH01 > JBBTFH01 > JBBTFH01. Next base: position 13,923 of record JBBTFH010000199.1, read on the forward strand.
AAGCGCGTCCGCTCGCGCCTGGTCGAGGGCGGCCGCGCCTGCCGCGCACGCTCCCGCCAGGCAGTTAGCGCCACGGTCCGCCTCTTCGCACAGGAGATCTTCGACCGCCTCGCAGCCCGGCGCCGCGGCCAGCGTTACCGCGAGAGCGCGAACGTCGGCGCCGCCGAGCGCGAGATCGCCCAGCGCCCGCGCGAGCAGCGTGCCGACGCGCAAGCTGAAGGCGTGCGGGCCGATGGCCAGAGAGGCGAAATCCACGGTCGCGCGCAGCGGCGCGAAGGCGGCCGGCAAGCCGCCGAGCGCGTAGGCGATCTCGGCGCCGCCCTGCGCGAAGCGCGCCAAGTCAAGCCGCTGCGCGCCGCTTCCGTCTTGCTCAAGGCGCAGCGCACTGTCGATCGTGAGCGACGCCGCGATCTCCCAAGCGTCGTCACCGACATCTTGAAGGGCTTCCAGGAGCGCCGCCGCCGCGGGCGAGGCCTCCTCGAGTAGTGTGGCGAGCGCCTCGTCGGCGCCGCCGAGTCGGCAGCCACTCGCATCGGGAGCACTTCGCGCCGCCTCGATCGAAGCGACCGTCGGTGCGTTGGCCCACGGCAGGATCGTGTCGAGCAGCCGCTGCGCGGGATCGTGCGGGCAGTCGCCGAGGTCCGCGAGCTGCCCGAGCGCGGTCGCGCCGACGTCGCCGAGGTCAAACAGGCTCGTGACGGTGAAGTCGCGCGCGGGCGTGGCCGCGAGGTCGTCGAGCGTGACGACGA
>JBBTFH010000199.1:14771-18303 GCA_038041915.1 Myxococcota bacterium
CTAGTTTCACTCATCTCCACCTGCACACGCAATATAGTTTGCTCGACGGCGCCATCCGTCTGAACGACCTGTTCCCGCGCGTCCTCTCGCTGGGGATGAAGGAGGTCGCCGTCACGGACCACGGTAACCTCTACGGCGCCGTGCGTTTCTTCCAAGGGGCCAAGGAGCACGGTGTCAAGCCCATCTTCGGCTGCGAGACCTACGTCTCGCCGACAACTCGCTTCGACAAGCAGACGCGCAAGAACAACCACCTGATCCTGCTGGCGCGCGACCTCGAGGGTTATCAGAACCTCTCGCACCTGGTCTCGAAGGCGCACCTCGAGGGCTTCCACTACAACCCGCGCATCGACAAGCCGCTGCTGCGCGAGCGCCGCAAGGGTCTCATCGGCATGTCGGCCTGCCTCGGCGGCGAGCTGGCGCAGGCGGTCATGAAGGAAGGGCGCGACCGCGCGCGCGAGGTGGCGCGCGAATATCGCGATCTCTTCGAGCCCGGCTGCTACTTCCTCGAGCTCCAGCCCAACGGCATGCAGGAGCAGGAGCAGGTCAACGCCGAGCTCATTCCGATCGCGCGCGAGCTCGGCATCGGCCTCGTCGCCACCAACGACTGTCATTATCTCGAACGCACCGACGCGCGCGCGCACGAGGTGCTGATGTGCATCCAGACGCAAAAGACTCTCACCGACGCGCGCCGGATGCACCACCGCGTCGACGCCTTCTACTTGAAGAGCCAGGCGGAGATGGAGGAGTACTTCCACGCCCTGCCCGAGGCGCTCGAGAACACCGCGCGCATCGCGGCGATGTGCAACGTCGAGCTCGACCTCAAGAGCAAGCACCTGCCCCGCTACGAAGTGCCGGAGGGCACGACGCTCGAGTCCTACCTCGGCGACCTCGCGCGCGGCGGCCTCGACGCCCGGCTGCGCGAGATGCGTGCGCGCGGGCGGCATCCCGATCCCGACCAGTACCGCGAGCGGCTGGTGAGCGAGCTCGAGATGATCTGCAAGATGGGTTTTGCCGGGTACTTCCTGATCGTCTGGGACTTCATCGCCTACGCGCGCAAGCAGACCATTCCCGTCGGGCCCGGCCGCGGCTCGGGCGCCGGCTCGCTCGTCGCGTACGCGCTGCGCATCACCGACATCGATCCGATCGAGCACAACCTCTTTTTCGAGCGCTTCCTCAATCCCGAGCGTGTGTCGATGCCGGACTTCGACATCGACTTCTGCATGAACCGCCGCGACGAGGTCATCCGCTATGTCGCGGAGAAGTACGGCAAGGACAACGTCGGGCAAATAGTGACCATCCAGCAGGAGAAAGGACGCAACGCGATCAAGGACGTCGCGCGCGTGATGGGCTACTCGTTCGGCGAGGCGGACCAGATCTCGAAGCTCGTGCCGGAGCCGATCCAGGGAAAGCACGTGCCGCTCAAGCAGGCGCTGGCCGACGAGCCGCGCCTGAGGGAGCTCTACGAGCGCGACGCGCGGGCCAAGGAGCTCATCGACATCGCGATGGGCGTCGAGGGGCTCGCGCGCAACACCGGCGTGCACGCCGCCGGAATCGTGATCGCGGAAAAGCCCCTCTGGGAGTACGTGCCGTGCTTCCGTGCCAAGCGCGACGATCCTTCGAGCTCGCTCGTCACCCAGTTCGAGAAGAAGGAAGTCGAGCTCGCGGGACTGGTGAAGTTCGACTTCCTCGGCCTGAAGACGCTCACGATCCTCGACATCGCCGTGCGCCACATCGACGCGCAGCGAGAGGGCGCGGCGGACAACGCGCCGGCCTTCAACCTGGCGGATCTCGCGCTCGACGATCCCAAGGTCTACGAGCTGCTCTCGCGCGCCGAGACGACGGCGGTGTTCCAGATGGAGTCGAGTGGCTTTCGCGAGATGCTGCGGCGGCTCCGCCCCGATCGCTTCCAGGACATCGTCGCGGCGGTCGCGCTCTATCGGCCGGGGCCGATGGACAACGTCGACGACTTCATCCGGAGGAAGCATGGGCAGGTGCCGGTGGTCTACCCGCACCCGGCGCTCGAGCCGATCCTGCGCGACACCTACGGCATCGTCGTCTACCAGGAGCAGGTGATGCAGATCGCGTCGACGCTGGCGGGCTTCTCGCTCGGCCAGGCGGACGTGCTGCGCTACGCCATGGGCAAGAAGAATGAGAAGGCGATGGCGGAGGCGCGGCCGCGGTTCGTCGACCGCTGCGTCGCCAACGGGATCGAGCGCGCCAAGGCCGAGGAGATCTTCGACCTCGTGAAGCCGTTCGGCGGCTACGCGTTCAACCGCTCGCACGCGGCCGCCTACGCGATGCTGGCGTACCAGACGGCCTACCTGAAGGCGCACTTCCCGGTCGAGTTCATGGCGGCGGTGCTCTCGTGCGAAGCGGGCAAGACCGAGAACCTCGCCTACTTCATCGCCGAGGCGCGCGCGATGAAGATCGAGGTGCGGCGGCCCGACGTGAACGAGTCGGACGACGATTTTTCGGTCGTGCGCTTCCGGGACGGCCGGAAGGTGATTCGCTTCGGGCTGGGCGCCGTTCACAACGTCGGCGCGGCGGCGGTGCAAGCGATCCTCGAGGCACGAGCGAGCGGCGGCCCGTTCGCGTCGCTGCTCGACTTCTGCGAGCGTGTCGATCTGCGCCGCGTCAACAAGAAGGTCATCGAGTCACTGGTCAAGGCCGGCGCCTACGACGGCGTCGCGCGTGACGCCTCCGTGCATCGCGCGCGCATCTTCGCCGGTATCGAGAAGGCCCAGGAGCTCGCTGGCGTGGTCCAGCGCGATCGCGAGAGCGGCCAAGCGAGCCTGTTCGGCCTGATGGGCGCGGCGCCCCAGCGAAGCGAGCTCGCCTACCCCGAGGCGACCGAGTGGACCCCCAAGGAGCTGCTCGGGTTCGAGAAGGAATCGCTGGGCTTCTACATCAGCGGGCATCCGCTCGACCGCTGGCTGGGCGACATCAAGCGCTACGCGACGGCGCGCTGCGGCGAGCTGATGACCCCTTCGAGCGCCCTGCGGCAGGACGAGCGCGGCGAGCGCGTCAAGGTGCGCCTCGGCGGGCTGGTCGCGGGTCTGCGCGACAAGCTGCTCAAGAACGGCAAGCGCATGGGCTTCTTCACGCTCGAGGACGACACCGGGCAAGTCGAGGCGCTGGTCTTCGCCAAGGCGTTCGAGGAGTACGAGCAGGCGCTCCACACCGACGAGCCGGTGCTCGTCACCGGTGTGGTGCGTATCGAGGGCGAGGAGGGCGCGCAGGAGGCCAAGCTGTTCGTCGACGAGGTCGTGCCGCTGGCGCGGGTGCGCGAGCAGAAGACCCGCAGCGTGCACCTGTACCTGAACGCCGACGTGGTCTCGCGCAGCGATCTCGAGCGGCTGCAGGCGATCCTCGGACAGCACGCCGGCGACTGCCCGGTCGTGCTGCACATGCAGGTGCCGAAGCGCTCCGAGACGCTCGTCGAGTTGCCGCGCCGGCTCGCCGTCAGGCCGACCGATGATCTGCTGCTCGCCGTCGAGCGCCTCTTCGGCGAGCGCGTGGCCGTGCTCGGGTA
>JBBTFH010000200.1:0-8873 GCA_038041915.1 Myxococcota bacterium
TTGCGAGCACTATCCGCCGCATTCGCGAGGGCCGCAGGCGCAAAAGGACGTCGTCCGGCACAGGCGCTCCCAGCAGTGTCTTCGCCGCGAGCAAGGCCCTCCAGCAGGACGCGCTCGCCCCGAAAGCGCGTGAGCGATCGACGAAGGCCGACCAGTCGATCGTGCGAGCACGGATGAGCTCGTTCAGGTCGACGATCCAGCGCAGCACGACCTCGAAGAAGTGCGTCCCGAGGTGCGCGCAGAGGTGCAGAAGGAAGTCTTCGTCGCACAGCACACCCACGTCGTGGCCGAAAATCGGGAGGTTCTGGGTGCGCAACTCCAGCCCTTGGTGGTCGATGGGGAAGCGCTCGCGTGAGACGAGCGTGAGATGAACCTCGATGAGGACGCCCCCGAGAGTGAAACACTTGTGGTGATTGAAGCGGGCCAAGCGCGACTCCTGCCTCGCCGTCGCGCCCGCACTCTCGAGCGCGGCCTGCGCGGCAGCGAACCGCCGCGGCGGCACGTAGAGGTCGATGTCACCGAAGGGGCGAAGCCTTGGATCTCGATAGAGCGGCTCCGCCAGCGCGATCCCCTTGAGCGCCACGGGTCGAACCCCGTGGCGATCCATGGCGGAAAACGCTCGGCGCGCGGCCATCTCGGTTCCGAGGTAGTTTGCCAGGGTCGCGCGGCCCAAGTGCTCGAGCTGGTCGCGCTGACGCTCGGGCATGGCGCGCCGAAGGACGGTGGGGATATTACGCCAAACCAGCGCGGCGACGCCGTGGTAGGCCAACTCGTTCACGAACGCAGGCCATGCTTCGGCGTCCGGAAGCAACCCTTCCGCTTCCTCCAACTGCTCCGGGGTGGGGTCAAGGCGGGACAGAAGAAGCATGAAACGCCGCTCACGGCCCTCCTTCGTCATCCGTCCCGGCACTTCGGTCACTCTAGCAGCCGGTGGTATACTTCGCGGAATGCCGCTCGAGGCTGCGCAGCCGGTGCGAATCAGCGTGGGGGAGCCCGTGGCGCGCCTGGAGGCGGCGCTCGGGGCGGTGCTGCGCGGAAAGCCGGAGGCGCTGCGGATGGTGTCGACGGCGCTGCTGGCGCGCGGGCACCTGCTGCTCGAGGACGTCCCGGGCGTCGGCAAGACGACGCTGGCGCGCGCGCTGGCGCAGTGCCTGGGCGGCACGTTTCGGCGCATCCAGTTCACCAGCGACCTCCTGCCGTCCGACATCCTCGGCGTGACCGTCTACGACGGCGACGCGCACCGCTTTGACTTCAAGCCCGGGCCGATCTTCGCCAACGTCGTGCTCGCCGACGAGATCAACCGCACGACCCCGCGCACGCAGTCGTCGCTGCTCGAGGCGATGAACGACGGGCAGGTGACGGTCGACGGCCAAGCGCACGCGCTTCCGCACCCGTTCCTGGTCGTCGCCACGCAGAATCCGCAGGAGCACTACGGCACCTACCCGCTGCCGGAGTCGCAGATGGATCGGTTCCTTCTGCGCATCCGTCTCGGCTACCCGGACGCGCGCACCGAGCGGCGCCTGGTGGCCGAGCGCGGCGGCGATGATCCGCTCGACGACGTGCGCCCGGTCGTCGCGCTCGACGAGATCCGTCTGCTCCAAGACGAGGTCGACCACGTGCGCGTGGACGGGTCGCTGCTCGAGTACCTGATGGCGGTGGTCGACGAGACGCGGCGCTCGCCGTTCCTCGCGCTCGGCGTCTCGCCGCGCGGCGCGATCTCCTGGTACCGCGCGGCGCAGGCGCACGCGCTCGCCTGCGGCCGCGCCTTCGCGCTGCCCGACGACGTCAAGTCGCTCGCGCTGGCGGCCTGCGCGCACCGCGTCGTGCTCGCCTCGCAGCAGGACTCGCTCGGCCGCACGCGCGACGAGGCGGAGCGCGTCGTCGCCGACATCCTCGACCGCACGCCGGTCCCCGAGTAGTGCGGCACGTCCCTTCGGACGGGGTGAGGCACCCCGCGAAGGCGGCCCACCTCCCCTGGCACTTCCCTCTGCGCCTCACGCGCGAGGGCAACTGGTTTTGCTGGGGCATCTGCCTGGGCATCGGCGCCGCGGCGATGAACACCGGCAACAACCTCCTCTACCTGGTCTTCGGCATGCTGCTCGGGCTGATCGTCGCCAGCGGCGTGCTCTCGGAGATCTCGCTGCGAAGGCTCGACGTGCGCCGCCACGTGCCGGCGCGCATCTTCGCCGGACGATCGTTCCTGATGGGCATCGGCCTGGCCAACCGCAAACGGCGCTTCCCGTCGTTCTCCGTCGAGGTCGAGGATCTGATCGAGGGCCGCACGCTGGAGAAGCGCTGCTTCTTCCTCAAGGTCCCGGCCGGCCGCGCGCAGCAGACCTCGTACCGCCACCAGTTCGTGCGGCGCGGGCTCTACCGACTGACCGGCTTCCGCGTCTCGACCAAGTTCCCGTTCGCGCTCTTCCGCAAGTCGCGCGACGTGCGCGCCGCGGCGGAGGTGGTCGTGCTGCCGGCGCTCGTTCCGATCGCCACCGGCGATGCGCCCGAGTGGTGGCGGGCCGGCGAAGACCCGTCGGGGCGGCGCGGGCGCGGCGGCGAATTCATGGGGCTGCGCCCCTTCCAGGACGGCGACGACGCGCGCGACATCCACTGGCGCGCCAGCGCACACACCGGCCGCCTCGTCGTGCGCGAGCACGAGGACGAGCAGCAACGCACCGTCGTCTTGACGCTCGACAACGCGGCGCCGGCGGGCGCTCCCGCCGACGCGCGCGACGACGCCGCGCTCGAGCGCGCCATCGGCCTTTGCGCGTCGTTCGCGATGCACTACGGCACGCGCGGGCTCTCGGTCGGCTTCGCCGCGCGCGGCGTGGTCGTACCGCCGCTGGCAGGCGAGCCGCACGTCACGCGTATCCTGCGCGCGCTCGCGCTGCTCGGCTACGCCGCGGCGGACGCGCCGCCGCCCGCCGTCCCGCCATCCGCGCACCGCGTGCAGGTGAGGCGAGGCTTGCCGGCCGGCGCGGCAGCGGTCGCACGATGAAGTTCTCCTCGGTCCACAAGCTCACCTGCTACCTGATGGTGCTCGTCACCGTCGCGCCGATAGCCCTCTCTGGAGATCTGTCCGTGCCCGCGCTCGTGCTCTTCCTCGCCGCCGCCGCCGCGAGCTGGCTGGTCGAGCCGGCGCCCGAGCGACGCAGAACGACGCTGCTGTGGACCGCCGCGACCGTGCTCTTCACGCTGCTCCTCATCGTCGATGGCTTTCGCGGAGGCCCGATCATCTCCGATCTCGTCTACTTCCTGCTCGCGCTGGTGGTGAACCGCCTCTACAGCCGGCGCACCAGCAAGGAGTACCTGCACCTCTACGTCCTCTCCTTCCTGCTGCTCGTGATCGGCACGACCGTATCGACCGGCCTCTCGTTCGTGGTCTTCTTCCTGCTCTACATCGTGCTCCTCGTCTGGAGCCTGATCTTCCATCACCTGCGACGCGAGATGGAGGAGAATTATCTCTTGCGCCATGCCGACGCGACGCAGAGTGAGCGCGTCGAGGTCGGCCGCGTCCTGAGCTCGCGCCGCATCGTCGGCCCGCCCTTTCTCGCCGGGACGGCGCTGGCATCGCTCGGCGTCTTCTTCGCCGCCGCCGTGGTCTTCTTCCTCTTCCCGCGCCTGGGGTTCGGCCTTTCTTTCGGGCAAGCACGGACGCGAACGGTGATGGCGGGGTTCGCCGACACCGTGCGCCTGGGCCAGCACGGCAGAATCAAGAACAACCCCGACGTCGTCATGCGCGTGCCGCTGGCGACCGCGCCCGCGAGCCCGCTGCGCTGGCGCGGCGCCGCCTTCGCCTCGTACGTCCGGGACGAGTGGAGCCAGAGGTATTACGGTTCGAACCGGCCGTGGGACACCTTCGGCCCACCTCCCCGCGGCGATGGAGCCGGGCGCTTCACCTACGACGTCTTCCTCGAGCCGCTGGACTCGGCGGTCATCTTCGCCGCCGACCGGCCGGTGGGCTTCGAGCTCTATCCATCGCGCTTCGGGGGCGTGCCGCCGCTCCTCTACCTCTACCCCGACGACGTCGTGCGCACCCGCGACCTCCGCACCGCGACGTTCCAGTACCGCGCGACCTCGGATCTCGCGCCGCCGCCGATCGCGCTCCTCGCTTCCGCCGGAGACGCGCCGCCCAGGGGTTTCGAGCGCTACCTCGCCGTGCCGACCGACCTTCCGCCGGCCGTCGCGGAGCTCGCGCGGACGATCACGCGCGGGCTGTCGGGCCCGTACGCCAAGACGCGCGCCGTGCGCGACCACCTCGCGCGCAGCTACCGCTACACGCTCGAGCTTTCGCACGACGAGAGCCTCGATCCCGTCTACGAGTTCCTGTTCGTGCGCCGCGCCGGCCACTGCGAATACTTCGCCTCCGCGCTGGCGATCCTGCTTCGCACCGTCGGCGTGCCGACGCGAGTCGTGAACGGCTTTTACGGCGGCGTGTGGAACGACGTCGGCAAGTTCCTCGCCGTGAGACAGGGCGACGCGCACTCGTGGGCCGAGGTCTACTTCGACGGCGCCGGCTGGGTCGCGTTCGACGCGACGCCGCCGGCCGGGCAAATCGTGGTCGTCAAGACGAGTTGGGCGCAGATGGCGCTCGACACGGCGCGGTTGGCGTGGACGCGCTGGGTGATCGAGTACGACCTCGCCAAGCAGGTCGATATCGTCAAGCGCGCCGCGCGCTGGCTCGGCGGCAAGCCGCTGCCTCCCGGCGTCGAAGGCGCGCGCGAGGCCGCCAAGCGCCTGCTGCGCCCGCTGGCTATTGGCGTGGCCGCGCTCGTGCTCATGGGTCTTGGATTGGCGCTGGCGCGCACCGCGCGCGTGCGCGTCTCGGCCCGCGCGCCGGCGAGAGCTCGCCCTCGCGACGCCGTCACACGGCTCTACCGCGCGATGCTCGCCGCGCTGGCACGGGGTGGATTCCGCAAGGCCGACTCGCAGACTCCGGGCGAGTTCGCACGCGCACTGCGCGCACAGGCCCACCCCGCCGCCGAGCTCGCCCTGCGCGTGACACGCGTCTACTACGACGCGCGCTTCGGGGGCGTAGCTCCGGAGGAGTCGGCGATGCGAAGCTTGGCCCAGGACGTGCGCAGGCTGGCGTAGGGCGAATCCGTCGTGTAATAGACGGCCCATGTCGACCTCCTACGCCGTCGCCATCGTCGGTGCGACCGGCGCGGTCGGGCGCGAGATGCTGCGCGTGCTCGAGCAGCGCCGCTTCCCGTGCGGGCAGGTCACCCTGCTCGCGTCGCACCGCTCGGCCGGCCGGAGGCTGCCGTTTCGCGACGGCGAGATCGAGGTGCGCGAGCTCGACGACGCGGGGCGCGCGTTCGAGGGCGTCCGGATCGCGCTCTTCTCCGCCGGCGCCCAGACCAGCCTGAAATACGCGCCGCTCGCCGCGCGCGCGGGCGCGGTCGTCATCGACAACTCGAGCGCCTTCCGCATGGACCCCGACGTGCCGCTGGTCGTGCCGGAGGTCAATTTCGCGGCGGCGCTCGATCGGCCGCGCGGCATCATCGCCAACCCGAACTGCTCGACGATCCAGCTCGTGGTCGTGCTGGGGCCTCTGCGCGCCGCCGCCGGCCTGCGGCGCGTGGTCGTCTCGACCTACCAGGCGGTCTCCGGCGCCGGCGCGCGCGCGCTCGCCGAGCTCGACCGTCAGACGCGCGACGACGCCGATGGGCGCATCCCGACTGCCGACGTGCTGCCCTTCCCGATCCACGGCAACCTCCTCTTCCACGACGTGAAAGATCCGTCCGGCTACACCGAAGAAGAGCTCAAGATCGTGCACGAGACGCGCAAGATCCTCGGCGACGCGGCGCTGCGCATCACGGCCACGTGCGTGCGCGTGCCCGTTCGCGTCGCGCACTCGGAGGCGGCGTGGGTCGAGCTCGAGCGTCCGATGACGGTGGCGCAGGCGCGCGCGCTGCTCGCGCGCTCGCCCGGCATCGAGGTCGTCGACGAGCCCGCGGCGCGGCGCTACCCGCTGCCGCGCGAGCTCGCCGGCACCGACGCCGTCTTCGTCGGCCGCGTGCGCGAGGACGCGAGCGTGCCCGGCGGGCTGGCGATGTGGATCGTCGCCGACAACCTGCGCAAAGGCGCCGCGCTCAACGCCGTGCAGATCGCCGAGCGCTTGGTCGTGCGCGGACTGTGACCGGTTGTCACCGCGGAGCGCCCAACCGCTGACAAACTGGCGACGATGGATGTTTAGACCCTAGAATCCCGCGGGGCACGCCGCTTGCACATCATGAACGAAATGCGACGTCGACACCCCGTCGGGTGGGCTAAGGCAGCCTCGCTGCGCCCGACCATAGGGGTGTTCGCCGCGCTGCTGACCGCTTCCCCAGCCCGCGCGCAGGACGGCGGAGCCATACGCGCGGACGCCGGCACCGGGGCGACGGGCGCGGCCGAGATCGACATCACGTTCAGCGCCGACGGCGACGCGCTCACCCAGGAGGAGATCGGCACCTTCTTCTCGGCGGCGCGCTGCGCGTGCGGCGCCCGCGTCACCGCCAGCATCGCCATCGGCAACGTCGGCGACCTTCCCGAGAGCTCGCCGGTCGCGGTGCGTGTCGGATCCGGTTGCGCTGCCTCGCCGACCGCCTGCGCGCTTCTCGACGATTTCACGCTCGGTGACTTCGCCTCCGGGGTCAGGCGCGAGGTCACGTTCACGATGGCCGTCTCCGCCTCGATCTGCGCCTCCGCAAGCAGGAGCTACGAGCTGGCGGTGATCGTCGATCCGCAAGGCGAGGGCGTGGCGACGATCTCCGCCACGCAACTTCTCCCCGTGGACACGTCGGCGCCGCCCGCGCCCGAGCTGCACGACGACGGGCTCGCGTCCGGGGAAGGCGGCGTCCTGGTGCGCTGGACGGAGCCTTCGGACGCGCAGAGCGGCACGAACTACCAGGTGCTGTGCGAGCGCAACCAGCAGCCGATTCGCGAAAATCCGCCCGGCGCCCAGTACCTCACCGCGGCGATGCTCTGCGGCCGAGGCGCGAGCAAGGCGGACGGCGGCGCCCAAGTCGCGGACGGCGGCGCCCAAGTCGCGGACGGTGGCGCCGGCGCGGGCGGGCGCGCGGCGGAGCTCGATCCGGCGTTTCTCTGCTCGGGCGCTATCTCCGGCGCGGAGACGCGCATCGACGGTCTCGCCAACGCGGCCACGTACCACTTCTGGGTCGTCGCCTTCGACGATTTTGGCAACCCTTCGGCGCCGCTCGATCTGGGCGAGGCGCGCGCCGTGCCGACGGAAGACTTCTACGAGCGCTACGTGCGCAGCGGCGGCGGCGCGCGCGGCGGCTTCTGCGGCGTCGCGCGCAGCGGCGCTGCGGGCGCGCGGAGCGCGTGGACGCTGCTCGGCGTGCTCGCGCTCGCGGCGCTGCTCCTGCGTGGACGCAAAGGGCGATCGCTTCTGGTGACGCTCGGCGTGCTGGGGCTGGCCGATCGGGCGAACGCCGACGAGTACGAGGGCCGCTTCGCCACGCCGCAACGCTTCGCGCTCGAGCTTCGCTTCGGACCCTACACCCCGCAGGTCGACGAGGAATTCGCCGGCGCGGCGCACCCGTACCAGGATCTCTTCGGCGATGACAGCGCGCTCCACGTGCAGGCGGAGCTCGACTGGCAATTCTGGAAGCCCTTCGGCAGCTTCGGCGTCGGCACCGCCTTCGGCGCGCTACGCGAGAGCGCGCACGCGTTCGTCGACGACGGCTCGGGCGCCACCCTCCCCGCGACCGCCGCCGAGCGCTCCGAGGCCGACGAGACCTCGCTGCGCGTCTACACGATGTGGCTCGGCCTCGTGTACCGCTTCGACGTGCTGGCGCGGAGGCTCGGCGTGCCGATCGTGCCGTTCGCCAAGCTCGGCTTCGACTACTACGTCTGGTGGGTCACCGAGAGCGACGGCAGCGTCGCCAACCACCCGACGCGCGCAGACGTGCTCGCGCGAGGATGGTCGACCGGCTGGCAGTGGGGCATCGGCGCCGCGCTGCTGCTCGACGCCTTCGATCCGCGCGCCGCCAAGCTGCTCGACTCCGACGTCGGCATCAACCACACGTACGTCTTCTTCGAGTACTTCGACGCCGACGTCGACAACTTCGGCGGCGAGGGCCTGCTCGGAATGTGGGACCGCCCGACGCTCCATCTCGGCGACGACACGTGGGTGGTCGGGCTCGCCTTCGAGATGTAAGGACCCGCGTGCGGAACATTCGCCTCACGCTGGAGTACGACGGCACCGACTTTTCCGGCTGGCAGATCCAGCGCGAGGGGCGGACGGTGCAAGGCGTGCTCGAGGCGGCGCTCGCAAGCATGACGCGCACGCCGACGCGCGTGCGCGGCGCCGGGCGCACGGACGCGGGCGTGCACGCGTTGGGCCAGGTCGCCAACTTCCGCACCGAGTGCCACGTGCCGCCCGTGGGCTTTCACCGCGGCCTCAACGCGATCCTGCCGCGCGACCTCGCCGTGCTCGAGGCCGCCGAGGTCGACGAGAGCTTCGACGCGCGCCGCCACGCGCGCGGCAAACGCTACACCTACCGGGTGTGGAACCACGAGACGCGCACTCCCAGCGAGGAGCGCACGACCTGGCACGTGCGCGCGCCGCTCGACGTCGACGCGATCAACGCCGCCGCGCAGCCGTTGCTGGGCGAGCACGACTTCCGCGCCTTCCGCGCCGCCGACCAACGCGAGAGCACCGTGCGCCTCATGCGCCGCATCGAGGCCGCGCGCCGCGGCAGCGTCGTGATAATCGAGGTCGAGGCGACGGCGTTCCTCAAGCACATGGTGCGCATCCTCGTCGGCACACTCGTCGCCGCCGGCCGCCGCGAGATCACTTCCGACGATGTCGCCGTCATCCTAGCGTCGCGCGACCGCACCCGCGCCGGCCTCACCGCCCCGCCGCA
>JBBTFH010000201.1:0-1118 GCA_038041915.1 Myxococcota bacterium
CCGTAGCCGCCGTGGATCTGGAGCGCCTCGTCGGTGACGAAGTCAAGCGCCTCGGATCCGTAGACTTTCAGGATCGACGCCTCGATCGCGTACTCCTCCAGCACGCGCGCCGCCTTGGCGTCCGCGCCGGCGCCGGACGCGACGTCGGCCATCGCGCGATCGATCAGGCCGGCGGTGCGGTAGCCCATCGAATCGCCGACGAAGATGCGGACCGCCATCTGGCCGATCTTCTGGCGGATGAGGCCGAAGTCGACGAGCGCGTGGCGGAACTGCTTGCGCTCCTTCGCATACGCGATGGCGAGATCGAGCGCGTACTTGCAGCCGCCCATCGTCCCGATGCCGAGCTTCAGGCGACCCACGTTCAGAATGTTGAACGCGATCTTGTGGCCGCGCCCGACCTCGCCGAGGACGGCGCCGGCGGACACGCGCGCGTCCTCGAGGATGATCTCGCAGGTCGACGAGCCGCGGATGCCCATCTTGTGCTCCTCGGGCCCGACGGACACGCCGGGCGTCGCGCGCTCGACGAGAAACGCGGTGAACTTGTCGCCGTCGACCTGCGCGAAGACGGTGAAGATGTCGGCGAACGCGGCGTTGGTGATCCACTGCTTCACGCCGCGCAGCAGGTAGCTGCCGTCGGGTTGGCGCATCGCCGTGGTCTTGGCGGCGAGCGCGTCCGATCCCGATCCGGACTCGGTCAGCGCGTACGCCGCAACCCACTCGCCGCTCGCGAGCTTCGGCAGGTAGCGACGCTTCTGCTCCTCGGTGCCGTAGAACACCAGCGGCAGCGTGCCGATCCCCGTATGCGCGCCAACGGTGACGGCGAACGATCCGACGCGCCCCAGCGCCTCGGTCGCGAGCATCGAGGTCGTCTTGGGCAGGCCGAGGCCGCCGTAGAGCTCCGGCACGTCGACGGCGAGAAAGCCCAACTCGCCCGCCTTCTTGAGCAGCCCGACGAGCACGCCCGGCTCCTTCGCCTCGATCGCCTTGGTCTTCGGCACGACTTCCTGCGCCACGAAGCGTTCGGCGGTGCGGGCAAGCTCGAGCTGGTCTTCCGTGAAGTCCTCAGGCGTGAAGATGCGTCCCGCTCCGCAGTCTTCCAAGACAAACCCGCCACCGGG
>JBBTFH010000202.1:0-5145 GCA_038041915.1 Myxococcota bacterium
GTGTTCTTCGACCGCAAGCCGGGCGCGAAGGAGCCGTGGACGAAGAAGGTCTGGGTCTACGACCTCCGCACGAACAAGCACTTCACGCTCAAGACGAAGCGCATGACCCGCGCCGACCTCGACGAGTTCGTCGCCTGCTACAAGCCCGGCGAGCGGCAGAAGCGCAAGGCCACCTGGTCGGAGAAGAACCCCGATGGCCGCTGGCGTGCGTTCACCTACGACGAGATCGTGGCCCGCGACAAGGTGAGCCTCGACCTCTTCTGGCTCCGCGACGAATCGCTCGAAGACTCCGCGAACCTCCCGGACCCGAACATCCTCGCCCAGGAGATCGCCGACGACCTGCGCTCCGCACTCGCGCAGATCGAGGACATCCTCGGCGACGTGGAGGGGCGGGCACGGGCCACTCCTGGTGCAAGCGCGGGCTGAAATGGGGATGCACACCGTGAGTGGCCTCGTGACGTTCCTGGGCTGGGCGCTGGCGGTCATCGGCCTGTCTCTGTTCCTCGGAGCGTGCAGGGCTTGTCACGGCCTGCACCAGCAGTTCTGGCGCTGCGGCAATTGCGGCTTCGTCCGACGATGGAGGGATGACGCGGGCGGCCTCTTCAAGCCTGATGGGCCCTACGCGGTGAAGAGGATCGTCACGGTCGAGCGGTGCGACGGCACAGCAACGGCGTGCATGAACTCGGAGATGCGACTGGTGATCCGCAAGTGGTCCTGGTGGCTGACGCGACCTCTCGCATGGGTTTGGTCTCCGCTGCCCGCGCTGCTCGCCACCCTTCGAGAGCTTCGCGGCAACAAGGAGGCCCGATGAGACCGGATTGTTGTTCGGACTATGGGAGCATCGACGTTCGGCCTTTCATAGCGCGGACGTCATCTGGGATCGGCGAGAGGCCGGTCATGGTCATGGTTCGCTACGAGTGCGGTCAGTGCGGTCGTCGCATGGACACCGAACTTCCCGAGGCAAGCCTGACACCTGCCGAACAGTCCGTTCGCAAGCGCGTGTAGCGGTGCCGTCGCTGGCTCCAGGAGCCCGGCCGCTCGGCTCGGGGTCGAGCACCTCGTTGAAGCGGTGCCCTGCGGGAGAAGTCCTGTCGGCGTGACTTCTCGGCCTCCAGCGCGGTGGCGCAACGGTGGTCGTGTGCTTGATCGCCAACCACCGGCGGGCGAGACTGCGCTCCATGGAAGCAGGCTGGATTGGGCTGGCAGGCACCGTGCTGGGCGCATTGATCGTTGGCCTCGCCTCGTGGCGGATGCTCGACAAGCAGCTTCGCGCCCAGTCGGCACAGGCCAGCGAGCAGGAAATCCGTGGCCTCTACGCCGCCGCCGCCCATGCGGCACTTGTCGAGTTGCTCGCGGTGCAGGACGCGAATCTGAACATCGAGAGGGTTGATCTCGGAAACGTCTGGGCGAAGGTCGAAGTGTTCGCTGCGCCTCCGGTCAGGGCGGCGTTCACGAAGTTCGCCAACCTGCGCCTGACCCTTCGGAAGGGGGAGGCAAGTCCCGCGCTGCAGCAGGCCGCCACCGATGTGTTCCGAGCGGTGCAACTCGAACTTGGTCTCCCGATGACTGACGTGTTCCCGGTGGCCGGTCCTGGATCGCCCGCCGCCCGGGCGACGTAGTCCCCGCTCGTGAATTCCCACCCGCTGGCCAACCTCCTGCCCTTGCTCGACGGCGAGGAGTTCGACGCCCTGGTCGCGGACATCAAGGCGAACGGCCTGCGCGTCCCGATCACCATCTTCGACGGGAAGATCCTCGACGGACGCAACCGCTACCGCGCCTGCCAGGCCGCAGGCGTCAAGCCGAGGTTCGAGAAGTTCTCCGGGACGGAGACCGACGCGCTCGGGTTCGTCCTCTCACTGAACCTCTCTCGACGGCACCTCACCACGCCGCAGCGTGCCGCCCTCGCCCTACGGTTCCTGGCGGTCGAGCGCGAGCTGGCCCGGGGGCGGATGCTCTCGGGCAAGCGAGCCGGCCCTCCCAAAGATCCCGGGGAGGGTTCATCGGCCAACGGCGAGGCGACCGAGCGCGCTGGGGCTCGCGTCGGCCTGTCGGGGGAAACCGTGCGGCAGGCAGCGAAGATCGCCACGAGAGCACCGGACGTGTTGGCGGCGATGGCCGACGGAACGATCAGGTCCGTGCCCGAAGGGGTCAGCCTCGCGGCGATGCTGGAGAAGGACCGCGAGGTCGTCCTGAAGAGGATGGGCCCTGGGGGCGTTCGGCGCGCGGTGACGCTCGGCGGATGAGCGGCGCCTCTCGCCGCGCTTGGTCGCTCGGCCTTGCGCTCTTCGCGCTCGGCGCCGTCGTCAAGATTGTCGAGCTCGTCGTCCTCGCCGACCGGCGGCTGCTAGACTGGGAGCACGCGACGCCCCTGGCGCCGCTCCTGCTTCTGGGCGCGGACGCGCTCGCCGGCGCGGTCTTCGGCGCGCTGGCATGGGCCGCGCTCGCAGCGCTCGCCTCGCGCCCGCGCGCACAGCGCGCCGCCGGCGTTGCGTTTCACGTCCTCCTCGTGCTCGCGGCCGTCTACCTGTGGGCGAACTACTACCTCTTCCAGATCGTCGGCGCGCCGTTCAACCCGTCGATGGAGGCGATGTCGGAGGCCGCCGAGGGCGGCGTCGGCACGTTCGTCTCCTCCGCGCGCTCGTTCGTAACAGAGCTTTCCGTCGGCTTCGGCCTCGCGATGGTCGTGCTCGCCGCCTGCCTGCCATGGCCGCTTGGTGCGCTCGCCGAGCGCCGCATTCGCCGGCCGCGCCGTGCCGCCGCTGCCGCGCTCGCGCTCGCGGCGGCGTGGTTCGGCGCCGGCAGCCTGCTCGCCGCGCGCCGCCCGACCGACGCGCTCGAGCGCAACGCGCTGATCGAGCTCGCGGTGCCGCGCGGTCGCGAGCTCGTCGCGATGCGGCACAAGCGCGGCGGTCGCGGCCCGATCCAATTCGACATGCGCTCGGTCGCCGCCGCCATCGAGCGGCCCGAAGCCGCGCCCTCCGAGGACCTCGCGTCGCTCTCGGGCGTCGCGCGCGGATCGAACGTAATAGTCGTCGTGCTCGAGTCGACGGCCGCGCGCTACCTCGGCCTCTACGGCGCGAAGCCCGACATCGCGCCGCGCCTGACGCGCCTGGCCGAGCACGCGCTCGTCTTCGACCACTTCTACTCGCTCTCGCCCGCCAGCATGAAGGCGCTGTTCACCATCTTCTGCTCGACCTTTCCGTATCCGGCGGCGCGCGCGGAGACGTTCGTGAACCCGCGCATGCCCTGCCACTCGCTGCCCGAGCTGCTCGCCGCCAAGGGCTACCAAGCGTCGCTCTTTCACTCCGGCAAGTTCGCGTACACGCACAAGGACCGCTTCTTCGAGAAACGCGGCTTCGATCCGATGCACGACGCCGAAGACATGCCCGGCGCCGGCGGCGCGTTCCGCAATAGCTGGGGCGTCGACGAGCGCGCGACCGTCGGCGCGATGCTCGACCACCTCCGATCGCTCGACCGCGCGCGCCCATTCTTGCTGGTCTACATCCCGGTTTTCCCGCACCACCCCTACGACGTGCCCGATGAGACGTTCGTCCGCTTCGGCAAAGCCAGGCCCCTCGACCGCTACCGCAACTCGGTGGGCTACACCGACGAGGCGCTGGGTACGCTGCTCGACGGCGTCGAGAAGCTGGGCCGGCTCGACCAGACGCTGGTCGTCGTCGTCGGCGATCACGGCGAGGCGTTCGGGCAGCACGCGAACGTGCGCGGGCACGCCGCCGCGCTCTACCAGGAGACCGTGCACGTGCCTTTCGTCGTGCGCCATCCGGCGATCACGCAGCGCCACGTCGCCACGCTCGGCGCGCACCCCGACATCACGCCGACGATCCTCGATCTGCTCGGCCTGCCCGCCGATCCGCGCCACCAGGGTGTCTCGCTGCTGCGGCCGCACCCGCCGCGCTTCCTGCCCATGTTCACCGACCTGACGCAGACGCTGATGGCGCTGCGCGACGGCCGATGGAAGCTGATCGTGAACCTGACGCAAGGGCGCAAGGAACTGTACGATCTCGCCGCCGATCCGGGCGAGACGCGCAACCTCGCCGGCGAACGCGCGGATCTGGTGAAGCGTTTCAGCGCGAAGCTCGACGCGTGGGCGAGCTTCCAGAGCGATCTCGTCTTGAACTACCAGGAGCGCGTCGGCGAGGTCGCGCGCCGCATGAAGAAGAAGGCGACCTTCCTGAATGAGCTGCCGCCCAGCAAGATAGACTACGATCGGCGCAGCCCGCGCCTCCACGGCGGCACCGCCGGCAGGGCCTTCGTGGTCGCGGGCGAGAAGTTTCGGCGGGGCATCGGCATGGCCGCCAACGCGATGCTCCGCTTCGACCTCGACGGCCGCTACCGTTCGCTCGAGGGCTCGGTCGGCCGCGACGGGCGCGCCCGCGACGGCGTCGTGCTCGGCCGCATCGTCGTCGACGGCAAGATCGTCTTCGACAGCGGCCCGATGAAGCGCGCCACGCCGCCGCGCGCGTTCAAGCTGAAGCTCGATGGCGCCGAGGAGCTCGAGCTGCACGCGGTCGACGCCGACGGAAACACCCTGGGCGACCACGTCGACTGGCTGGGGATTCGACTGCGATAGAGTTCTGGTTGCAGCAGGTAGCAGGGCAGTCGGAGGAGAGCCGCGGCGGTATACTCGGGCCAGTGGACGTTCTCGCCGAGACGTTGACGCTGATCGAGCGCGGTGCGCTGGGCGAGATCGATCGCATCGTCGCGGCGGCGCCGTGATCGTCGGCGTCGGTCACGATCTGGTGCACGTGCCGCGCATCGCGCGGATGCTCGCGCGCTGGGGCCGGCGCTTTCTCGACCGCGTTTTCTCACGCGCGGAGCAGCGCTACTGCTTGGCCTTCGCCGAGCCGGCGGCGCACTTCGCGGCGCGCTTCGCGGCGAAGGAAGCGCTCTACAAGGCCGTCAGCCGGGGGCGGCGCGTGCGCCTCGGCTTCCGCGACGCCCAGGTCGTGCACGAGGAGGGCGTGACACTCGCGCTCAAGCTCTCGCCGCGCGGCCGCGCGCTGCTCGCGCGCACCGGCGCGACCGACGTCCACGTCACGCTCAGCCACGACGGCGAGTACGCCTCCGCCGTCGTGATGATCGAGGCGCGATGAGGCCTACTTCACCGCCGCTGCCGCGCCGGCC
>JBBTFH010000202.1:5245-16822 GCA_038041915.1 Myxococcota bacterium
CGCCGGCCTCGCGCGTGAGGATCACCGTCCGCTGCGAGGTGACCTCGTCGTTCTCGCGCGCGACCACCGTGACGTGGTTCTGGCCGGGCCAGAGCGGCACCCTGGCGTCGAAGTCGAGGCGGCGAGCGTCCTTCGCGCCGTTGTTCGAAGCGTAGAAGACCTTCTTGCCTTCGATCTTGGCCTCGCGGTTGCTGACCAGCACGTAGAGATCGGCGACGCGGCGATCGTCGATGGCGCTGCCGCGCAGCGGATAGGTCGGTTCGGCGGTCGCCGGCGGTCCGCTCTGGATGCTCAGCACGGGCGGCGTCACCTGCAGCATCGGCAGGAGGCGGAACGACACCGTCTTCCGCACCGGCGCCGTCGCGGCCGCCTCGACGAAACCCACGTGCCCGCCTGGCGCGACGCGAAGCCACGCGCCGAAGCGTCCGGTCGCCGGCACGATGCCGCGCAGCTTGCCTATGACGGGGCTCTGCGCGTCGGCGCCGCCGTGCACCTCGACCGAATCGCGCAGAATCTCGACCGTGCCTTCGATCGCCTCCGCGGCGGGGCCCGCGCCGTCCGCGAGCGGGAAGCGCAGCTTCTCCGAGACGTACTCGCGCAGCACGCCGTCGTAGACCAGCAGCTCGAGCGTGAACTCCTTCTCTTCGAACTCGGGGCGCACCTCGAAGTCGAAGTCCGCCGTGCGCGACGTCGGCGGCGCGGTGGCGGCCGGCACGGTTCCGGCGACGGGCGGCGAGCTCTCGAGCGGCGCGGGCTCCAACTCGCCGAGTTGGAAGCGGCCCTTGTGGATGAAGATCCCCGGCCCCGAGAGGTTTCGCAGCGTCGTCCAGACGCGCAGCGCCTTTCCCTCGCCGACGTTGCGCACGTCCACGCGCAGGCGCACGCGTTCGCCCTTCTGCACCAGGCCGTCCTGGTTGCCGCCGGCGTCGTCGAGGATCTGATAGCCGTACGCGAACAGCGGGCGGGGCAGGCCGAGCACCTCGACGCGAGCCTGGCCGGTCGCGACGTCGGCGCGCGAGGCGTCGGCGAGGTGCGCCTCGACCACGTCGACGCGGCTCAGCGACTCACGCGGCACGGGGATGGCCAAAGTAGCCACGCGCTGCTGCCCCGGCTCCACCTTGCCGACGAAGATCTCGCGCTCGTCGAACAGGGGGTTTGGCGACTTCGTGACAGCGCGGACGCGGAATGCGGGCGACGCGCCGCGGTTCTCGACGGTGAGCGAAAGCGTGAGCGTCTGGCCGGCGCCCACGTACCCGTGGCGCGCGTCCGGCGTGCTGGTCGCGAGCGTGGTCAGAAGCGTCGTCGCCGGCGCGTCCGGTGGAGGCTGCGACCAGTCGACGCCGACCTTCGCGAGCGCCTCCTGGAGCTTCGAGGTCTCCTCGATCAGACGCCGGTCGAGGAACGGACGCGCCGCGGCGAGGATCGCGCTGCGGCTGGCGAGCTTGGGTGCCTCACCCCGTCCGACGGGACGTGCCTGCGCCAGCAGATCGCGCGCGAGACGAATTTCCGCGTCCTCAACGAAGTCCTCGGGCTCCGGCGTGTCCTCGCTCTCCTCCGGGTCGGTCACGTCCTCTGCCTCGCCCCACCACTTCGGCGCCGCTTCCAGATAGTAGACGGTCTCGACCGGACGATCGGCCGCGCGCACGCCCTGCGCGCGCATCGGCTCGCCCTCCTCGAGATCCTCCTCGCGCGTCGAGCGGCGCGCCTCGGCGTGCCAGCGGAGCGGCTTGCCCTTCTCGATCCAGACGGGCTTGGTCACCAGGTCGGGCGTGATGCCCACCTGCTGGATCGAGATGTCGCCCGGCGTGAGGTACTGCGCGATCGTGAGCTTGAGCGCGGAGCCGTCGTCGTTGTCGTAGAGCACCTGCACGGTGCCCTTGCCGAAGGTCGTGCGGCCGACGATCACGGCGCGGTCGAGGTTCTTGAGCGCGCCGGCGACGATCTCCGAGGCGCTGGCGCTGCCCTCGTTGACGAGCACCGCCATCGGCATCGACTCGGTCGCTTCACCGTCGGGCTGGGCGCGCTTGGGCTCGCGCTGCTTGCCTCCCATACCGACGGTGGTGACGATGGTGCCGTGGTCGACGAAGACGTCGGCGACCTTGACGGCCTGATCGAGCAGCCCGCCCGGATCGCCGCGCAGGTCCAGCAGGATGGTCTTTGCGCCCTGCTCGCGCAGCTTCGCCAGCGCGTCGACCAGGTGATCGGTGGTGTTGCCCTGGAAGTTCTCGATCGCCACGTAGGCGACGTTGCCCTTGAGCAGGCGCGACTTGACGCTTCGAATCGTGATGCGATCGCGCGTGAGCACGTAGCGCTTCGCGACCGCGGAGGCGCGCTCGATCCAGACCATCACCTTGGTCTCGGGCTGGCCACGCAGGCGCGAGACGGCCTCGGTGAGCGTCATGTTGACGGTCGATTCGTCGTTGATCTTGGTGATGCGATCGCCGCCCTTGAGGCCGGCGCGCGAGGCGGGCGTCGCCTCGATAGGCTTGATGATGGTGAGATGGCCCTTGCGGATGCCGATCACGATGCCGAGGCCGCCGAACTCGCCGCGGGTCGAGAGGCGCATCTCGTTGTAGATCTCGGGCTTGAGCAGTTGCGAGTGCGGGTCGAGCGTCGAGAGCAGGCCGTTGATCGCGGCGTATTCGACGGGGCGCACGTCGCTGCTCTTGTGCATGTGCTGTTGGATGAACGCGAAGATCTCCTTGAGCTTGCTCGAGAGCGCCCACGGGCTGTCGACGCCCGCGATGTCGAAGTCTTTGGAGGCATCGTCGATGCGCACGGCGATGGCGCGGCCGCCCGGCTTCTCGTCGATCATCACCTCGGCGACGCTACGCTGCACGTAGTCGAGGGCCGCGAGCAGCATCTTCTTGGGGTCGAAGCGGGTCGGATCGACGTAGTTCTCCTTCACGCGGTGCAGCGAGAGCTGGAAGATCTGCAGGCTGCTGAGATCGTAGTGCGCGGCGTCGGCGGCGGCGGCGAGCGGGCTGGGACCGAGCGTGACGGGCGGCCCTTCGCCCCGCCGCGAGACGGTGAGCAGCAGCGCCGCCGCGGCGGCGAGGAAGACCAGCAGAGGCTTGGCGTGGCGCCTTATCATTGATTGCTCCGTTGAAAGCGGGGACTCCGGCCCCCGCAAGAAGATATCCATGCGTCAGTATACGGAGCGATCGCCGGCGGCGCTAGCGCGCGTCGGCAGTCTGCGCGCGACGGTGATCGGTGCTAGAGTCGCAGGCGATGGGCTACACGTACGTCACCGCCGAGATCGCCAACCCCGCCGATATGGGGCGTTGGCGCTCGCTGAGCTTCCTCGTCGACACCGGCGCGCTGCTCTGCCTCGTGCCGCGGCCCGTGCTCGAGAGTCTCGGCATCGCCCCGCAGGCGCGGCGTGGGTTCAAGCTCGCGGATGGCTCTCGCATCGAGCGAGCCGTGGGCATCGCCGCCGTGCGCGTGGCAGGCCAGGTCACGGGCACCGACGTGATCTTCGGCGAGCCCGACGACAAGCCGCTGCTCGGCGTGACCGCGCTGGAGCAGATCGGCCTCGCCCCTGACCCCGCGACCGGCGAGCTTAAGCCGCTTGAGATGCTCCTCGTCGGCCTGCGCGGTCCGCTGTAGCGCCCTCGCCGATTGCTCCGTGAGAAGCGGGGATTCCGATCCCCGCAAGAAGAGATCCATGCGTCAGTATGCGGAGCGATCCGTAGCGGCGCTAGCGCGTTGCGGCCGGGTACTCCCCGAGCCAGCGGGCGGGCACGCCGAGTTCCAGGGCGGCGCGGAGCTGGTCTTGGTCGGCGGTCCAGAGGACGGCGTCGAGGTGACGTGCGACCTCCAAGTAGGCGGCGTCGTAGGGACTTATTCCGGCCGTGAGCGCGGACCTCTCGACTCGCACGTTGTCGGGAGTGTGAACTTCCAGCTCGAGACCGTCGAGTTGCCCGCATGCCCAGAGTGCGGCGGCGGCGGTCAGACGATTTCGACGCACGGCTACCCACAGCACGTTGGCGATCTCGACGTGGAAGTGCGGTGGGACGACCGCCGCGACCGCCGACGCGCCGATGTCGCTGAGCAAGCCGAGCGCCCCCGCCCGCAGTTCCTCGTCGGGCAGGAACCACTTCGCCGCAACCGAGGCGTCCGGAACCAGGGCCGGGTCGTTCACCCGGCGCGACCCTCCTCGCGCGCGGCGCGAACGTCGAAGGGCTCGTTCGAACCGCCTGGGATGTGGGACGCGATCTCGTCGGCCGCATGGCGGCGGCGCTCGGCGGCGTCGGGCACCACGCCTCCGCCCCGGAGCCGCGCCCAGACGCGCGGGGCGTGACGCGGGAAGTGCGCCAGCAGGTGGAACACGGTTCGCACGACGTCCTCCTCGCTCGCGTCGTCGCGGATGCGGACGGTCAGCCCTCCGTCCTCGGCCCGCACTTGCGTCGTCCCGCGGAACGAGTCGAACGTCTCGGCTTCCGCTCCCTCGGGGCGCGCTTTCGCGGCGGCGTCGTCGCGTTCGGCGGTGGCTCTGGCCGTCCGGCTTCCCGACCGTCCGAGGCGCTGGCGGATCTGGCTCTCAAACTCCGACGGCTTTTCGAGCCAGAGCATGAAGTCATTGGCCGCCACGCGCGCACGCGAGGCGTAGGTGCGCGCGGACGAGCCGGTGACTCCTCCGTGCGCGGCCGCGTTGAGAAGGTCCGGGAGATGGGCAACGAAGTAGCCGAGGTCGCGCTGCTCGTTTGGCCCCAGCCTCTCGGCTAGCCCCTGAACTGCCGATCTGGCGATCTGACTCTTGATCGGCCCGTAGTACGATTTCTTTCCGGCGTGTTCGTCGAGCCAGGAGAGCAGGCCATCCACGGTAGATGCATATCCCATCGGATTCACTCCATTTCATTGACGGGTAACTCCGTCAGTGAATGAAGCTAAATCACGGATAGAGCGCTGTCAAGACGTATGGATATAGAATCTTGATGGTCGATCGGCGATTCCCGCGGATGTGAAGACGAGGAACGCGCGGATACGGCGCTCAGAACCCCACGCTGATGTCGACGTTCGGGACGCGGTGCAGGAAGGCTGCGCGGGCGGCGGCGTCGATGTCGGAGGTCTCGAGGGCGTCGGCGGCGGCGGCCAGGGCGTCCAGTGTGGCGGTGATCGCGCGCTCGAAGTGGGCGGGGAAATCCGGCTCGTCGTAGTAGACGCGCTGCTCAATGGGGCTGCCGTCCTTGGCGATGCCCTCGCGCCGGCCGAGCGGCGTGGCGGTCAGCCGCGCGTAGACGCGCGCCCAGCGTAGCCACGAGCCGATCTGTCGCCGTCCGGGCGCTCGCGCGTGCACCGTCAGGCTGGCGCTCTCGATCGTCTCGAAGAGATCGTCGGGAAGGCTCGGCGAGAGCAGGCGCGCACCGGGGAACGTGCGGGCGCGCTCGTCGAAATGGCGCGTGCCCATGCAGTCGCGGCCGGCGTGATCGCGGTGGAAGAACAGGCTCTGCCATTTTTCGCAGTGCTGGTGCCAGCGGTTGGGGTGCCCGCCGCGCGTCGCGAGATCGCGCTCGACGTGCGCGCGCACGAGAGGATGGATCGTCCGGTCGAAGGCATGGTGCGAGAGGAAGCCGCCGATGAACGCGATCGCGCGATCGCTGCCCTCGCGCCCGAGCCCGTGCTCGCGGCGCAGCGCTTCGATCAGCGCCAATCCGAGCGAGCCGGTCGCGCGCGTGTGGAAGATCTGTCCCCACGGCTGCGCGAACGTGACCGCGCCGGTGTAGTGGCGGGCGAGTTGTAGCGGAAAGTTTTCGAGGTACGGCAGGTCGACGAAGATCGAGCCGAGCCGCATCGCGCCGGGCTCGCGCTCGAAGGCCGCGCGGAAGCGCTCGGGCAGGCCGGGGCGCTTCGCGACCAGCTCCATGGCGGTGACGTGGAGGAAGAACGCGGGCACGGACGATCGATATCACGTCACTCGAAGCGGCGAAGCTCGGCCCGCCAGCGGACGCGCCCCTTGGCCTGCGCCCACCAGGCGCGCAGGCGCGCGATCGCCACACCGCGCGCTTCGGGCGTGAGCGCTCCGGCGAGGCCGAAGTCGTCGCCGCGCATCTCTCGCAGCAGCTCGGCCGCCTTCTTCGCGACCAGCACCGGCGCTTCCTCGTCCTCGAGCGCGCGGACGATCGCGCCGAAGCCCGACGGCGCACCGATTCGCAAGAGAGCGCGCGCGACCTCGATGCGGAGGAACGGATCGAGATCTCGTCCCGCGGGCCCGACGACCGCCTCGAGCGCGGGCACGACGCTCCGGTCGCGGAACTCGGGCAGCGCGGCGGCGATGTGCTCGATCAGCCGCTCGGACGGATCGTCGTGCAGCCGCGCGACCAGCAGCGGCACGGCGTGCGGATCGCGCCGCTCGGCGAGGTGGTGGATGGCGTCGATCGCGACGTTGTCGTCGGGGCTGCGCAGCGCGGCTATGAGCTGCTGGAACTCGGCCTCGTGGACATGCTCGTCGCCGCGCTTCTCGAGCAGGCGCAGGCCGCCGAGCAGCAGCGCGATTGCGGCGAGGCCGGCGGCGACGCGCGCGAGCGCGGCCGGGCGGTGCGTAGCCGTGGCCACGTGCCGGGCGCAGGCGACGAGGATGAGCAGCGCGGCGAAGCACGCGACGACCGACGGGCCGGTCGGCAGGTCGCTCTGGTACGAGAGCGCGATCCCGCCGGCGCTCGCGAGCATGCCGACCACCCACGCGACCGCCAGGCGCGCGCGGAACCGGTCGCAGAGCATGGCCGCGCAGGTCGCCGGCACGACCAGGTACGAAAACACCAGCAGCACGCCGGCGATCGGCACCGAGCGCGTGATGACCACGCCGAACGAGACGTAGAAGACGAAGTCCCACGCGCGCACGCGCCGCCCGCGCGCGGCGGCGGCTTCGGGATCCTGCGAGATCTCCCGGAACGGGCGGCGCAGCGCGAGGTGAAGCGCGCCCACGGCGGCGTAGATCGCGGCGGTCGTGGCGACCTGCGGCCAGGTCACGAGCAGGATGTTGCCGACGAGCATCTGCTTGATGTGCTCGCCCTCGCCGGGCGCGCGCGCCATCAGCAGCACCGCCAGCGCCGAAGCGGTCGCGTAGACGATGCCGATGAACGCCTCCTGCGGAACCCGGTCGCGCCGCATGCGCGCGACCGCGAAGACCGCGGCGCCGAGCACCGTGAAGCCGAGCGAGAAGAGGAAGATCGGGAGCGCATCGGCGGGGCGATCGGGCTCGTAACCGAGAACGACCGCGCAGGTCGTTCCGAGCGCGGCAATCTGCGCGAGGCCGAGGTCGACGAAGATGACCTTGCGCTCGAGGACGTGCAGCCCGAGATAGCAGTGGATGCCTGCGACCACGAGGCACATCGCCAGCGGCGCGAGCATCCACGTCATGGGCGCACCTCCGCACGAGCGCTCATGGCCGCGCCGTCAGCCGGCCGACAATGTGATCGATCAGGTCGAAGTAGGTCGCCACGCCCTTCTCGCCGCCGACCTGGCTCGGCAGCACGACCACGCGCGCGCCGCCGCCCTGCGCCACGCGCCGCGCCGACCCCGGATCGTAGAAGTTGTCGACGAGCACGAGCGTGACGCCTTCGCGCCGGATAGCGCCCGACAGCTCCTCGAGGTGGCGCGGGCCGGGCTGGATACCGGGCTTCTCCTCGACGTCGCCGACGATCGTCATCCCGAAGGCCTGCGCGAAGTACGCCCACACGCGGTGGAACTCGACGACCTTCCGGCCGCGCAGCGACGCGGCGCGCGCGAGCCAGCCGCCGGTTCTTTCGCGCAGCTTCTTGCCGTCGAGCTCCGTGGTGTCGAGGAACTGGTGCAGGCTCCCGTCAAGGACGAGGCGCGAAAGCTTGCGCGTGCCGACCAGCGCGAGCAGGTCGTCGCCGAAGAAGGCGCGGTCGACGCGCTGCTGGAAGTCCTTCTTGCGCTCCGCGAAGTACGAGGCGTCCCCGGGCGCGATCGTCGCGAGCGCCTTCGCGACGTTCTCAGCCATCATCTTCGCGCGCATCGGATCGAGCCATAGGTGGGGATTACCCTCGGGGTGGATATCGCCCTGTGCCCGGCTGAGCACCGCGGGCACCTCCAGCTTGGGGATTCCGGAGGCGACGGCGACGCGCCCGGCGGCGCCGCGGAAGAGCTTCGGGTTGCCCGAGCCGTTGGCGACGTCGTCGGCCCAGATCTCGAGCTGCATACCGAGCTCGAGCAGCGCACCGGCCGAGCGCACGCGGTTCATCAGCGACGGCGTGGGCGAGACGAAGTGCGGATCCTGATCGCCGGCGGCGAGGCTGAACGTCTCGATGCGGTCGCCGCCGATCTCGCGCGCTATGGCCTCGATCGTGGGCAGCGTACACGCGACCTTGGGCCTTGATTCCCCCTCCTTCGCCACCAGCGCCGACATCAGCGCCAGCACGCTCCCTCCGATCTTGCCCCTCATCGGTTCACCCAGAACGGCTCGCTCGGATGCGAGCCGAAGACGAAGTTGATCTCGCAGAACACCGAGTCGCGTCCGTTCTCCTCCAGGAGATCGCCGACGCGCCGCTCGTAGCCGCCGCGCAGGCGAAGGAACTCGCTCGTGTACCAGGAGACGTAACCGGAGGCGGCCCTGCGGCGAAACGCGTCGTCGTCGACCGCGCTGGTCTGGTCGTAGCGCCCACCGAGGTAGATCGAGCGCAGCGGCTGCACCTGCGCCCAGGCGAACCAGCCGCGCGGCCGCTCGTCCCCGCGCGTGGTGCGCGCCCAGAACGCCTGCCCAGCGAGCACGAACGAGCGGAACTCGCCGCCGCGCAGCGGTTTCCACTTGTAGAGCGCGTCGGCGGAAAAGAGCCAGACGCGCGCGCCGCCGTCGGGCCGGAGCGCGCCTTCGTGCGCGATGCCGGCGAGATCGACCGAGTGCGCGTCCGCGAAGGTGCGGAACCAGCGCAGGTGGGCGACGTACGCGGGCTCGTTGGTTCCGCCCGCGGCGATTGCCGAGCCGCCGCCGCGAACGGCCTGCGCCGTGAGCTCGACCGCCGACTCGTCGTCGAAGGGAAATGGCACGAACATTTGCGCGGACGCCCCCTCGCCGGCGAACCCCTCGTCGCCGAGGAACGTCGTGACGGCGAGCGGTCGCTGCGTGTGCGGCAGGTCGTGCGTATGGAGGCGGTTGATCCGCCCGGTCTCGGTTAGGAAGCGGCCGACGCGCAGCTTCAGGCCGAGCGGCGGCTGCTCCAATCCCCGGACGGGGAGGCTCTTGATCGTCACGTAGGTCTCCTCCACCTCCACCGCGAACTCGTCGGGAGCCTCTTGCGCGAAGGCCACGATCGCCAAGCCGTCGGCGAACGGATCGACGGCCGCGCGCATGTCGAGCTCCACATCGCGCAAGAGGAAGCGGCGGTCGATGCGAGCGCCGTCGTCGGTGAGGACGGGTCGATCGTCCCAGCGGTAGACGCCGTTGCCGATCGCCGTGATCGTCGGGTTGAAGACGTTGGCCGACGGCGCCGTCGTCGCGGCCGCCGCTGGCGGCGCCTCGCTGTCCACATCCTCGGCGCGCAGCCGAAGGGTTTGGACTTCGCGCTCGAGCGCGTCGATTCGCTGATCGAGCGCCTTCGTCTCCTCGTCATTCGCCGGCGTTGGGACGGGCGGCTCGGCCTTCCGGGCCTCTTGGGCCGCCGCGACCGCCGCGACGGCCATCGCGCAGATTACGCGCATGGGAACCTCCTTGCGTTTCGTTGTTGGAACGGAGCGATTACGCGAAGGGCGCGCGCAGCGGAGGACCACGCGAGGGTGCGACTTCGAGAGGATGCGAAGACGGCACGTCGCGCGCGGGGAGGCGCGCGAGAGCGGCGTCGTGAGCGTGTGGCAACGCGGCGCCGATGACGTCCGCGACGGCCGCCGCGGACGCGAAGAAGAGCAGCGCGCAGCCGTGGTTGTGCTCGCGCTCCGGCTCGCCCGGCACGATGCGTCCGGGCACGGCCGCCGGGCCCGAAGAGGCGTGCGTCACCTCGCCGTGCTCGCAGGTCCGGTGCGGCTCGGCGATCCGGTGCACGAGCGCGGCGAGCTGCCCGATGGACAAGAGCGCGGCGAGGACCGCGGACGCGACGCGCATGCTCGCTCGGACGCTTTCCCCGGCTCGTCGATTCACCCCGCGACACTAGCCCAGCGCGGGCGACGCCCGCAACCCAAGAACGCTCGCGCCATGCGACGATTCTTCTCACTAGCAGAACAGCCCTCCACTTGCTGGCCCATACCCTCGGCACTATCGTGCAAGGAGTGTCCGACGAGATCGTGCTGGCGGAGGAGGAGCTCGAGCCCGCGCCGAGCGAGGCGCAGGGCGAGCGCGGCCTCGCCCGCTACGACGCGCTGCGGGCGTACGTCCAGCAGGCCCGCCGCTTCCCCTTGCTCGCTCCCGAGGAGGAGCGACGGCTCGCGCGGCACTATCGCCTGACCGGCGACGTCGAGTCGGCGCGCCGGCTGGTCACCGCGAACCTGCTGCTCGTGGTCAAGATCGCGCGCGAGTACCGCCGCGCCTACGGCAACCTGCTCGATCTGGTGCAGGAGGGGAACGTCGGCCTGATGCACGCGGTGCGCCACTTCGATCCGGAGCGCGGCGTGAAGCTGACGACCTACTCGGCGTGGTGGATTCGCGCCTACATCCTGAAGTTCGTCATGGCGAACTGGCGGCTCGTGAAGGTCGGCACCTCGCAGGCCGAGCGGCGCCTCTTCTACAACCTGAAGAAGCAGCGCGAGAAGCTCGAGCGGCTCGGGATCGATCCCGGGCCGCGGCTCCTCGCCGAGCACCTCGACGTGAGTGAGGCCGACGTCGTGCAGATGCAGGGGCGGTTGCAGGCCTCGGACGCGTCGCTCGACGCGCCGGTGCACGAGGGCGAGGACGGGACGCGGCTCGACGCCATCCGCGCGACCTCCGAGGGGCCCGACCGCGCCGTCGAGCAGGAGGAGTTCCAAAGACTGCTGCGCGGGAAGCTCGAGACGTTTGGCGCGACGTTGCAGGGACGCGACCGCACGATCTTCGAGGAGCGGCTGCTCGGCGAGGAGCCCAAGACGCTGGCCGAGATCGGCCAGAAGTACGGCGTCACGCGCGAGCGCGCGCGGCAGATCGAAAAACGCCTGCTCGAGCGCCTGCGCGAGTACCTGCGCGCCGAACTGGGCGAGGCGGTCGAGATCGCCGCGGGGGAGGAATGATCGAGCGAAGCGGCAAGCTCCTGGTCGTCGGCACGCCCATCGGCAACCTCGGCGATCTCTCGCCGCGCGCGGCGCGCGCGCTCGGCCAGGCGGACCTGGTCGCCGCCGAGGACACGCGCACGGCGCGGGCGCTGCTCTCGCACCTCGCGCTGCACAAGCCGACCGTGAGCTACTTCGACGGCAACGAGGCGCGGCGCTCGGGCGACCTCTTGCGGCAGCTCTGCGAGGGCAAGATCGTCGCGCTCATCTCCGAGTCGGGGATGCCGCTGGTTTCGGATCCGGGCTTCCGCCTCGTGCGCGCATGCGCGGGCGCGGGCGTGACGGTGGAGGTCGTGCCGGGGCCGAGCGCCGCGCTGGTGGCGCTGGTCGGCTCGGGGCTGCCGACCGACCAGTTCCGCTTTCTGGGGTTTCTGCCGCGCAAGCCGG
>JBBTFH010000203.1:0-8407 GCA_038041915.1 Myxococcota bacterium
GCCGCGGTCTCGGACGCCGTGCTGTGCGAGGAGAAGCTCTCGCTGGTCGATCACGCGCGCTGGACGCTGGTGGCTCCCGAAGACGATCCCTTCGATCCGCCGCCGGCCCCTGACGGCGGCGACGGCGGTGGCGGCACGATGTCACGCCCGCCGTGCGGCGAAGACGACGTCCACGCGCTGACGGTCGGCGGCGAGCCGGCGCTGGCCGTCCAGACCGCGTCGTGCAACTGGGCGACCGTCGAGCAGCCTTCGCGCGTCGGCGTCGAGGCGGGCGAGCCGCTGGCCTACCGCGTCTGGTACTACTCGCAGGACGCGTTCGCCGGCGCGACCGAGGCCGAGACCTCCGTCGTTCTCGGCGACGAGACAATCGCCCAGACGACGCTCGCGCTGCCGTCGACGGGTGGCCTGCTCTACGGAACGATCGCCGCGCCGCTCGACGCGCCCAAGGGCACGCGCGTGCTGTGGAACGTCCACAACAAGGGCAGCAACGAGTACGACTTCATTGAACTCTCCGTGACCCGTCGCGCGCCGTGCCCGGAGGTCGAGTAGCGTGCTAGCTTCTCGCTTCATGCGCTTCGAATCGACGCTGAGCGTGATCTGGGTGCTCCGTGGCCTCCTGGGGTCACCATAAACATGTCCGACGAGCACAAGAACTACCTGTTCGATCTCGGCTTTCTGATCAAGGCGCTGCTCGCCTTCACGGCCCAGGCATTCAAATGCGGCTGGAAAGTAAAGCCGCGAACCGTCCATAGCAGGTGAAACCGTCCTGTTATGGGGAGCTCTCCATAACAGAACTCATGGTGCGACCCGTCTTATGTGGTGCCGAGGGCCAGCGGCCAGCGCTGCTCCTCGGCAAGAATGGCCGTCTACGCCACATAAGTGGTCTCTTGGCACAGTGAGCGACGAGGAATTCCGTTTGCAGAACGTTGCGATGATCGCCACGTTCCGCGAACGGACCCGCCTACGAAGCATGCTTTTCGCGGGTCCTCTCGAGCCACTGCTCAAGGACACTCCGAGCAAGGGTCGTATGACCAACGCCGCGCCTCTTCGCCAGTGCGCGGAGCGCTGTCACGTCCTCCTTCGTCAGGCGCAGGGCGATCTGTTCGGTTCGGGTGGGGTGGATCTGGACGTCGAGATCCTCGAGCGCACCGTGGAACTCCTCGACGCTGTGCTTGCTCCAGAACTCGCGCTCCTCCTGGTCGCTTCGGAATTTAGGGATTTTGCTCTTTTTGGCATGCATCATCGTCCTCCTTTACTCTGGCGCCAGGCGCGGTAACTGCGGGCTTCGTCGCCGTCGGAGACCCGCGCGCTGACACAAAGACGCATCGATTCGGTGAATGACGCCGGATCCTCCGGCAATCCGGTTGGTGGGATCACGAAGGCTCCTTTCGCCTCAAGATCGCGTGGCAAGGCGGCGCGCAGAACGCAGGTGAGCAAGTCACCTCCGCCGAGCGGACCCACCACGAACCACCGCTCGTCCTTCCCGCGCCCACCGCGCCGCACCCGCACTGGTCCGTGTCGGCCAAAAACAGCATCTGCCACGTCGTCCGCATCGATTCCACGCTCCGCGAGGTGCTCGAGACTGTCGTCCGTAAAAACGAGCGTCCAATACAGCCTGGCACCTGCCATCTCAATAATGGTATGCATTTGGGGATGCAAGTCAAGGAGCATCAAGGGACCGAGCCCTCGCCACTCGGGCCGGCGCTCGTACTGTTCGCGCGGAAGCTCGAGAGCGAGGGCTACCCGAGATCGACAAGGGACCAGTATCTCTCGATCTGCCGCGCATTCGGCCACTATGTGCAGAGGGGCGCGATAGAGATCGGAAAGCTGTGCGAGGACCATGTCGAGGCCTTCCTCATCGAGGCGAGCGCCGGCCGGAAGCTGCGCGAGGGGGGCCGCCTGAAGCGGGGTTTCTGGCGCAGGCCGATCGCGCTGTTGTTCGAGCAGCTCCGCCCCGATGGGCTGCTCGCTGAGGCGGTAGTGCCGGCGACCCCACTCGGCCCGGGCCTCGCTGAGTACCTGGCATTTCTCCGTGAGCATCGCGGGTTCAGCGAGCGCACGGTGGCCCGCCAGCAGCTTCAGGTCAGCCGGCTCTTGACCCACCTCGGCGTCGACTCCGACAAGGACGCGCCGCCGTGCGGCGAAGACGACGTCCACGCGCTGACGGTCGGCGGCGAGCCGGCGCTGGCCGTCCAGACCGCGTCGTGCAACTGGGCGACCGTCGAGCAGCCTTCGCGCGTCGGCGTCGAGGCGGGCGAGCCGCTGGCCTACCGCGTCTGGTACTACTCGCAGGACGCGTTCGCCGGCGCGACCGAGGCCGAGACCTCCGTCGTTCTCGGCGACGAGACAATCGCCCAGACGACGCTCGCGCTGCCGTCGACGGGTGGCCTGCTCTACGGAACGATCGCCGCGCCGCTCGACGCGCCCAAGGGCACGCGCGTGCTGTGGAACGTCCACAACAAGGGCAGCAACGAGTACGACTTCATTGAACTCTCCGTGACCCGTCGCGCGTCCTGCCCGCCGGTTGATTGAAGCGCGTCCCGTGCTAGCATCTCGCGTCATGCGCTTCGAATCGACGCTGAGCGTGATCTTCCTCCCATCGGTCCTCATCGCCGCGTGCGGCTCGGAAGACGCTCATGACGTCGCGCACGAGGGCGAATCCGAGGGCGAGGGCTGCGAGCCGCGCTACGCGATCGACGACAAGGACGGCGATCCGCTCGTCTCCGACGAGGCGTGGCGCGCGATCGCGACGGCGATCGAGAAGGATCGCGTCACGGTCGACGATGCCGAGTCGCCGCGGTTTCTCGTGCCCGCGGAAGGCGAGACCTTCCTTGCTTCCGACGAGCCGCCGACGCTGACGTGGGAGATCCAGAAAATCGGTTCGCAGGGCGCTCGCCGCCACCACGGGGGCGTGACCACCGACGACGTGTTCCTCGCCGAGATCGACGTCTCGATCGAAAAGTGCCCGCTCGCCTTCATCACGACCGGAGACACGACCGGCAACGAATGGCCGCTCTCGGGCGACGAGTGGGACGCGGTCGTGGCCGCGGGCGGCGCACGCACGGCGCGCGTCACGTGGGCCTATCTCAGCAACAACGTCGTGACCGAAGGCCCGGTGCGCGCGACCACCGACCGCGCCTTCTCGATAGCCAAGTGAGGCGTAGTTTCCTCGCGCTCGCGGCGGCGCTCGGCTGCATCGACGAGCCCGGCTCTCTCGTCACGGGCTACCCCGACGGCGCGGCCTTCCCCGAAGCGCCGTTCTGGAAAAACGTGCCCGCGGGCGGTGCCGCGATCGTCACCAACAACTACGGCGACTCGCTCTCGATCGTCGATCTGGCGGCGCGCGCGAGCCTGGGCGACCTGCCCGTGGGGCTGAACCCGGTCGAGCGCGAGGGGCCGCACCACGACGCCGTGAGCCCCGACGGCACGCGCCTCTTCGTCGGCATCTCGAACTTCGTGCAGGGCAGCGGGTCGGGGCCGCACGGCGCGCACGGCACCGGCGCCGCCGACGGATACGCGCTGATGCTCGACACGGCCACGATGGCGCTCTCGGCCAGCCACCGCGTCGACCGCAGCCCCGGCGATGTGACCGTCAATGCCGAAGGCACGCGCGCATACGTCAGCCACTTCGATCTGCTGCGCGTCATCGAGGCCATTGACGCCGGCGAGCCCGAGGAGGAGACCTACGCGACCATCGCCGTGCTCGACGCCGCCACGTTCGAGGAGATCGCACGGCCGACCGTCTGCCCGACGCCGCACGGCATCCGCCTCTCCGCCGACGGCTCGCAACTCTACGTTGCCTGCTACAACGGCGACCAGATCGCAATCGTCGATACCGAAACGTTCGAAGTGACCCGCGTGCCCGTGGCGCCCGATGTCGTGCCGCCGCCCAACGCCCGCTATCTCCCGAACAGCGTCCACGTCTCGCCCGCCGACGGGCGCGTGTGGATCGCCAACCTCGGCACCGGCGAGCTGCGCGTGCTCGATCCGGCAAAGCGCGCGATCGACACCGAGTGCATCGTGCAGGTCGGCGGCCAGCCCTACTTCGGGAAATTCCTCGACGACGGCGCGACGTTCGTGCTGCCGGTGCAGGGCGCCGACGCGACCGACCTCGCGTGGATCGACGCCGCGAGTTGCGAGGTCGCCGAGCGCCAAACCCTCGCGGCCGCGGACTGCCGCGCCGGCCACATGCTGCTCGCGGGACCGGAAGGCGACGACGGCCCCGGCTATCTCGTGTGCGAGGGCAACCGCGCCGATCCGGGCACGTTCGTCTTCTTCGACTCGCTGCGGCCGGGCGGCAAGGTCGAGGCCGTCGTCCCGGTCGGCGTCTTTCCCGACGGCGCGGTGCTGGTCTATCCGGGGCTGGGCATTAACCCGCCGTGAAGCGCTTCGCCGCCATGGCGCTCCTCGCCACCGGCTGCGGCGACGATGCGCAACCGCAAAGCGCCGTCGAAATCGGCGCGGCGCTGGGCGACGATCCCGCGCTCGGAGGAGTCGGCAATCCCTTCGCCTGCACGACCTGCCACGCCACTGACGACGGCGACACGGACCTCTACCCGGGCTACTCGCTGATCGACTCGGCGTTTCGCGCGTCGTGGTGGGGCGGCTACGAGCGATCACTACTCTCGGCGACCAACTTCTGCGTGCAGTACTTCATGGGTGGCGTGCCGATCGATCCCGCGTCGGTGGACGCGCGCGCTCTCTACGCTTGGCTGGTCGCGCTTTCCCCCACGCGTCCCTCCGCGGCGCTGCCGCTCACCGTCGTCGAGAACATCTCGCTGCCCGCGCGCGGCGCTCCCTCCCGCGGCGAGGCCGTTTACCAGGCCGCGTGCCTTGGCTGCCACGGCGCGGCGCACACCGGCGACGGGCGCCTCGCGCACCCGACGCTCGCCGGCGACGACATCGTGCTGCCCGAGTGGACCGATGGCTACGACAAGGACTTCCCCGGCATCGAGCCGGCGCTGGTCGTGGTCGAGAAAGTGCGGCACGGCCAGTTCTTCCTGGTCGGCGGCAACATGCCGCTGTTCTCGCGCGAGGCGCTCTCCGACGAGGATCTCGGCGCGCTGCTCGCGTTCCTCGGCCTGTGAGGCGCGCCTTCGTCACGCTGCTGGTGCTGCGCGCCGCGCTCGCCAAGGGTGAAGGCGGCGGCGCCGACGTGCCGTGCGAGATGACCGACGCCCCGCGCGCCTACGCCGTGCGCTTCCCGCCCGACGAGGCGTCGCCGCTGGTGGTTGCGACCAACTTCGGCCTGCTGCTCTCACGCGACGGCGGCGAGCGCTTCGAGCTCGTGTGCCCCGACGCGCTCGAGCTCAACCGCCAGCCCAACGGCCTGCAGCCCAGCGCGCTGACGCCGACCGTCGCGCTGCTCCCCGGCGGCGTCGTCCTGGCGACGCGGATGCCCGGCGGCCTCTTTCGCAGCGAGGACGGCTGCGCCTGGCCGCTCGTGACCGACGCGTACGTGTGGCAGCACCGCCTCGGCGCGATGAGCGTGTCTCCGGCCGGCACGGTGTTTCTCGCCGTGACCTTCGGGATCGATCCGCTCGGCGTGCTGCGCAGCGCCGACGGGCTCGCGCTCACGCTTCTGGTGCTCGGCGCGGGCGATCTTGTGCCGGGCAGCGTCGCCAGCTCCGGCGACCGCGTCTACGCGACGGCCGGCACGCTCGCCGGCGCCGAGCAGCGCCTGTTCGCGAGCGACGACGCGGGCGAAACTTGGGAGCTGTCGGCGACCTTCGACGTGACGGGCCTCGGCATCGCGGCCGTCGATGGCGCGGATCCGCTGCGCCTGCTGCTCCGCCAGCGCGGCCGTGGCTACTGCGAGTTCACCGACGAGCTCGTGCTGAGCGACGATGGCGGCGCGACCTCGCGCGTCGTCTTCGCCTCGTCTGTCGACCCGATCACCGGCGCGCTCCTGCGCGAAGACGGCTCGGCGTGGGTGGCAACGTTGGCCGGTGGCGTGCGCGTCTCGCGCGACGACGGCGAGACCTGGCAGAGCGCGGGTGGTCCGGCCGCCGCGCGCTGCCTCGCATCGAAGGGCGACGCAGTCCTTGCCTGCCTGCCCACGCCCGACCAGGGCTTCGGCCTCGTCGCGCGAACGACCGACGACGGCGAGACCTGGCAGCCCTGGTTGACCTGGGATCGCATCGCGGGCCCGCCCGAGTGCCTCGCCGACGCGTGCGCCGCGCACTGGGAGGTGATTCGCGAAACGTGGATCGGCGCGCCGCCCGCGGGCGACGGCGATGCGAGCGCGAGCGACGCGGGCGCCAGCGACGTGAGCGCGCCCACGCAAGCCGAAGCAAAAGGTTGCGGGTGCGTGCTCGCGGCACGACGCGCGGAGGCGCCGTGCAGTCTGCTCGGCCTCGCCGCGCTGGTGGCCTACCGTTGCTTTCCGCGGCGAGGGGGCTTTTGCAGTCGCGATGGCCGCACGACCAGATCGAACGCGCGACCGTCTCGCAGCCGCGCGGCCGTGAAGTGCCGCACGTCGCGGGTGGCGATCCGCGTCACGCCGACCAGTTCGGCCAGAGCGACGATCGAGGCGTCCACGAGACCAATCCCGAGATCCGCGTAGGCTCGATCGATGGCGGCTGCTCGCAATAGCAGCGGCAACGTCGGCTCCGCGTACGTGAAAGCGCCCTCGCGAAGGTCATCGAGAAGAGCCCGCATCGCCTCCCGCTCGTCCCGAAGGAAGTAATCGACCTCCGCGAGCACCAGACCCGGCACGTACCGCGTCCGGGCGGCGTCGATCGCCGCGCGGAACGCCCCGTGGTCAGGCGACCTCGACGAGACGTATTCGAGCAGCGCGCCCGTGTCGCAGATGAGCGCGGGCTCGCTCATCGCCCGCCGAACAGCTCCTCCTCGTCACCGCGCTCACGCAACCGCCGGCGGACAACCCCCGCCGACCGCGGCTTCGGATGCTCGCGGTGCTGTTCGAGGACGAGCGCGAGCTGCTGCCGCACGAACTCCGCCCGGGACACGCCGCGCGCGCGCGCGGCGCGCGTCAACAGCGCGTCGAGCTTCGGATCGAGCGCGATGGTCGTGGGTCGCTTGTGCACGAGTGCCATGGAAGTAATGTTACTCGCGAGCCGCAGCTCGTCAAGTCGCATTCCACGTCGAGCCACGTCTATGATGCGGGCGTGAGCTTCTCCCGTTGCGCCGCGCTCGCGGCTGTGCTCGTCGCGAGCACCGCGCTCGCCAAGGGCGAAGGCGGCGGCTCCGACGTGCCGTGCGAAGAGCCCGACGCGCCGCGGGCGTACGCCGTGCGCTTCCCCGCCGACGAGGCGTCGCCGCTGGTGGTCGTCACCAACTTCGGCCTGCTGCTCTCGCGCGACGGCGGCGAAAGCTTCGCGGTCGTGTGCCCGCAGGCGATGGGCCTGGTGACCACCGAGAACGGCCTGCAGCCGACGCCGGCCACGCCGACCGTCGCGCTCTTGCCCGGCGGCGCGCTGCTGGCGACGCGCACGCCGATTGGCCTCTACCGCAGCGAGGACGGCTGCGTCTGGTCGGCGGCGAGCGACGAGGACGTCGCCGCGCGCCACGTTGCGTCGATGACGATCCTGCCGCCGGCGACGCTCTTCGCGACGACCGACTCGGGCAGCGATCCGCTGGGCGTGCTGCGCAGCGACGACGGCGTCGACTTTTCACTGACGACGCTGACGAGCGACAATTACGTCTTCGGCAGCGTCGCGGCCGCCGCCGACGGGTTGACCGTGTACGCGACCGCCGGCGCCTTCGGTCCGAGCGGCGGGCAGATGCTCTTTCGCAGCGACGACGCGGGCGAGAGCTGGATCGAAACGGAGTCCTTCGACGGCGGCTCGCTCGGGATCGCCGGCGTCGACCCGCTGCTGCCGAACTGCGTGCTCCTGCGAAAGCGCGGCCTCGGCTTCTGCACGTTCGACGACGCGCTGCTCATGAGCGACGACGGTGGCGCGTCGAGCGAAACGCTGCTCACGCTCGACGACGACGCGATGACCGGCGCGGCCATCCGCCCCGACGGATCGATCTGGGTGGCGTCGATCGAAGGCGGCCTGCGCCGCTCGACCGACGGCGGGCAATCGTGGGAGCCCGTCCCCGGCCTGCCGCGCGCGCGCTGCCTGGCCGCGTCGGGAAACGCGGTGCTCGCGTGCCTGCCCGCGCCCGACGACACGCTCGGTCTCGTCGCGCGCACGACCGACGACGGCGTTTCCTGGGAATCGGCGCTCGACTGGAGCCGCATCGCGGGACCGAGCGCGTGCGTCGCGAAGATATGCGCCGAGCCCTGGGACGCCTTCACCGCGACATGGATCGGCGCGACCGCGCCCGCGGACGGCGGCGCTCCCGCCGCGGCCGACGCCGGCGCGATCGCGATTCTGCCCGACGCCTCACCCGACGCGGCCCAGACGGCGCCACCCGGCGACGACGGCTGCGGCTGCGC
>JBBTFH010000204.1:0-12246 GCA_038041915.1 Myxococcota bacterium
GTCGAGGATGGCATTCACCGTGAAGTTTTGCTCGTCGTCGCCACCGCGCCCATCCCAGGCGTCAGGACGGCGAGCTTTCCCCTGGCGGGCGCAATCGTAAGAGGTCTGTTTTTCGCGGGCGAGGTGGAGATCATGGGTAGTTTCAGCGTGGATTTTTATTCTACTTCTTCACACTCGGCAACCAACGGCTCCTGGCGCTACGCCGTCAATTCGGGCAGCGGTTGGATCTCGCCGAGGAAGCTCTCGCCGGCGTCGAGCCGGCCGGCGCCGAAGTGCTCGGCGAGCGTCTGGCCGAGATCGGCGAAGGTCGCGCGCGTGCCGAGGTCGGTCGCGCGGCCGCCGCGCACGATCACCGGCACGTGCTCGCGCGTGTGATCGCTTCCCGGCGCGGTCGGATCGGTGCCGTGATCGGCGGAGAGCGCGACCCAATCGCCAGGGCGCATCCGCCGCTCGAGCTCGGGGAGCGCCGCGTCAAGCTCGCAAAGCGCCCGCGCGAAGCCCGCCGGATCGCGGCGGTGGCCGTAGAGCATGTCGAAGTCGACGAGGTTGGTGAAGATGAGACCCGACGAAAGGCGCTCCATCGCCGCGAGCGTCGCGCGCAGCCCGTCGGCGTTGCCCTCGGTATGGATCGCCTCGGCGATGCCGCGGCCCGAGAAGATGTCGGGGATCTTGCCGATGCCGACGACGGGCACTCCCGCGGCCGCGAGCCGATCGCACAGCGTCTCGCCGGGCGGCGGCATCGCGAAGTCGCGGCGATCGTAGGTGCGGCGGAACGCTCCGGGCTCGCCGACGAACGGCCGCGCGATGACGCGGGCGATGCGCCACGGGTCGCAGAGTCTTCGCGCCTTCTCGCAGATCGCGTGGAGGTCACTCACCGGAACGACGTCGCCGTGGGCGGCGATCTGAAAGACGCTGTCGCCGCTGGTGTAGAGGATGAGCTTGCCGCTGCGCAGGTGCTCGGCGCCGAGCTCATCGATGATCGCCGTACCCGACGCCGCCTTGTTGCCGAGCACGCCGCGGCCGACCGCGCGCGTGAACGCGTCGACCAGCTCGGCCGGAAATCCGCGCGGGAAGGTCGCGAACGGCTCGCGCGTGACCAGCCCGCACATCTCCCAGTGGCCGGTCGTCGTGTCCTTGCCGGCCGACGCCTCGCGCATGCGCCCGACGGCGGCGCGCGGCGAAGGCGCCGGCGGCACGCCGTCGATCGCCGTGATGCGGCCGAGCCCCCACGCGGCGAGGTTCGGCAGGTGCAGCCCGCCGACCGCCGTCGCCGTGTGCGCCAGCGTATTGGCGTTCGCGTCTCCATACGAAGCCGCGTCCGGCGCCGCGCCGCAGCCGACGCCGTCGAGCACGATCAGGACGGCGCGCGGCACTAATAGCCGGTCTTGGCGGTCTTCGTGCCCGTGACGATCGCGACCGACGCGCTCGCGCCGATGCGATCGGCGCCCGCACGCACCATCTTGTCGGCGTCCTCGCGCGTGCGCACGCCGCCCGACGCCTTGACGCCCATCTCCTCGCCCACGACGC
Organism: Myxococcota bacterium; assembly: GCA_038041915.1. GTDB lineage: Bacteria > Myxococcota_A > Polyangia > JBBTFH01 > JBBTFH01 > JBBTFH01. Next base: position 1,528 of record JBBTFH010000204.1, read on the forward strand.
GGCGCATGAGCCCGATGTCCTCGGTTGTCGCGCCGCCCGGGCCAAAGCCCGTCGACGTTTTCACGAACGCGGCGCCTCCCAGCTTCGCGAGCGTGCAGCCGGCGACCTTCTCGTCGTCGGTGAGCGCGCCGGTCTCGAGGATGACCTTGACCGGACGACCGCACGCGGCCTCGACCACCTTCTCGATGTCGCAAAGCACCGTCTCGTAGTCGCGCGACTTGAGCGCGCCGAGGTTGATGACCATGTCTATTTCGTCGGCGCCCGCGCGCACCGCATCGCGCGCCTCGAAGGCCTTGGCCGACGGCGCCATCGCGCCGAGCGGAAAGCCGACGACGGCGACGACCTTGACCGCGCTGCCGGCCAGGAGCGTCTTGGCGCGCCGCACGTTCGACGAGTTCAGGCACACGGTCGCGAAGCCGTACGTGCGGGCCTCCTCGCAGAGCTTGCGCAGATCCTCGGCCGTCGCGTCCGCCTTGAGCAGCGTGTGGTCGATCATGCCGGCCAGATCCTTGGCGACCTCGCCGGTGCCGCGTCCCGCGCCCACGCGCGAGGCGCCCAGCGAAACGAGCGCGCGCACCGACCACGGGCGGCGCGCCGCGCACAGGCCGCACGCGATGCAGGTGTCGGGCCCGGTGTGGCACGGCAGCTCGCGAAGGCCCGCCGGTGGCTCGTGCGCGCCGATCTCCCGGCGGAGCCCGGCGACGACCTGCTCGACGAGAGCGTCGATGTTGGCGTCCACGACGGAGCGATCTAGCAACCACGGGACAGCGGCGTCAACCTTCGTTGACTTCGATCACACCCGACGGTAATAGACGCGCGGCTCTTCGTGCGTCCGCACGTTTCCATCGACGCGCTGCGTCAGACTCGCGGCACACGGTTGCCGTCGTGGCTCAAGGTGCGCGTGCCCGGCAGCGGCGCGTTCGGGGCCATCCGCGAGAAGCTGCGCGCGCTCGAGCTGCACACCGTCTGCGAGGAGGCGCGCTGCCCCAACCTCGCCGAGTGTTGGGGCGGCGGCACGGCGACGATCATGGTGCTCGGTGACACGTGCACCCGCGCGTGCCGCTTCTGCCACGTGAAGTCGGGCAACCCACGCGGCGTCGTCGACGCGCGCGAGCCCGAGCACGTCGGCGAGGCGGTGGCCGCGATGGGGCTCAGGTACGTCGTTCTGACCAGCGTCGATCGCGACGACCTCGCCGACGGCGGCGCCGGCCACTTCGCCGCGTGCGTGCGGTCGATCAAGCGGCGTGCCCCCGAGATCCTGGTCGAGACGCTGGTGCCGGACTTCGGCGGCAATGACGCGGCGCTCGCGGCGCTGCTATGCGCCGCGCCCGACGTCGTCGCGCAGAACCAGGAGACGGTGCGGCGCCTGACCCGCACCGTGCGCGACCGGCGCGCCGACTACGATCTCACGCTGCGCGTGCTGGCGGCTGCAAAGCGCCTGAGCCCTCGGGCGATCACCAAGTCGTCGCTGATGGTGGGCCTGGGCGAGCGCGACGGCGAGATCGCCGAGGCGATGGGCGATCTGCGCGCCGCCGGCGTCGAGATCCTCACCATCGGCCAGTACCTGCGGCCATCAAAGGCGCACCTGCCGGTCGCCGAGTTTGTCCCGCCCGAGCGCTTCGACGCGTACCGGCTCCTCGGTGAGTCGCTCGGCTTCGCGTACGTTGCGTCCGGCCCGCTGGTGCGCAGCTCGTACCGCGCGGGCGAGCTCTTCATCGAGGCGAAACTCCGATCACGCCCACGGGAGAACGATGGCAGCCGCCGTCCAGAAGCCTAACGAAACGCCGCTGGTCCGCGTCCTCGACGACGAGGGGCGCGTGCGCGACCCCAAGCGCGATCCCGAGATCGCCACGGGCGACCTCAAGCGCATCTACCGCCACATGGTCCTCCTGCGCCACCTCGACGAGCGGCTGCTGCGGATGCAGCGGCAGGGCCGCCTCGGCTTCTACATGACCTCGACCGGCGAAGAGGCGACGCAGCTCGGCTCGGCGTGGGCGCTCGCCGACCAGGATTGGATCTTTCCCTCCTACCGCGAGCCCGGCGTGGCGCTGTGGCGCGGCTACGGCCTGGAGGAGTTCTTCTGCCAGCTCTTCGGCAACGCCGCCGATCCGCTGAAGGGACGGCAGATGCCCGTGCACCACTCGGTCGCGCGCATCCACTTCGTGTCGATCTCGAGCCCGGTCGGCACGCAGATCCCGCAGGCGGTCGGCGCGGCGCGCGCGGCGCAGATCCGGCGCGACGGCGTGGCGGTGGCGACCTACTTCGGCGACGGCGCGACGTCGACCTCCGACTTCCACGTCGGCCTGAACTTCGCCGGCGTGTGGCGCGCGCCCTGCGTCTTCGTCTGCCGCAACAACGGCTGGGCGATCTCGGTTCCGCTCTCGAAGCAGACCGGCTCCGCGACGATCGCGCAAAAGGCGTTCGCCTACGGAATCCCCGGCGTTCGCGTCGACGGCAATGACGCGCTCGCCGTCGCCTCGGTGATGCGTGAGGCGCTCGAGCGCGCGCGCGCCGGCGAGGGACCGACGCTGATCGAGGCGGTGACCTACCGGCGCGGCCCGCACTCGTCGAGCGACGACCCGAGCGCCTACCGCGATCCGAGCGAACCCAAACGATGGGAGAAGCGCGATCCCGTCGAGCGCTTCCGCAAGCACCTTCACGCGCGCGAGCTCTGGAGCGAGGCGTGGGAGAAGGAGCTCGTCGAGGAGATCCAGCGCGACGTCGCGGCAGCCCTCGAAGCCGCCGAGGCCATGCCGCCCAAGCCCCCCGTCGCGTCGATGTTCGAGGACGTCTACCGCGAGATGCCGTGGCACCTCGCCGAGCAGCGTGACGCGCTGCAGGGCTACCTGGCGCGTCGCGGACCTGTCGGGGAAGCCCATTAGGGAAACCCATGCCCGTCATGAACATCATCCAGGCGGTGAACGACGCGCTGCGTCTCGAGATGAAGCGCGACGAGCGCGTGGTCGTGCTCGGCGAGGACGTCGGCAAGTTCGGCGGCGTCTTTCGCGCGACGCAGAACCTGCAGGAGGAGTTCGGCGAGGAGCGCGTGATGGATACGCCGCTCTCCGAGACCGGCATCATCGCGACCGCCATCGGCATGGCGATCTACGGGCTGCGCCCGGTGCCCGAAATCCAGTTCGTCGACTTCATCTGGTCGGCCTTCGATCAGATCGTCAGCGAGGCGGCGAAATTCCGCTACCGCTCGGGCGGGCAGTACCCCTGCCCGATGACGATCCGCACGCCCTACGGCGGCGGCATCAAGGGCGGCCACTACCACTCGCAGAGCCCCGAGGCCTACTTCACGCACACGGCGGGGCTCAAGGTGGTCATCCCGTCGGGGCCGTACGACGCGAAGGGATTGCTGCTCTCGTCGATTCGCGACGAGGATCCGGTCATCTTCATGGAGCCCAAGCGCATCTACCGCGAAGCGCGCGAGGAAGTGCCCGAGGGCGAGTACACGGTGCCGCTCGGCGAAGCGAAGATCGCGCGCGAGGGGCGCGACGTCACGCTGCTGGCGTGGGGCGCGATGCTGCACACCTGCCGCAAGGCGGTCGAGAAGGCCGCCGAGGCGGGCGTCGACGTCGAGCTGGTCGATCTGCGCACGCTGCTGCCGCTCGACATCGGGACGGTCATCGAGTCGGTGAAGAAGACCGGCCGCGTGGTGATCGCGCACGAGGCGCCCAAGACCTGCGGCTACGGCGCCGAGCTGATCGCTCTCGTCAACGAGAAGGCCTTCACGTCGCTGGCGGCGCCGCCGCGGCGCGTGACCGGCTACGACACGCCGTTCCCCTACACGCTCGAGCACGAGTACCTCCCCGACGCGGGCCGGATCGAGGAGGCGCTCGTGGAAACGGCGAGGTACTGACAATGGCGTTCGAGTTCAAGCTTCCCGACATCGGCGAGGGCGTGGTCGAGGGCGAGGTGGTGCGATGGCTGGTGAAGGAAGGCGACGCCATCGCCGAGGACCAGCCGATGGTCGAGGTGATGACCGACAAGGCGACGGTGGAGATTCCCTCGCCCAAGGCCGGGCGCGTGGCGCGGCTGATGTTCGACGTCGGCGCGAAGGCGCCGGTCGGCGCGACGCTGATCGTCATCGAGACGGCCGACGGCGGCTCCGCCGCGAAGCCGGGCGCGAGCGCGAGAGCGGCGCCGGCCCCGACGCCGAGCGCGCTCCCGACGGCAACCCCGAGCCCGAGGCCCGAGGCGGGCAAGGCCCTCGCGACGCCCGCCATCCGCCAGTACGCCCGCGAGAAGGGCGTCGATCTCTCGACCGTCACGCCGACCGGCCCCGGTGGGCGCGTCACGAAAGAGGACGTCGATCGTGCGCTGGGCGTCGCGGGTCGGGCGCCCGCCGTGGCAACACACGCCACAGCCACCGCGCAGAAGCAGGAGAGCGACCAGCGCATCCCGTTCGTCGGCCTGCGCCGCAAGATCGCCGAGAACATGGCGCGCTCCAAGCAGACCGCCGCCCACTTCACCTACGTCGAGGAAGCCGACGTCACCGACCTCGTGCGCCTGCGCGAAAAAGCCAAGGCGAGCTTCGCCGAGCGAGGCGTTGCGCTCTCCTACCTGCCGTTCGTCGTGAAGGCGGTGGTCGCGGGTCTGAAGAAGCACCCGATGCTCAACGCGACGCTCGACGAGGCGCGCAGCGAGATCGTGCTGCGCAAGAGCGCCCACCTGGGAATCGCCGTCGCGACCGACAAGGGGCTGGTCGTGCCGGTGCTGCGCGACGCCGATCGCAAGTCGCTGCTCGAGATCGCGCGCGAGCTCCAGGCGCTCGGCGAGAAGGCCAAGACCGGCCAGCTCCTCGTCTCGGACTTCGGCGGCTCGACCTTCACGCTGACGAGCCTCGGCCAGCTCGGCGGCGTGCTCGCGACGCCGATCATCAACTTTCCCGAGGTCGCGATCCTCGGCGTGCACAAGATCCGCCCGCGCCCGGCCGTTGTCGGCGGGCAGATCGTCATCCGCGACCTGATGAATCTCTCCATCTCGCTCGACCACCGCATCGTCGACGGCTACGAGGGCGCGCAATTCCTCGCCGAGGTCGTCAAGCTGCTGGAGAATCCGCAGTCGCTGATCGAGCCGGTGGCGACCGCATAGCACTGACTGAAGGGAGGCATAGAATGGGACTGCGCGGCTGTCCGGACTGCGGCAATGAAGTATCCGACTTGGCGCCCAACTGTCCTCGCTGCGGTCGACCGATGGGCGCGGTCATCGGTTCAGCTACCGTGGTCATCGAGCAGACGGGCAAGAAGTGGAAGCGACTGCAGGTTCTGGGCACCATCGGCGCGATCACTGGCATCCCGATCGCGTGTGCAGGATTTGCGTCTGACTCGTCCACCGGTGGGACACTGGGGATTGGCGCGGTCGTGCTCGGGTTTATCGTGTTCCTGATCGGGCGAATCGGGGCCTGGTGGCACCATGGCTGATGGCCGGAGGAGACACGGGGATTTCGTCCCGAGTCGATTGCAGGGATCGTTTCCCACGCTGTTCGCCACGATCATGGCGGCGAGTTAGGCAAGTTCATGCCGCGCTCCCGCCGCAAGGTCGACGTCGACGCGCTGTCCTTCCAGGTCCTGCGCGAGGACGGCACGCTGGCCGACGGCGTCGCCGAGCCCGACGTCGACGCCGAAATGCTGTTCCGCATCTACCGCACGATGGCGCTCGTGCGCACGCTCGACGAGCGGATGATGGCGCTTCAGCGCCAGGGGCGCGTCGGCTTCTACGGCGCGGCGACCGGCCAGGAGGCGGCGATCGTCGGCAGCGCCGCCGCGCTGGAACCGCACGACTGGGTGCTGCCGGCCCTGCGCGAGTCGGGTGTCGCGCTCTTTCGCGGCTACCCGCTGCGCAAGTACGTCGCGCAGGTGATGGGCAACGCCAACGACATCCTGAAGGGGCGCCAGCTCGCGTGCCATTACGGCGACCGCTCCGTCCACTACGTGCCGATGTCGTCCAACGTCGGCACGCAGATCCCGCACGCCGTCGGCGCGGCGATGGCCGCGAAGCTCCGCCGCGACCGCACGGTCGTCATCGGCTACATGGGCGACGGCGCGACCTCCACGCAGGACTTCCACGTCGCGATGAACTTCGCCGGCGTGCTGCGGCCACCGGTGGTGCTCTTCTGTCAGAACAACCAGTTCTCGATCTCCGTGCCCGTGCGCCTGCAAACGGCGTCGGAGACGATCGCCGAGAAGGCGCTCGCCTACGGCTTCGAGGGCTTGCGCGTCGACGGCAACGACGCCATCGCCGTCTACCTCGCGACCCGCTACGCGGTCGACAAGGCGCGCGGCGGCGGCGGCCCGACCTTCATCGAGGCGCTCACCTACCGCATCGGCGCGCACTCGTCGTCCGACGATCCGTCGCGCTACCGCGACGAGAGCGTGACCGCCGAGTGGCGGACGCGCCGCGACCCGCTCGCGCGGCTGCGCGCGTTCCTCATGGCGCGTGGCGCGCTGACCGAGGAGAAGGACGCCGCGCTCCGCAAGCAGCTCGACGACGACGTGCGCGCGGCCATCGCCGACGAGGAGCCTGTCGGCCCGCCGGCGGTCGAGACGATGTTCGAGGACGTCTACGCGCGCATGCCGCCGCACCTGCAGGAGCAGCTCGCGGAGCACACGCGACGGCGTTGACCCACCCGTGCGCGGGCGCTACACCCCGCGCCATGCCAACGATCGTGAAGACCGAGGTTCTCGTCATCGGCGCGGGGCCGGGCGGCTACGTCGCAGCGCTGCGCGCCGCGCAACTCGGCAAGAAGGTCGTCGTGGTCGAGCGCGACAAGCCGGGCGGGACGTGCCTCAACGTCGGCTGCATCCCCTCCAAGGCGCTCATAACCGCCGCGAAGCTGGTCGACAAGATCCGCGAGGCGGGCGAGATGGGCATCACCGTCGAAGGGCTGAAGGTCGATTTTGCCAGGATGCAGGCGTGGAAGGAGGGCGTCGTCGGCAAGCTCACCGGCGGCGTCAAGCAGCTCCTCAAGGCCGCCGGCGTGACGCTCGTGACCGGCGAGGCGCGCTTCGTGTCGCCGCGCGCCGTCGAGGTCGTCGGGACGACCGAGCCGACGCGCATCGAATTTGACGCGTGCATCGTGGCGACCGGCTCGCGGCCCGTGCAGGTGCCCGGCTTCGCGTTCGACGGCAAGCGCGTCGTCGACTCGACCGGCGCGCTCGCCTTCGCGAAGGTGCCCGACCGCCTGTGCGTGATCGGCGGCGGCTACATCGGCCTCGAGACCGGCACGGCGTACGCCAAGCTCGGCTCCAAGATCACGGTCGTCGAGATGACCGAGCACCTGCTGCCCGGAACCGACCCGGACCTCGTCACGATCGTCGAGCGCAAGCTCAAAAAGAAGGGCGTCGCGGTGCACTTGAAGACGCGCGCGAAGGGCTTCGAAGACGCGGGCGGCGCGCTGCGCGTTGCGATCGAGGCCGAAGGCCACGCGAGCGGCCCTTCCACCGTCGAGTGCGACGCGATCCTCGTCACCGTCGGGCGCGCACCGGTCACCGACACGCTCGATCTCGCCAGGGCGGGCGTGAAGACCGACGCCAAGGGGTTCATCCCGGTCGACGAGGCGCGACGCACCAACGTGCCGCACATCTATGCCATCGGCGACATCGCCGGCGGCCCGATGCTCGCGCACAAGGCCTACCGCGAGGGCGAGGTGGCGGCCGAGGTCATCGCCGGCAAGAAGAGCGCGTTCGACCCGCGCTGCATACCGGCGGTCATCTTCACCGACCCCGAGATTGCCTATGCGGGCCTGAGCGAGCCCGAGGCGCGCGCCGCCGGACGCGACGTGCTCATCGGCAAGTTCGCGTTTTCCGCGAACGGCCGCGCGCTCACCGCCGCCGAGACGGACGGCTTCGTGAAGGTCGTCGTCGGCCGCGAGGAGCACGACATCCTCGGCGTCGCGATCGTCGGCCCCGAGGCAAGCGACCTGATCGCCGAGGCCTGCCTTGCGATCGAGATGGGCGCGCTGGTCCCGGACGTCGCGCTGACGATCCACGCCCACCCGACGCTCTCCGAAACCGTCGCCGAAGCCGTCCGCGCCGCCGTCGGAGAGGCGCTGCACGCCGCCGCCAAGCCTTCTCGTTAGACCCGGTCCCGATACCCCCTCTTAGTCCATCTGCACGATGATCTCGCGCATTCGCACGACGCGGCCCTCGTCCGCATCGACGAGGAACGAGCGCCCGTCCGCTTCCTGGCCGCGAACGGCCAGCAGGTACCACACGTCTACAGTCCAGCGCGAGTGATCTCCCTCGAACGGCGGCACCCACTGCGCCACCTGCGGTTCTCCCAGGAACGCCTGCCGCGCGGGAAACTCCTCGCGGATACGCGCGAGTTCGATCGAGAGCCGCACGGCGGCGAGCGCCGCCCGAGCGTCGCGCTCGGAGACGGCTCGGCGCCACTCGGACACCAGCCGCGGATCGTCGACCTTGCCATCGAGCGAAACGCCGGCCTGGTATGTCTCGTCGGCGGGCAGTCCCTCGAAGTCGGGAACGTCGAACTCCGGGAAGCGGTTCTGCGTGCGGATCAGCGCGAGTCGGCGATCGATCGCGCTCGCCCCGGCCACCGCGGCTTCGGCGGAGCGATAGGCGAAGACGCGGGCGACCAGCGCGCTCGACGGGAGGTGGTGGTCCCAGTCGAGAACCGTCCGCAGCGCGGCGTAGGCGGGCGCGCGGAACGGCACGAGCTGGGGCAGCCCCGCCGCCACGCGCCGCCGCAGGCCGTCGTCCACGATGCGTTGCTCCTCCACGCGGGGGTGCAGGAGCATTGACGCGAGCAGAGTGTCGACCTGAGTCACAGCACCCGCGCAATGCGCCGCAGCAACCGATCGACCGCCGCGCGACGAACCTTGAGCGCCGCGCGGTTCACCACCAGGCGGCTCGACACATCCATGATCGTCTCCACCTCGCGCAGGTGGTTCGCCCGCAGCGTGCCGCCGGTCTGGACGAGATCGACGATGCGATCCGCCAGTCCCATGATCGCGCCGATCTCGACGGAGCCCGCGACGCGGATCACCTCGGCGGCGATCCCCTTCCCCTCCAGCCAGCGCCGCGTCACGTTGGGGTACTTGGTCACGACGCGCAGCTGGCCGTGGCCATCGCGCGCGACGGCGGCCCCATCGCTAGGCTCGGCGACGACCATGCGGCAGCGGCCGATTCCGAGGTCGAGGGGCTCGTAGAGATCCGCGTCGCTCTCCTCGAGCACATCGCTCCCGGCCACGCCGACGTCGGCGGCGCCGTGCGCGACGTAGGTCGGCACGTCGGCGGGCCGGAGCAGCAGCAGGCGCAGGCCGGCGCCCGGCAGATCGATCGACAGGCGGCGCTGATCACGCAGCGCGCCGCGCGCGTCGATGCCGGCGCGACGCAGCAGTGCGACCGCCTCCGCGAGGATGCGCCCCTTCGGCACGGCGACGGTGAGCAGCGCGTCCGGCGTCATCTCATGCCTCGCCTCGCACGCGGCGAATCTTCGCGCCGAGCGCGCGCAGCCGCTGCTCGATCCGCTCGTAGCCGCGGTCCAGGTGATAGACGCGCAACACCTCCGTGCGTCCGTTGGCGACGAGAGCCGCGAGGATCAGCGCCGCGCTCGCGCGCAGATCCGACGCCATGACGGCGCAGCCGGTCAGCCTGGTCGGGCCGCGAATGATCGCGATACGCCCGTCGGTGTGGATGTCGGCGCCCATGCGGCGCAGCTCCGAGACGTGCATCAGGCGGTTCTCGAAGATCGTCTCGGTGATGATGCTCTGGCCGCGCGAGCGCGTGGCCAGCACCATCAGCTGCGCCTGCATGTCGGTGGGAAAGCCGGGGTACGGCTGCGTCGTGATGTCCACGGGATCGAACTCGGCGCGCCCGCGAACGCGCAGCCCACCCGCCTCCGCGCGCACCTCTGCGCCGGCGGCGCGAAGCTTTCCGACCACGGCCTCGAGGTGCTCGGGCCGGCAGCCGCGCAAGAGCACGTCTCCGCGCGTCACCGCCGCCGCCACCAGCAGCGTGCCCGCCTCGATGCGATCCGGGATGACCGCGTGGTCGAACGGCGCGAGCGCGTCGACGCCTTGCACGTGGATCACCGGCGTGCCGGCTCCCTCGATGCGCGCGCCCATCTTGTTCAGCACGTGCGCCAGATCCTCGACCTCCGGCTCGCGCGCCGCATTCTCGAGCAGCGTCTGGCCGCGCGCGAGCGCCGCCGCCATCATCAGGTTCTCGGTCCCCGTCACCGTCGGGATGTCGAAGACAATCGAGGCGCCGCGCAGCCCGTTTCGCGGCGCCTTCGCCACCACGTAGCCGTGATCGATCGTGATACGCGCGCCCATCGCGTCGAGGCCGCGCAGGTGCTGATCGATCGGCCGCTCGCCGATGGCGCAGCCTCCCGGCAGCGAGACGCGCGCCCGTCCGAGCCGCGCGACCAGCGGTCCGAGGACGAGCACCGAGGCACGCATCGTCTTGACCAGCTCGTAGGGCGCCTCGTGGCGCCGCAGCCGCGAGGCGTCGAGCGTCAGCGTGCGCGTGCCGCCGCCGTCGATCTCGACGCCCAGATGCGCGAGCAGACGCGCCATCGTCGCGACGTCGCGCAGCACCGGCGCGTTGCGCACCGTCGAGCGCCCGCCCGCGAGGATCGACGCCGCCATGAGCGGGAGCGCGGCGTTCTTCGCGCCGCGCACGTCGGTCTCGCCGAATAGCCGCTCGCCGCCCTCGATGACGATCTTGTCCACGCGAAAACTACGGCAGG
>JBBTFH010000204.1:12346-34512 GCA_038041915.1 Myxococcota bacterium
AATAGCCGCTCGCCGCCCTCGATGACGATCTTGTCCACGCGAAAACTACGGCAGGGGGCGTTTAGAGCGCCAAACGGTTTGCCTCCCGTCGTGAAATCGCCGATCTGCGTCGCATCGCGGCGTATTAGCGCGTCGGTCACTTGCCAACAGCAAGCTCCCTCCTCGCTCCTTGCGCTGCTCGCATCTCGACGATTTCACTCGGTCCGGCAAACCGTTCGGCGCTCTAGGCGGCGGCTTCGGCGCTCTTCTGGCCGTGCTCTTCGCAGAGACCGGCGCGCACCACCGGCTTGCGGCAAGCCTCGTGGCTGCACGTCTTGTAGCGGCGCTTGGGCAGCTCGCCCTGCCGCCAGGCGCGGTAGTGCACGTTGCAGTAGCCCTTCGCGCGATACGGGCGCTTGCACTTCTCCATGCGGCAGCTCTTGTCCGCAGCGGCAGGCGCCGTCGCCGCCTTCTTCTTCGCGTCGGTCTTCTTCTCGGTCGTTTTGGCTTCAGCCATGTGGTCACCTCGGCCGCGCATCTTGGGCGATGCCACTGCCGAGGTCAACCACGCTACCCGACGGATGTCCACGCTACCCGACGGACCGACTGGCCGGGCGGGATGCGCCGCGAGCCTGGCGACGGGAACGGGGTATTGGGACCGGCTCTTGGCACCCGCAGGCTTTTGCGCCTGCCTCCGCCCCTGGGCTAGGATCGTTGCCTACGCTTGCTTTCCAACGGCTCATTCCGCGGCACCTTCGCGACGATCGACCTGGCGGCGCTGGCGCGAAACTTCGGGCGGCTGGCGCGCACCGTCGCGCCGGCCCGCGTGTTGGCTGTAGTAAAAGCCGACGGCTACGGCCACGGCGCGACGCCGGTTGCGCGCGCGCTGGTCGCGGCCGGCGCCTGGGGCCTGGGCGTCACCACCGTCGAGGAGGCGATTGCGCTGCGCGACGCGGGCCTTCGCGGCCCGTTGCTCGTGCTCGGCGGCACGTTCGAGGGCGCGTACCGCGACGCGCTCGAGGCCGATCTGACGCCGGTCGTCGGCCGCCCCGAGGACGCGCGCGCCTTCGCCGAGGCAGCGCGGGCTTTGGGCCGCCGCGCGGCGCTGCACGTGAAAGTCGACACCGGCATGAGCCGCCTGGGCGCGCGTCCCGAGGACTTGGACACGCTGCTCGAAGCCTGCGACGCGCCCGAGCTCGAGCTCGCCGGCCTCATGACGCACTTGGCCACCGCCGACGCGGCGGAGCTCGCCGACGCCGAGGCGCAGATGCGCCGCTTCGACGAGTGCCTCGCCGCCGTTCGTGCCGCCGGCAAAGCGCCGGCGACAATCCACGCCGCCAACACCGCCGCCGCGTTGCGCATCCCGTCGGCGCGGCGCGACCTGGTGCGGCTCGGCATCGGCCTCTACGGCGCGCGCCCGTCTTCGAGCGTGCCCGACATCGGGCTCGAGCCCGTGCTCGCGGTCACGACGCGCGTGGTGGCGCTGCGCCGCATCGCGCGCGGCGACGCCGTCGGCTACGGCTCCCGCTGGCGCGCACAGCGCCCGTCGACCATCGCCACGCTGCCGGTCGGTTACGGCGACGGCTACCTCCGCCGCCTGTGGGGCCGCGCCGAGGTGCTCGTGGGCGGCCGCCGCGCGCCGGTCGTGGGCGCCATCTCGATGGACCTCACGATGATCGACGTGACGGATATTCCCGTCGCCCACGGCGACGAGGTCGTGCTCGTCGGCGCGCAGGGCGGCGAGAAAATCACCGTCGAGGAGCTCGCGGCGTGGGGCGAGACGATCCCCTACGAGATCCTCTGCGGCCTCGCGCGGCGCGTGCCCCGGCAGTACCGGGAAGGAGCGGCGTAGATGGACGCGGCCCAAGCGCCCGAGGTCGCACCCAGCCCCTGGCGCCTGGTCGGCGGGCTCCTCGCGCCGCTCGCGCACAGGCTCGAGGACTTCGGCCGCATGCTCGCGCTGCTGGGCGACGCCGTGCGCTGGGGCGTGCGCCCGCCCTACCGCGTTCACCTGTTCGTCGAGGCGATGGAGTTCGTCGGCGTCGGCTCGCTGCTCATCGTCGTGCTCGTCGGCACGTTCACCGGCATGGTGATGGCCCTGCAGGGCGTCGAGGCGGCACGCCAGTTTCAGGCCGAGAACTACGTCGGCTCGGGCGTCGCGCTCACGCTCACGCGCGAGCTCGCGCCGGTGCTCACGGCGCTCATGATCACCGGCCGCGCCGGGAGCGCGATGGCGACCGAGCTCGGCTCGATGCGCATCACCGAGCAGATCGACGCGCTCGACACGCTCGCCATCAGCCCGGTGCAGTACCTCGTCGCGCCGCGGTTGGTCGCGGGCTTGCTGATGCTGCCGGTCATGACGCTGGTGTTCGACGTGGTCGGGATGGTCGGCGCCTATGTCGTCGCCGTCGGCTACCAGGGCGTCGATCCGGGGCCGTTCATCTCGAACGTGCAGTGGTACTTGGAGTTCTCCGACGTGACGCAGGGACTGATCAAGGCGGCCGTCTTCGGACTCACGCTTGCGCTCATCGGCTGCCACCAGGGCTACACCGCGAGCGGCGGCGCCAAGGGCGTCGGGCTGGCCACGACGCGCGCGGTCGTCGGCGGCTCCGTCTCCGTGCTGGTGCTCGACTACTTCCTGACCGACATCATCCTGGCGTTGACGTGAGCGAAACCGACCGCGGCGGCGATCCGATCCAAATTCGCCTGCGCGGCGTGCGCAAGTCCTTCGGTGCGCACCCGGTGCTGCGCGGCGTCGATCTCGACATCGAGCGCGGCAAGATCAACATCATCATCGGCGGCTCCGGGCAGGGAAAGTCCGTGCTCGTCAAGCACATGATCGGGCTCATCAAGCCCGACGCCGGGCAGATTCTCGTCGACGGCGAGGACATCGTTCCAATGGGCGATTTCGCGCTCAACCGCGTGCGCCGCAAGATGGGCATGCTCTTCCAGTATTCCGCGTTGTTCGACTCGATGACGGTCGAGGAGAACGTGTCGCTGCCGCTGCTCGAGCACCGCAAGGATCTCGGGCGCGGGCGCATCCGCGAGATCGCGGCCGAGCGGCTGGACGTCCTCGGTATCCAGCGGCGCGACCTCGCGAAGTACCCCGCCGAGATCTCGGGCGGCATGCGCAAGCGCGTCGCGCTCGCCCGCGCGATCGTGCTCGAACCGGAGATCCTCATCTACGACGAGCCGACCACCGGCCTCGATCCGATCGCCACCCAGAACGTCGACGAGATGATCGCCGACGCCGCGCAGCGCCTCGGCGTCACCTCGGTCGTCATCAGTCATGACATGACCTCGACGTTTCGCATCGGGCACCGGGTCTCCATGCTCTACGATGGGCGCATCGTCGCGCACGGCACGCCCCGGGAGATCCTCGACACGAAGCATCCCGTGCTGCGCCAGTTCATCGAGCTGTCGGGCGTGGGAATCGCGCCCGGGGGGGCTTTGCCATGAAGGGCCGCGCCATCGCCTACGTCTCGGTGGCCGTGCTCTTCCTGCTCGTGACCTTTGCTGGCTACCGCATCGTCCTCTTCCTGCACAAGGGCTTCGGCGGCGAGGGCGTGAAGTACGTCGCCTACTTTCACGACGCGACCGGGCTGGTCGAGAAGTCGCGCGTCCAGGTCTCCGGCCTCGCCCTCGGCAGCATCGTCGAGCGCAAGCTCGCCGATCCCCCGCCGCGCGACGAGCTGGTGGCCGACAAGCGCTTCGCCCGGATCACGATCTCGCTCGATCCGAGCGCGGTCATCTACGAGAACGCGATCCTCTTCAAGAAGAGCCTCTCGCTGCTGGGCGAGTACTACCTCGAGATCGATCCGGGCACGCCGAGCGATCCGGGCAACGGACGGGCGCACCGGCGGCTCCGGGCCGGCGAGGAGATCCGCGAGGTGCGCGAGGCCGCGTCGACCGACGACATCCTGCGCGCCGTCCACGAGACGCTGCCGCCGATCCGCGACATTGCCACCGACATTCGCGACTTGACCAAGCCGGGCGGTCCGATCCGCGCAATCGCGCAGCACGTCGACGAGACCATCATCGAGAACCGCGAGACGATCCGCACGGTACTGGAGAACCTCGAGGCCTCGACCGAGGAGATGCGCGACGCGACCGCCGGCGCGGGCGGCAGCGTGCGCGAGATCATCGACAACATGCGCGCGGTCTCGACCGAGCTGCGCAACCTGGTCGCGTCGTCGGGCGGCGACGTCAAGGAGACGACCGCGCAGGTGCGCCAGACGGCCGATCGGCTGGCGCTGGCGATCGAGAAGCTCGACCGCACGATGGCGAGCCTCGCCGACATCAGCGAGGGCCTCGGCCGCGGCGAGGGCACGATCGGGCGCCTGCTCAAGGACGAGGAGCTGGTCGACGACCTCGAGGAGACGGTGGAGGAGACGGGCACGTTCGTCCGCTCGATCACGCGCCTGCAGACGATCGTCGGGCTGCGCAGCGAGTACAACGTGCGCGCGAGCACGCTCAAGAGCTACGTCTCGCTGCGCCTGCAGCCGCGCGCCGACGCCTACTACCTGATCGAGCTCGTCGACGACCCGGGCGGTTCGCGAGCGACCACCGAGATCACCGAGATCGTCGACAGCGACGACCCGACGGGGCCGCAGCGCACGACGACGAAGCGTACGGAGGTCTCCGACGCCTTCCGCTTCTCGTTCCAGTTCGCCAAGCGCCTCGCGCTGGGCCGCTTCGCCCTGACCGGGCGCTTCGGCATCAAGGAGTCGACCGGCGGCGTAGGGATCGACGCGCACTACTTCTTCCAGGACCGCCGCGTCCTTGAGCTCGAGACCGACGTGTTCGACATTGAGGCGGACCGCCGCCCGCGCCTGAAGTCGCTGCTGGCGTGGGAGTTCTTCAAGAACCTCTACCTGGTCGCGGGCATCGACGACCTGCTGAACGAGAGTCCAAGCGACGGCGGGCCCGGCGGGCG
Organism: Myxococcota bacterium; assembly: GCA_038041915.1. Classification (GTDB taxonomy): domain Bacteria; phylum Myxococcota_A; class Polyangia; order JBBTFH01; family JBBTFH01; genus JBBTFH01. The sequence continues at coordinate 17,262 of JBBTFH010000204.1, forward strand.
CGACTACTTCGTGGGCGCGCAACTGCGCTTCAACGACGAGGATCTGCGCGGGCTGCTCTTCGTCGGCGGCTCGAGCCTCGGCGCGGCCACGAAGTAACGAACGGGAATACCGGCACGCGCCTGCGGCGTTGCTTCTGCTAGTCTGGGCACCATGAGTCGCATCGTCCTTTTCATCGCCGTCTCGTTCTCCGCTTCCTGCATCCGGGGCGGCGCCGGCGGCGCGCCGGACGGCGGGGACGCCGGGAGCGCCTTCGGAAGCTGTGGCGACGCCATCTGCGCCGAGGGCGAAACCTGCGACTCTTGCTCCGAGGACTGCTGCCCGCGCGCCGACGGCTCGCTCGGCGAGGGCGAAGCCGAGTCCGAGTCCGAGTGCGAGGACGAGCCCGACGGCTGCCCCGCCGAGTGCGGCGACGGCATCTGCGACGTGGAAGCCGGCGAGTGCGACTATTGCGGACTCGACTGCGTGTACGAGTGCATCGAGTGCGGCGACGGGTTCTGCGCCAAGGACGAAGGCTGCTCGCTCTGCCCCGAGGACTGCGGCGACTGCACCGGCGGCTGCGAGTGCGGCGATGGTAGCTGCGCCGAGTGGGACTGCGGCGAGGACTGCTACGGCTGCCCCGACGACTGCGGCGACTGCCCGGTGTGCGGCAACGGCGACTGCGAGGAGTCCTACCCCGGCTACGAGGACTGCTCCTACTGCCCCGAGGACTGCGGCGACTGCTGTGGCGACGGATACTGCGACGTCTGGTCGGGCGTGGAGTCGTGTACGGACTGCGAGGAAGACTGCGGCGTCTGCCAGTTCTCCGACGGCTGCACGGTCTCCGAGGATCCGACCTGCGCCGAATGCGCCTGCGAAGAGACCGTCTGCGACGCCTCCTCGACCTCGTACTGCTGCGACTACTACTGGGACGAGGCGTGCGTGCTCGCGTGCTTCGACGCCGGCGGCTGCTCGGACTCGTGCGGCGACGGCGTCTGCACCGGCGACGAAGAGGCGTGCGCCTGCCCGGACGACTGCTCGGGCTACTGCCCGGCCTGCCCCGATGGCGTGTGCGCGTTCACCTACGGCGAGAGCTGCACCACCTGCCCCGACGACTGCGGGACCTGCGGCACCTGCGGCGACGCTGTTTGCCGCACCTCCGCCGGCGAGAACTGCCTCTGGTGCGGCGACTGCGCGCCTTGCGGCGTCTGCGGCGACGGCCTCTGCAACGCGAGCGCCGACGAGGAGTGCACGGGCTGCCCCGAGGACTGCGGCGAGTGCGTGTGCGCGGCGTCCACCGGCTGCGTCGAGGGGGCCGCGTACCTGTGCGACTGCTGCTACGGCGATCCGACCTGCTTTGGCGACCTCTGCTACTACGCGGAAATCTACGACGAGTACGGCGAGGAGTGCGCTTCGTGGCTGACGTTCGACTGCGACGAGCTCGCCGGCATGTACTGCTACTTTGAGTGAGCGGAACAGCGAAAGGGGGATCGACATGAGCGCCCGCATCGTCGTCCTTGGTTTCTTGTCGCTCGCGGCGTGCGGAGTAGACCGCACGCCCGGCGCGGGCGAGGGCGAGGCCGAAGGCGAGGGCCCGCTGGGCGAGTGCGGCGACGGCATCTGCGCGCCGGACGAGACGGCGTGGAGCTGTGCGAAGGACTGCACGGGCGGCGGCGAGGGCGAAGGAGAGGGCGAAGGCGAAGCGGAGGGCGAGGGCGAAGGCGAAGGCGAGGGCGAAGGCGAAGGCGAAGCGGAGGGCGAGTACGATCTCGAGGACGCCTGCATCAACCTCTGCGCGTGCAACGACGCCGTCGGCGCGGACTGCGTGGAGGCCTGCATCGACGAAGCGAAGCGCGAGACCGTGCCACCACCAGCCTGCATCGATTGTGTCGCGACGGCGAGCTGCGACGAGATCCTCAGCGGCTACGCCTGCCAGAAGGAGTGCGAAGGAGGCGAGGGCGAGGCCGAAGCCGAATCCGAAGCCGAGGGCGAGCTCTCCTGCTGCGATCCGGACGATCCTTGCGGCTGGTCCTGCGACGGCATCTGTGACTGCGGCTCATACTGCGAAGGGGCTTGCTTCTACGAGTGCCCCGAGGACTGCGCGTACGAGGGCGAGTCCGAGGGCGAAGGCTGGTGCGGCGACGGCATGTGCGCCGACGGCGAATGGGACTGGTGCTACGAGGACTGCGACGGCGAGGGCGAGGGCTGCGGCGACGGCGTTTGCGAGTCGTGGGAGTACGAGTGGTGCTGGGACGACTGCTTCACCGACGAGTGCGGCGACGGCTTCTGCTACGGCGAGGAGGAGCCGTGCGGCTGCCCGGCGGATTGCGACGGCTACTGCCCGTCGTGTCCCGACGGCGTATGCACCTTTACGTACGGCGAGAGCTGCACGACCTGCCCCGACGACTGCGGCGCCTGCGGCGCCTGCGGCGACGCCATCTGCCAGGCGGCGGCAGGCGAGAACTGCCTCTGGTGTGCCGACTGCGCCCCGTGCGGCACCTGCGGCGACGGCGTGTGCAACGCGAGCGGCGACGAGGAGTGCGCCGGCTGCCCCGAAGACTGCGGTCCGTGCGTGTGCGCGGTCGACCTCGAATGCCAAAGCGGTACGACGCACGTGTGCGACTGCTGCTACGACGACCCAAGCTGCTACGGCGAGATCTGCGGATGGGCCGAGTACTACGCGAGTTTGCTAGGTCCGCTCTGCGGCGGCCTGGCGGATCTGAGCTGCGAGGAGATTCAAGACTACTACTGCTACTACTATTGAGAGCTACGGCGTGACGAACACGGTCGTTTCGCACAGGGGGGCCTCGAACACCACCGCGAGCTCCGCGCCGCCGTCGGTCTCGAGCGAGAGCGAGCCGGCGACGAAATCCTCGCCGACGTAGGTCAGCGTGAGCAGGCCGTCGGCCACGGAAGGCATATCAGCCGTGCCGTCCTCGCGTAGATACTCGACGAGAAACCCCTCCCCCGGCTCGTCCGTCACGGCGAGACCGATCGGGTACTCGTTCTCGTCGTGGGTGTTCACCTGGACGCGCAACGACCAGCCGTCGGGCGCGCCGCAGCCGTCGGTCGCCCCCGAGATTCGCAGCGCCGCCATCCCGTCGCCGACCAGCCAGATCGCCGCTGCCTCCGCCGGCACCGGAAACTCGGTTCCCTGGATGCGGCCAACCACCGTGGCCTGGTCGCCGCCTTCCTCGGGCGCGTTGCCGCAGCCCGCCACGGCCACGAGCGCCACCGTAAGACCCGCTTTTTTCAGCATGGCGACGATCATAAGAGCACCCCCTCGCCGCTCCAAATTTTGTCCTGAACGCCATTCAGTCCAACGCTTGACATCGATCTTTCGGCGTATATAGTTCCGCGCCTTTGAAGGTCCGGCTGAAGGATATCGGGCCGGACGGCCTTCGGGTCGCTCGGGACTTCGACAAAACGTACTTCCACGAAATTTTGGCGAACGTCGAGGCGTACCTCGACCAAGCGGCGGGGCGAGCGGAGATGATGGTCACGAAGACGGGCGCGCAGATCTTCGTGCACGGGGCGGTTCGCGCGCGATTTCACGTTCCGTGCGGACGGTGCCTCGAGGCGGCGGAGGTGTGCGTGGACGGGCCGGTGTCGGTCACCTACATGCCGGAGGCGTTGGCGACCCAGCGCCAAGAGAGCCAAGAGGACGCGCTAATAGAGGGAGAAAACGTGGACGTGGCGACCTACCGCGGCGCAGAGTTCGACCTGTCGGATCTCGTGCGCGATCAGATCCTGCTGGGCGTGCCGATGGTCGGCCTTTGTCGTTCCGACTGCCGCGGCTTGTGCGTGCGCTGCGGCGCCAACCTCAACCTGGGCCCGTGCGGCTGCCCGCCGCGGCCCGAAGAGACCCCGCTGGGGCGGCTTGGCTCGATGCGCCGCCCCGTGTAACGCGTCGAGCACAGAAGGAGAGAGAGAAAGCCATGCCGGTCCCAAAGGAAAAAAAGTCCCGCAGCAAGCGCGACATGCGTCGCGCCTGGCACGATCGCATCGACCCGCCGGGCACGGTGCTGTGCCCGCGCTGCAACGAGCCCAAGCTACCCCACCGCGTCTGCGCGAGCTGCGGCACCTACCGCGACCGCGAGGTCTTCGCGCCGCGCGACACAGAAGCCGCGACGAAAGCCAAGAAGAAGTAGCCGGGCGGCGGGCGCGCCATGCGAGCACAGATCGTCGGGACGGGGCGCGCCCTGCCCGCGCGCGTGATGACCAACGCCGACCTGGAAAAGATGGTCGCGACGTCGGATGCGTGGATCGTCGAGCGCACGGGCGTCAAGGAGCGCCGAATCCTCGAAGCCGGGCGCGCGGCATCCGACCTCGCCGCCGAGGCGGCGCGTAATGCCTGCCGCGCCGCTGGCGTGGCGCCGCAAGAGCTCGACTGCATCATCGTCTCCACGGTCACGCCCGACATGCCTTTTCCCGCCTGCGCCACGCTGGTGCAGGAGAAGCTTGGCGCGCTCGGCGGCGCGGCGTTCGACCTCTCCGCGGCGTGCGCCGGCTTCATCTACGCCCTGTCGGCAGGCGACGCCTTCGTGCAGAAGGGCCAGTTCCGCCGCGTGCTCGTCGTCGGCGTCGAGGTGCTCTCGCGCGTGACCGACTGGACGGACCGAAACACCTGCGTGCTCTTCGGCGACGGCGCGGGCGCGGTCGTGCTCGTTCCCGGCGCGGCTGCCTCAGCCCGTCCGACGGGACGTGGCGATTCCGGCATCCTCTCCACGCACCTGTACGCCGACGGCTCGGCGTGGTCGCACCTTTGCATTCCCGCCGGCGGCAGCGCGCTGCCAGCGTCGGCCTCGACGGTCGAGGCCCGCCAGCACTACGTGAAGATGAACGGCCGCGAGATCTACAAGCTCGCCGTTCGTAACATGGCGCAGGCGTCTCTCGCGGCGCTCGAAGCGAACGGCGTTTCACCCGACGCCGTCGACAAGGTGATCCCGCACCAGGCCAACCTGCGCATCATCGAGGGGGTGGCGCAACGCTGCGGCCTACCGCTCTCGAAGTTCTACTTGAACCTCGCCGACTACGGGAACACGTCGTCGGCGTCGATCCCGATCGCGCTCGACGAGGCGCTCGAGACAGGCGCGGTGAAGACGGGTGATCTGGTGCTGATGTGCGCGCTCGGCGCGGGCGTCTCGTGGGGCTCGGCGCTGGTGAGGCTCTAGTGCGCGCCTACCTCTTCCCCGGTCAGGGCTCGCAGCGCGTCGGCATGGGCAAGGCGCTCTCAGACGGCTCGGCCGCCGCGCGCGCGGTCTTCGAACGCGCCGACGACGCGCTTGGATTCGCGCTCTCGCGCCTGTGCTTCGAAGGTCCCGAGGCGGAGCTCGTGCTCACGGCCAACCAGCAGCCGGCGATCCTCACGGTCAGCGTCGCTACGCTCGAAGCGGCGCGCGCCGCGGGACACGCAGCGCCCGACATCGCGCTCGGCCACAGCCTCGGCGAGTGGTCGGCGCTCGTCTGCGCCGGCGCCCTGCGCTTCGAAGACGCGGTGCGCGCCGTGCGCCTGCGCGGGCAGTTCATGCAGGAGGCCGTGCCGGCGGGCGCGGGCGCGATGGCGGCGATCCTCGGGCTTCCCGTCGCCGATGTCGAGGCCGCCTGCCGAGAGGCTGATGGCCTCGTGACGCCGGCCAACTTGCACGGCGGCGGGCAGGTCGTGATCGCCGGCGAGAAGGCCGCGGTCGAGCGCGCGATGGCCGCCTGCAAGGCGCGCGGCGCCAAGCGGGCGCTGCCGCTCGCCGTGTCGGCGCCGTTCCACTGCGCGCTCATGGAGCCGGCCGCCCGCCGCCTGGCCGAGGCGCTCGCCGCCGTCGACATCGCGTCGCTCGCGATCCCCGTGGTCACGAACGTGGAGGCGGCGCCAAACCGCGACGCCGCGCGCGTCAAGGAACTACTGGTGCGCCAGGTGACCGCGCCGGTGCGCTTCGAGGAGTGCGTGCGCGCGCTTCTGGCCGCGGGCGTGCGCGTCGCCGTCGAGGTCGGGCCGGGCCGCGTGTTGACGGGCCTTTGCAAGCGCATCGCGCCCGAGCTGGCGATCGAGGAGCTGCCGTGGAACTGACGCTCGACGGCCGCGTCGCCCTGGTCACCGGCGCCTCGCGCGGCATAGGCCGCGCCATCGCGATCCGCCTCGCGAAGGCGGGCGCGCGCGTCGTGCTGAATTTCGCGCAGAACGAGGACGCGGCGCGCTCCGCGCTCGCCGAGGTGCCGGGCGGCGCGCTCGAGCGCTTCGACGTCGCCGACGCCGAGGCCGTCGACCGCGCGGTGAAGAAGATCGCCGAGGAGCGCGGCGGCCTCGACATCCTCGTCAACAACGCCGGCATCGCGATCGACGGGCTGCTCCTGCGCACGAAGGCCGAGGATTGGCGTCGCACGATCGAGGTCAACCTGTCGGGCTCCTTCAACTGCGCGCGCGCCGCGAGCCGCCACCTGCTCAAGGCGCGCGAGCGCGGCCGCATCGTCAACGTCACGTCGGTCGTCGGCGAGCAGGGCAACGCCGGGCAGGCGAGCTACGCCTCGGCCAAGGCCGGCCTCATCGGCCTCACCAAGGCGCTCGCCCGCGAGCTCGCGCCGCGCGGCATCACGGTCAACGCCGTCTCGCCGGGGTTCATCGACACCGACATGACGGCGGCGCACCTCCAGGGCGAGGCGCGCGCGAAGCTGGTCGCGGCGATTCCGCTCGGCCGTGTCGGCGTCGCCGACGACGTCGCCGAAGCCGTCGCGTACCTTTGCTCGCCGGCGGCGGCATACGTCACGGGTCAGGTGCTCCGCGTCAACGGAGGGCTTTACATGTGATGGGCCGCCTCCCAGCCGCGCGGCGTCAGAGTTGACACGGCGGCATCGAGAGTCGAGAGTCGAAAACAAAGGACGGAGGAGAAATGGACAAGGCAGAGATCACGAAGAAGGTGGCCGAGCTCGTTTCGCAGCAGCTCGAGGTTCCGGCCGATCAGGTGCGCGGCGACGCGTCCTTCACCGAGGATTTGAAGGCCGACTCGCTGGCGGTCGTCGAGCTGGTGCTCGCGCTCGAAGAGGCGTTCAAGATCGAGATCCCGGACGAGGACACGGAGCAAATCAAGACCGTCCAGGACGCGATCGACTACATCGCCAAACACGCTAGCTAGCCCACACCCGTCGTATGCAACGCCGCGTCGTCGTCACCGGCATCGGCCTCGTCACGCCTCTCGCCGTCGGCACGGAGGAGACGTGGCAGGCCTTGCTCTCCGGGCGATCGGGCGTCGGCCCGATCACGCTCTTCGACGCCAGCCAGTACACGTCGCGTATCGCCGGCGAGGTGAGCGACTTCGACCCGACACGTTTCCTCGACAAGCGCGAGGCGAAGTGGATGGATCGCTTCCTTCAGTTCGCCGTGGCGGCCGCCGAGCTCGCCAAGGTGGATGCGGGGCTCGACGTGCCCGAGGCCGAGGCCGAGCGCGCCGGCTGCTATGTCGGCGCGGGCATGGGCGGCATCACGACGATCGAGCGCACCTACCAGGCGGTGCTCGACAAGGGGCCGCGCCACGGCATCAGCCCCTACTTCATCCCCGCGCTGATCGTGAACATGGCGCCGGGGCTGATCTCGATCCGGTTCGGACTGAAGGGCCCCAACCTTTCGCACGTGAGCGCGTGCTCGACCAGCAGCCACTCGATCGGCGAGGCGTTCCGCTGCATCGAGCGCGACGACGCCGACGTCATGTTCGCCGGCGGCACGGAGGCGACGATCACGCCGCTCAGCATCGGGGGCTTCTGCGCGGCGCGCGCGCTGTCGCAGCGCAACGACGAGCCGACCCGCGCCAGCCGGCCCTTCGACGCCGAGCGCGACGGCTTCGTGTCGGCCGAGGGCGCGGGCATCGTCGTGCTCGAGGAGCTTTCGCGCGCCAAGCGCCGCGGCGCGCGCGTCTACGCCGAGGTCCGCGGCTACGGCCTGAACTCCGACGCGCACCACATCACCGCGCCGGCGCCCGAGGGCGAGGGCGCGCAGCGCTGCATGCGCATGGCGTTGCGCGGCGCGGGCCTCGCGCCCGACGCCATCGGCTACGTCAACGCGCACGGCACGTCCACCCGGTTCAACGACGCGACCGAGACACTGGCGCTGAAGAAGGTCTTCGGCGATCACGCGCGCGCGCTCATGGTGTCGAGCACCAAGTCGATGACCGGGCACCTCCTCGGCGCCGCCGGCGGCGTCGAGGCGGCGTTCTCGGCGCTGGCGCTCCACCGCGGCGTGATCCCGGCGACGATCAACCTCGAGCACCCCGATCCGGAGTGCGACCTCGACTACGTGCCCAACGACGCGCGCGAGGCGCGCGTCGACGCCGTGATGTCGAACAGCTTCGGCTTCGGCGGCACGAATGCCTGCCTCGTGCTCACGCGCTACAAAGGCGATTGATCATGAAGGTGGCGGCCGGCAGCGATCACGGCGGCTTCGCGCTCAAGCGCGAGCTTTGCGCGGCGCTGCGGGCGGCGGGCCACGAAGTCGCCGATCTTGGCAGCCACGACGAGACCTCGGTCGACTATCCCGACTACGCGCGCGCCGTCGCCCGGGCGGTCGCGCGCGGCGAGGCCGATCGCGGCCTGCTGTGCTGCGGCAGCGGCATCGGCATGGCGATCGCCGCCAACAAGGTGGCCGGCGTGCGCGCGGCCGTCGTGTCCGATCCGTACAGCGCGCGCATGTCGCGCGCCCACAACGACGCCAACGTGCTCTGTTTGGGCGGGCGCGTGGTCGGCGGCGAGCTCGCGAAGGACTGCCTGCGCGCCTTCCTCGAGACGCCGTTCGAGGGCGGCCGCCACGCGCGTCGCGTCGCCAAGCTGGACGAGCCCGACGGCGAGCGCTAGCTCCCGTACGCGTCCATGCGCTGCCCCCGCTGCCAGCACGGCGACGACAAGGTGATCGACTCGCGGCCCAGCCAAGAAGGCGAGTCGATCCGCAGGCGGCGCGAGTGCGAGCGCTGCGCCCACCGCTTCACCACCTACGAGCGCATCGAGAGCGAGATGCCGCTCGTGGTCAAGCGCGACGGCACGCGCGCGCCGTACAGCCGCGACAACATCCTCGGCGGCGTGCGCAAGGCCTGCGAGAAGCGCCCGATCGCGAGCGACCGGATCGCGGCGCTGGTCGACGACGTCGAGCGCGCGGTGCTCGATCGCGGCGAGCCGGAGGTTCCGTCGACGTTCATCGGCGAGCGCGTGATGGAGCGCCTGCGCGAGCTCGACGACGTCGCGTACGTGCGCTTCGCCAGCGTCTACCGCTCGTTCCGCGACGCGGAGGACTTTCTCACCGAGCTCAAGCACTTCCTCGACAAGAGCCGGTGAGAACATGCCGACGAATCTCGCCGAACGCGACGTCGAGATGATGCGCCTCTGCCTGCGTCTCGCGCGGCGTGGCGCCGGTCGCACCAGCCCGAACCCGATGGTCGGCGCCGCCGTCGCGCGCGGCGGGCGCGTGCTCGCCACGGGATGGCATCGGCGCGCCGGCGCGCCGCACGCCGAGATTACCGCGCTCGCCGCGCTCGCCGGCCGCGCCCGCGGCGCGACGCTCTACGTCAACCTCGAGCCGTGCGCGCACCAGGGCCGCACGCCCCCGTGCGTGGACGCGATCGCGGCGGCAGGGGTCGCGCGCGTCGTGGTCGGCATGATCGACCCGAACCCGCGCGTCCGTGGTCGCGGCATCCGCAAACTTCGAGCGCGCGGCGTGCGCGTCGACGTCGGCGTCCTTCGCGAGGAGTGCCGCGCGCTCAACGAGGCCTTCGTCTGTGCGATGACGCGCGGCCGCCCGCTCGTCACGCTCAAGTCGGCGATCACGCTCGACGGGCGGATCGCGACGCGCACCGGTGACGCGCGCTGGATCACCAGCCTGCCGGCGCGCCGCGAGGCGCACCGCCTCCGCGCCATGCACGACGCGATCCTCGTCGGCGCGAAGACGGTCCTTCACGACGACCCCTCGCTCGACGTGCGCCACGTGCGCGGACGCCAGCCCGTGCGCGTCGTCCTCGACGGTCGCCTCCGCATCCCGCCCGACGCGCGTCTGCTGCGCGACGGCGGCGCCCCCGTCTGGATCGCCACCACGGCGTCGTGCAATCGAAAGCGCGCCGCGCGTCTCGCGGCGAGCGGCGCCGAGGTGCTGCGCTTGCCCGGCCGCGGCGGGCGCGTCGCCATCGCCGCGCTGCTCCGTGCGCTGCGAGCGCGCGGCATTCTCTCGCTGTTGGTCGAAGGCGGCGGCGAGACCCACGCGAGCTTCGTCGAGGCTCGCCTGGTCGATCGCGTGGTCGCCTTCGTCGCGCCGATCCTCCTCGGCGGTCGCGACGCCGTACCCATGGTCGGCGGCCTCGGTCCGGCGCGCATCAGCGACGCGCTGCGGCTTTCGCCCGCGATCGTGCGCCACGTCGGTGTCGACTTCATCGTCGACGCGCGCTTGCGTAAAGGACTGACGCCTTGACATCGGATGCTCACGGACGAATCATCACGCATCATGCCGCGCACGACCGTGAACATCGACGGGCCGATCCTCAAGGATCTCCGGCGCCTGCAAAAGAAGCAGCGCAAGCCGCTCGGGAGGATGATTTCGGACCTGCTGGCGCGCGCCCTGGCCGGTGAGAAGACCACCGCGCCGCGCGCCCGCTTCACGTGGGCGCAAAAGGCCATGCACGCCCGCGTCGATCTCGCGGACAAGGAAGCCGTGCGTCTCGCGCTCGAGCCCGATCGCCGAGTTGGCCGGCGGTGAGCTACGCGCTCGACGTCAACGTTCTCGTCTACGCCTCGGATCGGAGCGGCCCGAACGCCGCGCGCGCGGCGAAGTTCCTGGAGCGGTGCGCGGCGGACGGCGAGATTCTCTGCCTCGCGTGGACAACGGTCATGGGCTACCTGCGGATCGCGACGCACCCGGCGATCTTCGCCGCGCCGCTCTCGCCCGAGGAAGCAATGCGAAACATCGAGGCGCTGCTGGCTCTGCCGCACGCGCGCCTGCTCACGGAGGAGGACGGCTTCTGGCGCATCTACCGCGAGACTGCCAAGCGCCACTCGCTGCGCGGCAACCTCGTGCCCGACGCCCACCTCGCCGCGCTGCTGCGCCAGCACGGCGTACGCACGCTCTATACCAGCGACACCGACCTGCGGAAGTTCGAATTCCTCGACGTGCGCGACCCGCTTGCATAGTCCGGCGCACAAGTCATTACGTGCAGCTTCGCGCCTGCCGCAAGGATTGATCCGCGCCGCCGCGGTGCTATGGTTCTTGCCCCGTGTTTTCCGGAATCATCCAGGACCTCGGTACGATCGACCGCGCCGACCACCGCGGCGCCGAAACGCACCTCGCCGTGCGCACGCGCCTCGCGCCGGACCTCCGCGTCGGCGACAGCCTCGCGGTCGACGGCGTCTGCCTGACCGTCACGCGCCGCGGCAAGCGCTCGGTCGCGCTGACCGCCGTCGCCGAGACGCTCGCCAAGACCACCCTCGGCGCCCTCGCGCGCGGGTCGCGCGTCAACCTCGAACCGGCGCTGCGCCTGGGCGATCGCGTCGGCGGGCACCTCGTGCAGGGCCACGTCGAAGGCGTCGGCCGCATCCGCCGCATGACCAAGCGCGGCGAGTCCGTCGAGGTGGAGATCGACGCCGGGCCGCTCCTCCGCTACGTCGTGAGCACCGGCTCGATCGCCGTCGACGGCGTCAGCCTCACGGTGGCCTCGGTCGACCGCAAGGGCTTCCGAGTGGCGCTGATCCCGCACACCCTTTCCGCGACGACGATCGGCGCGAAGAGCGTCGGCGACGCCGTGAACCTCGAAACGGACATGCTCGCCAAGTACGTCGAGCGCATGATGGGTGCGCAGGCTGCCGCAGCCCACCCGACGGGGTGCAGCCTCAACCGAAGAGCGGGCGCAGCCGCGAGTTCCTGAAAGAGCACAGTTACGCATGAGCACCAGCCCCGAACGGATCGAGCGCGCAAGGCGCGCCATCGAAGAGGTGCGCGCCGGGCGCATCGTCATCCTCGTCGACGACGAAGACCGCGAGAACGAGGGCGACCTGTGCATGGCCGCCGAGCGCGTGACACCGGACGCGATTAACTTCATGTCTCGCTGGGGCCGCGGCCTCATCTGCCTCACGCTCACCGAGGAGCGCGTCAAACAACTCAGCCTCGCCCCGCAGATCGGCCCCGGTGCGACGCGCTTCTCGACGGCCTTTCACGTCAACATCGACGCCCGTCACGGCATCGAGACTGGCATCTCCGCCGCGGACCGAGCGCGTACCGTCCGCGTCGCGATCGGCCGAGATGCCAAGCCAGAGGACCTGGTGGTTCCCGGCCACGTGATGACTCTCCGCGCGCGTCCGGGCGGAGTGCTCGTGCGCTCCGGCCACACCGAGGCCTCGTCGGATCTCGCGCGTGTCGCCGGATTCGAGCAGGCGGGCGTGATCTGCGAGGTCATCAAGGACGACGGGACGATGGCGCGCATGCCCGACCTCGAGACGTTCGCGAAGGAGCACGGCCTGCACATCGCGATGATTGCCGACCTCATCGAGTATCGCCTGCAGTTCGAGCGGCTCGTGCATCGCACCGCCGAAGCGACGATCGTGCCGGCGGCCGCCGGCGTCGAGACGCCGTTCCGCGCGGTCCACTACCAGTCGGAGATCGCGGACACGGAGTATCTCGCGCTCTCGCTGGGAACCTTCTCCGCCGATGAGCCGTGCCTCGTGCGCGTGCAGACGGCGTGCATGCCGGGCGACGTGTTCGGTTCGCGCGCGTGCGACTGCGGCGCGCAAATGCGCGAAGCGCTGCGGATGATCGAGACCGCCGGCGCCGGCGTGTTCCTCCAGGTCGTCCCGAAACAGACGCGCCTGCTCGACGATCTGCGCCAGCACGTGCTCCACGAGGAGGGCGGCCCCGCCCCCTCCAAGCTGCGCGAGTACGGGATGGGCGCGCAGGTGCTCGCCGATCTGGGCTTGCGCCGCATCCGGCTGCTCACGAACAATCCGCGCAAGATCGTCGGACTCGAAGGCTTCGGCCTCGAGATCGTCGCGCGCGTGCCGCTGCAGGTCGGAGCGACCCGCGAGAGTGCCGTGCTCATGCGCCTCAAGCGCCAGCGCGGCGAGCTCGTCGACGCCGAAACCGGCGCGGCCACCGGCCAGGCCAAGGCGTAGTCCCCGCGCGTGCGTGGCAGCCGCCGTCATTCCCGGGCCCGTGATGCGGGCTAGCGTTCTCGCCGAAGGAAGCTTCCGCGCCGACGGGCTGCGCGTCGCAATCATCGTCGCGCGCACCAACGCCTTCATCACGGAGCGGCTGCTCGGCGGCGCGCGCGAAGCGCTCCGCCGCGCCGGCGCGCGCGACCAGGACATCGAGGTCGTGCGCGTGCCCGGAGCGCTCGAGATTCCCGCGATCGCGCGCATGCTCGCGCGCAGCCGCCGCTGCGACGCGATCGTGTGCCTGGGCGCCGTCCTGCGCGGGGGCACGCCTCACTTCGAGTACGTCTCGGCCGAGTCGATCCGCGGCGTCGGCCAGGTCGCGCTCGAGGCCGACGGGCGCGGCGTGTCGGTGGCGATGGGCATCCTGACCTGCGACACGATCGAGCAGGCGGTCGCGCGCGCCGGCGCCAAGAGCGGCAACAAGGGCGCCGAGGCGGCGCTCGCCGCGATCGAGCTTTGCGATCTGCGCCGCCGCTTGGGTGCTTCACCCCGTCCGCAGGGACGTGCCGCTTCACCCCGTCCGCAGGGACGTGCCGCTTCACCCCGTCCGCAGGGACGTGCCGCTTCACCCCGTCCGCAGGGACGCGCCGGCTCGGCCAAGAAGGCGCGACGCGCCCGCCGATGATCTCGGGGCCGCGCCGACGCGGGCGCGAATGCGCGCTGCAGCTCCTCTATCAGATGGAGGGTGCCTCACCCCGTCCGCAGGGGCATGCCGATCCGGCCGCTCTCGACGTCGACGAGCGCCTGCGGTCCTACTGGGCGCACTTCGGCGAACCTGACGCTCCTGCTGCCGAGAGCGAGCAGTGGCGCGCGTTCGCCGAGACGCTCGTGCGCGGCGTGTGCGCGGACCTCACCGCGATCGATGCGCTGCTCGGGCAGGCCTCGCAGCATTGGCGCCTCGAGCGCATGTCACGGGTCGATCGCAGCATCCTGCGCATCGCAGTCTACGAGCTCCGTCACGAGCCCGAAGTTCCGACCAGCGTGGTCCTCGACGAGGCGATCGAGATCGCGAAGCGCTTCGGCACCGAGGAGTCGCCGGCCTTCGTCAACGGCGTGCTCGACCGCGTCGCGCGCGACGTGCGCGGACCGCAATGATCCGCGTCTCCTTCCTGCCGCCGGATCTCGCGCGATGGGAAGGCGTCTCGGCGGAGGCGCTCTGCCTCTCCTTCTTCTCCGACGAGCGTCCGCTGCGCGGCGCGGCAGGGCTCGCCGACTGGCGCCTCTGCGGCGCCCTCTCGCGCTGCGTGATCGCCGAGCGCATGCGCGGCGATGCCGGCGAGGTGCTGCTCATGCCCGCCGGCAGGCGGCTGCCGTTCCCCAAGGTCTTCCTGTTCGGACTCGGCCCGGGGCGGAACTTTTCCGAGCTGCGTTACCGCGACGCCGTGCGCCGCACCTGGGACGTGGTCCGCGGCGTCGGCGTAAGGCGCTTCGCCCTCGCCGCGCCCGGCCGCGCGCGCGAGGCCATCCCCGCGCGCCGCGCCCTCGAGCTGCTGCTCGGCGAGCTTAGCGGCGAGCGCGACGTCGAGGTGCTCGTGATCGAGGCGCTGGCCGCGCAAAAGGAGATGGCCGCCGTGCTGCGTCAGGCGCGCGCCTGAGGCTGCGAGTCCTACCCCGACACCCGGGTCAGCGCGTGTCCTCGCGCGCGGCGCGGTGCTCGTGATCCGAGCATGGTTCTGGCAGAATACCGGCGATGATCCGCCGATCCGCCGACGCCGCTTCGCCAACGAGACACCAGGAGGGCTGACTGATGCTCAAGCGCGCTTTTTCGATTTTGTTCCTCACCGCGTGTTCGAGTCGCATCGAGCCGCCGACCGCGGCGCCCACCGGACCGGACTCTGCGCGCGTGGGCGTGGCGGTTCTGCTCGACGGCAGCGCCTCGGAGGATCCGCAGGGCCGTCCGCTGACCTTCGCGTGGGGCTTCGTCGCGCTGCCCGCGGGCAGCACGGTCGCGCTCAACGACGCGACGGCGACCAAGCCCTCGTTCGTGCCCGACCTCGCCGGCGCCTACGTCGCCTGGCTGACCGTCTCCAACGGGATCTTCGCCAGCGCGCCGGCCCGCCTGACCGTGACGGTCACGTCCTGCGGCGCGGCGCCGCCCGCCGTCGACGCGATCGCCGCCGAGCCGGCGATGCCCGCGACCGGGCAGGTCGTCGAGCTTTCGTCCGACGTGACCGACGCCGACAACGCGAAGGACTGCACGCTCGACCCGCCGCAGACGTTCGCCTACGCGTGGTCTCTCGTCGATCAGCCGGCCGGCAGCGAGGCGCGGCTCACCAGCCCGTCGTCGAAGAGCCCGTCCTTCGTGGCCGACGTGCCCGGCGACTACGAGGTGGCGCTCGTCGTCACCGACTCGGCGGGCGTCTCGAGCGCGCCGGCGCCCTTCACCGTCACGGTCAGCGCGTGCGGTGACGCGGCGCCGTCGGTGGAGGCGGTCACGGCCGATCCGCCGGCGCCCGACACCGGCGAGGCCGTGCAGCTCTCGGCGACGGTCGTCGATGCCGACACGGAGGATCCGTGCGCTCTCGCGCAGACGATCGCCTACGCATGGGCGATCGCCGAGAGGCCCGTCGGCAGCACCGCGGGGCTGAGCGACGCGGCCGCGCGCAACCCGTCGTTCACGCCCGACGTGCCGGGCGACTACGTCGTCGAACTGGTCGCGCGCGATTCGACGGGGCGCGCCAGCGCGCCGGCCGGAATCACGGTCACGGCCAGCGTGTGCGGCAGCCAGCCGCCGGCGATCGCGTCTGTCGACGTCGCGCCCGATGCGCCCAACACCGGCGACGTCGTGCTGCTCGAAGTCACCGCCTCCGATCCGGACAACGACGAGTGCGGACTGGCGCAGACGCTCGGCTACGCGTGGTCCTTCGTCGAGCTCCCCTCCGGCAGCGTGGCCGCCTTCAACGACGCGGGCGCGGCCACGCCGTCGTTTCTCGCCGACGCGCCCGGCACGTACGTCGCCGAGGTCGTGGTCGCCGACTCGACCGGGCTCTCGGCCGTCGCCACGGTCGAGATCGAGGTCGACGCCTGCGGCAGCCATGCGCCCATCGTCGGCGAGGTGACCCACGATCCGGCCTCGCCCAACACGTTCGCGCTGGTCACGCTCGCGGCCGAAGTGTCCGACGACGACAACGACGACCCGGCGTGCGATCTCGCCCAGGCGATTGGCTACGAGTGGTCCATCGTCGACCAGCCTCCCGGCAGCCTCGCGACGCTCAACAACCCCGCCGCCGAGAGCCCGTCGCTGGTCGCGGACGTGCCCGGCGACTACGCCGTCGTCGTCGTCGCTACCGATGTGACCGGCCGCTCGAGCGCGCCGGCGCCGCACACGTTCTCGGTCTCGACCTGCGGCAGCGCCGCGCCCACGGCCGCGCTGTCGGCCTCGACGCTCGCCCCCGCGACCGGGCAGGCCGTGCAGTTCACGGCGACGATCTCCGACGCGGACGCCGCCGATCCCTGCCTGCTCGCCGAATCGTTCTCCTACGAATGGTCGCTCGCCGAGCTTCCGGTCGGAAGCTTGGCCGCCATCAACGAGCCGAGCGCGGCCAACCCCTCGTTCGTCCCCGACGTGCCCGGCGCCTACCGCGTCGCGCTCGTCGTCACCGACGGGGCCGGCCTCGCGGGCGCCGCCTTGTCCGAGGCGATCGTCGCCTCGACCTGCGGCGCCAACGCGCCGAGCACCGGAGCCCTGTCGGCGAGCACGACCGCGCCCGCCGTCGGGCAGGCCGTGCAGCTCACCGCACCGGCGGCGAGCGACGCCGACAACCTCGCGCCCTGCTCGCTCGGCCAGACACTCGCGTACGCTTGGTCCTTCACCGAGCTTCCCGCCGGCAGCCTCGCGACGCTCAACGATCCGGCCGCCACGAACCCGTCGTTCGTGCCCGACGTGACCGGGACCTACCGGGTGCAGCTCGCCCTCGCCGACTCGACGGGCCGGCAGGGCCTGGGCGCCTCGCCCGCGGTCATCGCCTCGACCTGCGGCGCCAACGCGCCGAGCATCGGAACCCTGTCGGCGAGCACGGCCGCGCCCGCCGTCGGGCAAGCCGTGCAGCTCACCGCGCCGTCGGCGAGCGACGCCGACAACCTCGCGCCCTGCTCGCTCGGCCAGACACTCGCGTA
>JBBTFH010000205.1:0-2070 GCA_038041915.1 Myxococcota bacterium
TGGAAGAGGAGGAGGTCGCCGCGCCGCTCGGCGGTCGCCGCACAACCCCGCGTTCGCGGCGACTCAGAAGGAGAGCGCAGACAAGCGGCATTTCGCGAGCGTCGGCGCGTGCGCGCGGACCCGCCGGTCGACGGCCGCTCACTTGCGCGTTTCGCCGGAGCGCCGCAGCCAGCTCCGGACGCGGTCCATGCCGGCGTCGTACTGCGCGATCGCGCGCCACATCTCGCGCGCGTCGGCGGTCGCGGGAGCGAAGCGGAAGCCGCGGAAGATCACCACGCCGTCGGGCTCGCGCGTGACGTAGGGCGGCTCGCGCCGTCGCTCCGCGGCGGCGACGGCCTCGTAGA
Source organism: Myxococcota bacterium (assembly GCA_038041915.1). Classification (GTDB taxonomy): domain Bacteria; phylum Myxococcota_A; class Polyangia; order JBBTFH01; family JBBTFH01; genus JBBTFH01. The sequence goes on from JBBTFH010000205.1 coordinate 345, forward strand.
GCCGCCGCCCGGGCATGCGCTCCTCACGGATGCGGCGCAGCCACGCGGGCCAGCGGTCGCGCGGGACCAGCGAGCGCAGCGCGCGCAGGTGCGACGGGCGGAGCCACCCCTCCGCCAGGCCCTCGTCGACCAGCGGCATGTCCGGAAACAGGCGGCGCAGGCGCGAGACACTGTCCGCGTGGAGCCCGGTCGCCTCGGCGATGCGCGCGTTCGACCAGCCGAGGTCGTGGGCCATGCGGCGGAGCGAGTTCCAGCGGTCCACGGGCAGCAGCGTCTTGCGCGCGTGGTTGAACACGAAGGCGAGCCGGAGCGCCTCCGCGTCGGAGACCGGCAGCGCCATCGCGCGCACGTTTTCGGCGCCCAGGCGCCGCAGCACCTCGCAGCGGCGGTGCCCGTCGATCACGCGGAAACGGCCGCCCTGCGCCTGGAGCACGACGGGCACGAGCTGGCCGTCGCGGCGCAGCGAGTCGAGCAGGTTGCCCGACCGCGGGTCGAGCCGGATCTGGAAGCGACGATCGTCGAAGTCGATCCGGTCAATCGGCACGTTGCGAAGTGGGGCCTCGGGGAGCGTCATGCCGCGAGGCTAGCACGCCGAGGGGGCCTCGGCTTCGATCTGATCAAAGTAGTCAAAGGTAGGACATCCGGAGGGGCCTTCGGCACGAAGACCATGCGGGGCACCCGTCGCAGCAAGTCGGCGCTCTGCCGAGTCAGCCTCGACCGACAATGTCTGATCTGCCAGAAAAGTCGGCAGCCTGAGCGCGAGCGCATGGTCGCAGCGACAAGCCGGGTCGGCATCCAACGGAATCGCGCGATAGCGCTCCAGGTCCGCCGCGGCTCGCCGTAGATAATTCCGGAGTTTCTCGGCAGACGCGAGCCGCCGCGCCCCTCTCGAATCGGAATGGCCAGCGCGCTTGATGAGATCGGCCAAGACGGGCGCGCACTCTCGGATAGCCCGGAGCGCCTCGCGAATCCGGGCCGCGCGCGTTTCTCGAACGAATCGCTTCCTCGGGTCGTCGAGATCGTACACGCGGTGTGTGTACTGGGCGTCGCCGTCACCCGAGTTCGGCCGCAGGAAATCGCCGTCGCGATGAAACCGGTCCGCCCAAGCGTCGCGGCAGGGATCGAGCAACCGCCGCCCGGCGACGTCTCGCTCGGGTCGGTCCGCTCGGGCGCCGTTGCAGAGTCGGCAGGCGTACAGGCAGTTCTCGTACTCATCCGCGCGCTCTGGCGCGACCGCCTGGGTCACGTGATGTTCGACCCCCATCACGCCGAAGCCCTCGACCCCGCATTCGAGGAGATCCGCTTCATGCACGAGGCAGAACGCACACGAGAAGCCGAACTCCCATCGGAGGCATGGCCGGTACGTGCGATACCGGCCCCGCCGCGGATGATGCCGCCGTCCGATTGGATCAGCCGGCAGGCTCGTCGTCGGAGGAAGTATCTCCATGATCATGATCGGCCAGCAGGCGCTGGGCTTCGCGGACGGCCCGGTCCGCCTCGGAGGGATCGAAGGCGCGGTTCCGCTCGACGTAGGCTTTCATGCGCTCGACCTCGGCATACTGGAGAGCACGCAGGCGTTCCAACGTCACGTGGTACGCGGTTTCGTCCCCTTGCTGATCCAGCCGGCGAAGCTCGCCGTAGAGTCGGCCAATCTCGTCGGGCGGATCTACGGCAAGCGAGACCACATCTTCCGGCAAGTCGCGCAGGAGACCCAGCTCTTGCAGGA
>JBBTFH010000206.1:0-3214 GCA_038041915.1 Myxococcota bacterium
GAGCGCTCGCCCTTCATCAGCGAGACGTGGCCGGCGATCGGCTCGTTCTTGAACTTCTCGACCAGCGTCGTCAGGCCGTTGTTGGCGGAATCGACGTAGGGATTGTCGATTTGGTAGGGGTCGCCGGTCACGATGATCTTGGTGCTCTCGCCGACGCGCGTGATGATCGTCTTGACCTCGTGCGGCGTCAGGTTCTGCGCCTCGTCGACGATCAGGTACTGGTTCGGGATCGAGCGGCCGCGGATGTACGTGAGCGGCTCGACCTCAATGTAGCCCATGTCGAGCATCTCCTGGTAGCTGCGCCCGTCCTTCTTGTCGGCCTGCGAGAAGCCCATCAGCAGCTCGAGGTTGTCGTAGATCGGCTGCATCCACGGGTTGAGCTTCTGCTCGATGTCGCCCGGCAGGTAGCCGACGTCGCGCCCCAGCGGGAAGATCGGACGGCTGACGAGCAGCTTGTGGTAGGTGCCCTCCTCCACCGTTTTGTGCAAGCCCGCGGCGATCGCCAGCAGCGTCTTGCCGGTGCCCGCCTTGCCGACCAGCGTGACCAGCTTGATGTCGTCGGAGAGCAGCAGATCGAGCGCGTAGTGCTGTTCCTTGTTGCGCGGGCGTATCCCCCACACGCCCTCGCGCAGCTTGCGCACGGAGACGAGCGCGCCCTGCTTGCCGTCGAAGCGGCTGAGCGCGGTGTGGTTCGCGTTCTCGGAATCGCGCAGCAGCACGTACTGGTTCGGCCACAGCCCCTGCCGCGCGGCGTTGTCGACCGCGAGCGAGCCATCGGCGTAGAGTCGATCGACGTCGGCGGCCGGCACCTCGCGTTCGGTCATCCCGGTGTAGAGCTCGTCGATGTCGATGCGCTCGGCAAGGTAGTCGTCGGCGCGCAGGCCCAGCGCGTCGGCGCGGATGCGCAGGTTGACGTCCTTGGTGACGAAGATGGTCGCGCGCTCCGGCTGCGCCTGCTGCACCTCGAGCGCGACCGCCAGGATGAAGTTGTCCGGCACGTGGTTCTGGCGCAGCGGGTCGGACAGCGGCCGCGTCGCCATTCCGACGCGCAGGCGCCCGCCGCCGTCGAGGTCGACGCCGTCGGAGAGGTGGCCGCCGTTCGCGCGAAACCCGTCGAGGTTGCGCGCCACCTCGCGCGCGTTGCGGCCGCGCTCGCTGAGCTCCTTCTTGAACTGGTCGATCTCCTCGATGCAGTAAATGGGCACGATCACGTCGTTGTCCTTGAACGTGAAGATCGCGCCCGGATCGTGCAGCAGCACGTTCGTGTCGAGGACGAAGTTCTTTCGCATCGGGGTGCCAAGCCGATAGCGCACGCGTCCGAGAGCGTCAACCGATAACCGGAAGTCGAGCGTCGACGCTCGACAGTCGAGAGTCGGCCGGAGTACGTTGCCGGTCAACGTGCTCCCGATGCGCGCTGGCGGCTCTACCGCGACGTTGTGCTTGCTCCTGGCCGCGTCGCCGCTCTCCTGCGGCGGCGACGAATCGGGCTATTCGGGCGACGCCGCGAGGCCCGCGCGCGACGCCGGCCGCGACGCGCCGGCGGCGGTCACCGACGCCTTGCCGCTTCCCGCCGATGGTCCGGTCGTCGCGCCGGGAGACGCCGGGCTCGACGGGCCGGGCGAGGCCGACGCCTCTCCGACCGCCTGCGTCGAGGCGTGCGTGCCCACGGGCCTACCGGAGCCGTCCGCCTGCTTCGATCCGGTTGCGATCGACTACCAGGAGGTCGAGGCGGGCGACGACGCGCTGCGGATCGTCACGCTGATCGATCCGTGCGGTGCCGCGGCGGAGATCGTCTCCGTCGCGACCAGCGACGACGATCGCTTCGATGTCGAGCCCGTCGTCGCCGGCGACGACGGCGACGTCGCGGCCGAGTTGCCCTTCGCGCTCGAGCCGGCCGCCGCCAACCTGCTCACCCTGCGCGTCACGCTCCACGCTCCCGACGAGGCGGCGACGATCGACGAGACGCTCTTCGTCGACACCAGCCTGGGCACGCTCGAGATCCCGCTTCTCGCCGAGGTCGCGGGGCCGTGCGTGCCGACGGGCGCGGACGAGGTCGTTTGCGACGGCGTCGACGACGACTGCGATGGCGCGCAGGACGAAGACTACGCGCCGGTCGACTGCTCGGTCGGCGGCTGCGCGGCGTCGTCCGCGTGCGTCGGCGGCGAGGAGCTCGGCTGCCCACCCGCGGGCGCGGCGGAAGCCTGCAATGATCTCGACGACGACTGCGACGCGCTGGTCGACGAGGGCTGCGACGACGACTTCGACGACTGGTGCGACGCGGCGATGGACGTGGTGGGCGCGCCGGTCGCGTGCGCGTGGGGCGGCGGCGACTGCGACGACGAGGACTTTGCCGTCAGCCCCGGCACGGCCGAGACGTGCAACGGAGCGGACGACGACTGCGACGAGGTCGTCGACGACGGCTTCGCGCTGGGCATCGCGTGCGACACCGGGCTGCCCGGCGTCTGCCAGGACGGCCTGACGGCGTGCGACCCCGGCGGCGGCGGCGACAGCGAATGCCTGTCGCTGATGGGCGCCGCGAGCGAGTCCTGCAACGACGTCGACGACGACTGCGACGGCCAAGTAGACGGCGGCTGCGACGACGACCTCGACGGCTGGTGCGACGGCAGCATGGCGCTTTCCGGCGCGTCGAGCGTCTGTCCGTCGGGAGGCGGCGACTGCAACGACGACAACGACGCCGTAAGCCCCGCGGCCGCCGAGGCGTGCAACGGCGAGGACGACGACTGCGACGGCGAGAGCGACGAGGGCGGCAACGGCTGCGGCGGCGCGTGCGCGCTGGCCGGCGCTCCCGGCGACCCGTGCGACGGCGGCGACGACGACCTCTGCGAGGACGACGCGTTCGAGTGCCTCGGGGAGAACGAGAGCGCGTGCGCGTCGGGCGCCGACAACGGCGACGCGTGCAACGGCCTCGACGACGACTGCAACGGCGTCGCCGACGACGACGGCAGCAACGTGTGCGGAGGCTCGTGCGCCCTGGCCGATGCGCCGGGCGATCCGTGCGACCTCGTCGCAGCCGCGGACCTCGACGCGTGCGAGGACGATCTCTTCGCTTGCGGCGACATCAATGCGACCACCTGCGTCAACGCCGGCAGCGACGGCGACGGCGACGGCTGGAGCCTCGCCACCGCCGGCTGCGCGACCCGCGACTGCAACGACGTCGTTTTCACGACCAACCCCGGCGCCGCGGAGCTGTGCA
>JBBTFH010000207.1:0-1406 GCA_038041915.1 Myxococcota bacterium
CTCGTCGCCGTCGGCACCGCGTCCCCGATCGCCAAAGGCGGAATCGCGTCCGGCGAGAGCACGAGCACGTGCCAGCCCGTCGAGATCCACGCCAACCCGCTCTGCTCGGAGTTGTTGCAGCTGCTGTCGCACCAGTCGTTGTAGAAGTGCCCGTCGGCGTACTGATTCTTGATCATGTAGATCGACATCTGCCGCAGCCAGTCGTGCGGGCCACTGAGGCCGCCGGCGATGCCGATGGTGTCGAGCGGCGGGTCGTGCGCGCGCGCGGCGTCCTGCCAGTGCAGCATCGCGTAGACGTTGCCGCGCCGGTCGGTGCGCGTGTAGTCGCCGCCATCCCACAAGCCGTTCGGTCCCCAGCCGCCGTTGTGATTGGTGAACCAACGGTTGGTCGCGAAGCGGAGATACTCGTCGTAGCGCGTGCGAAGCGTGCCGCGCGAGTGGCTCGAGTATCCCGGGAACGCGAGGCCGGGGTCCGAGGCGTTCATTTTGTCAACGCCGAGCCAGCCACCCCACAGCACGTGGCCGGCGGTAAACGTGAAGTAGCCGTAGGTCGACGAGGAGTTCCGATAGGCGCCGGTCCGCTCGCCGGAGGCATAGACGTTCCAGCCGTTGGTCATGAAGTTGTTCGCGTAGCGGAGCTTCGCGCGGTTGGGCACGATGACGCCGGAGTCGGACATGAACTCGTCGGCGTGCCACAGGCCCGTGAGCTGCCAGAGCGCCACGGACATGTCCATGGTGTCGCAGCTCGTGCCCGCGTTCGGCGTGTAGTACCAGCCGCCGTCGCCACAGCCGCCGTCGAGTTGCGCCCAGACGGCCGCGTCGACCATCTGCTGGATGATGTACTCGAACGGCCGCCCCATGATGTACGTCGTGTCGCCGACCTGCGCCGCGAGGCCCGTCAGGTTGGCCACGGACAGCGCCGAGAGCGCGTGGCCGTGCGGGTAGCCGGTCTGGTCGCCGCCGCCGAAGCCGATCCAGATGCCCACGCCATCGTCGGTGCCGGGGATGGGCGTCCGGCCGATCTCAGGGAACATGCCGACCGTGTTCGACTCCTCGACGGACGGAATGCCGGAGACGATCAGCGAGCGGTTGGCGAGCAGCCAGTTCAAGTTCCGCAGCACGTCCTCGGCGTACGGGTCCTGCGTCCAGCGCCCGTCGTTCTCCGCTTCACGCGCGGCGCTTGGCCACGTGCCGATGTAGGTGTCCGGCGGGAACGCCACGAAGTGCCCGTTGAGCGACATGGCCCAGATGAAGACCGAGGCCGACGCCGTGCGATAACTGTCGTTGCTGTGGTTGAAGTAGCCCTGGATCTGCGAACCGGTGAAGGGACTCGTCGGGTCGCCGGAGCGGCCGGTCATCTGAAGGTGCATCCACCACAGCGCGTCGTCGGCCGCGACACCGCGCAT
>JBBTFH010000208.1:0-2815 GCA_038041915.1 Myxococcota bacterium
GTCGACCTTCCGGCCGAGCGCCTTGGCGCGAACGGAGCCAGCAAGCGCCCACGCTTCGGCGGCGTCGACCGGCACGAGGATGTCGATGTAGACGTCCTCGCGCGGCAGGGGCTTGCGCGCGCGGAGCCTGATCTGGCCCGGCGCGCCCGTCGCCGGCTCGCGCGCGATCTCGCGGAACGCCGTGCGTGCCGCGGCGAGCAGCCGATCGACCGCCTCGGCCTCGACCAGCACGTCGATGTCCTCGGTGAAGCGCCGCACGCCGTGCGCCCCGAGCGCCACGGCGCCCGCGATCGCGTAGCGCGCCCGTGCCCTCTCGAGCGCGTCGACGATCTGCGCCAGGCGCCGCTCGACCGGCCGCCGCCGCCGCTTCCACGGGTCGTCGGCCATCAGCGTCAGCGTCGAGGCGAGATCAACCATGGACCGCTCATCCTAGCGCCTTGCCGATGCGGCGCGCCGCCTCCTCGCAGCGCGCTTCGTCCTCGATCAGCGCGAGGCGCACGAAGGCCTCCCCGCCGGAGCCGAAGCCCTCGCCGGGAGCCACCGACACGTCGGCCTTCTCGAGCAGCCACTTGGAAAACGCCATCGAGGTCATGCCGAAGCGTTCCGGGATGCGCGCCCACACGAACATGGTCGCGCGCGGCGGATCGACCTTCCAGCCGGCGCGGGCGAGGCCGGCGCACAGGACGTCGCGCCGCTTGCGGTAGATCTCGCGGATTTTCGCGACCTCGGCGTCGCTGTCGGCGGCGAGCGCCTTGACGGCGGCCGCCTGGATGGGCGCGAAGATGCCGTAGTCGAGGTAGGTCTTGATGCGCGCGAGCGCGCCGCAGAGTCGCGCGTTGCCGACGCAGAAGCCGATGCGGAAGCCCGGCATGTTGAAGCTCTTCGAGCAGGTGAAGAACTCGACGCCTACTTCCTTGGCGCCGGGAATCTCGAGCAGGCTCGGCGCCCGGAAGCCGTCGAACGTGAGGTCCGCGTAGGCGAGATCCGAGATCAGCCACAGGCCGTGCTCGCGCGCGAGCCCGACCACCTTCTCGAAAAATCCGCGCTCCTCGCACGCGCTGGTCGGGTTGTGCGGAAAGCACACGATCAGGCCCTTGGGCTTGCGCGGCGCGCGGCGGATCGCTTTGCTAATCTCTTCGAGGTGATCGCGCCCTGGGCCGATGCCGTACGGCACCGGCTCGCCGCCGGCGATGATCACGCCGAAGTGGTGCACCGGGTACGTCGGCCCCGGCACGACCACCGCGTCGCCCGGCCCGACGATGGCGAGCAGCAAGTGCGCGATGCCTTCCTTCGAGCCGATCGTCGCGACCGCCTCGCGCTCCGCATCGAGCGAAACGCCGAAGCGCCGCGCGTACCAGCCGGCGATCGCCGCGCGCGTCTCGGGCAGGCCCTTGGACGGCTGGTAGCGGTGGTTGCGCCCGTCGCGCGCGGCCTCGATGAGGCGATCGACGATGGGCGCGGGCGCGGCGCCATCGGGGTTGCCGAGGCCGAAGTCGATCACGTCGCGCCCGGCGGCGCGCGCCTTGGCCTTCATCTCCTCGACCTCGGCAAAGACGTAGGGCGGCAGCAGGCCGATGCGGAAAAACTCGTCGGTCATGGAATCACCTCACCTCGGTTTGCGCGCCGGCTCCGCGGCGAGCTCGATGGGCGGGCCCTCCGGCAACTCGACCTCGCGGAGCCCGCTCATTGCGAAGTTGGGAACGAACCGCTCCTCGGGCGCCTCGTCGAGCCCGGTCGCCGTGCCGCAGCCCGGGCAGATCGCCCGCTCGGTGCGAATGCCGCACTCGCGGCAGCGCGCCTCCTTCGCCTCCGGCGGATCGGGCGGCGCCGAGCCGAGGCTCATCGAGCAGCCGGGACAGAAGCGCGGCGGCGCGCCGGGAAGCTCGGTCGCGCAATGCGGGCAGACCATGATGCGAAGCTACCAGCACTCCCGTGCCCGCCGCTACTCGCCGTCCTTCACCCAGCAGCCCGTGGTGGAAGTCCGGACCGAGTCCAGCGAGCCGAGCTGGCCGGCGCCTCCGGTGACGGCGATACGCACGGGCGCAGCCTCGCACGGAGAAAGGTCGAGCGCGAGTGCGAGGCGCACCTACACGGCATCGTGCCGGAGGGGGGTGGATCTTTGCTCGCCCCCGGGGCTAAGTACAGCCCCCCCGCAGTCCGACATCGATCGACTGCCTCGCGGCGGGCGAGACGGAGGACGACATCCTGCGGCAGTATCCCTCGCTCGCCCGCGAGGACCTTCGCGCCGCGGTCGCGTATGCGGCGTGCCTCGCCCGCGAGGAAGAGGAGCATCTGCTCCACACCGGCGCCGGCCCGTGAAGTTCAAGATCGACGAGAACCTGCCCGCGGGGCTCGTCGATGCTCTCCGCGGCGAGCGCCACGATGTCGCAACGGCAAGCGACGAGTCGCTCGGCGGCGCGAAGGATCCGACGCTGCTGGCGGCCGCGGTGGCGGAGCGCCGCGTCCTGATGACGTTCGATCTCGACTTTGCCGACGCGCGCGCCTACCCGCCCGGCAGCCACCACGGAATCGTCGTCTTCCGCCTCCCGAACCAACGCTGGCGGACGCTCGAACCCGAGTTGCGAAGGATGTCGCCACCGTGCCGGCCGAGCGCCTCTCCGCCGGCCTGACCGTCGTGCAACCCGGCCGCATCCGCCACCGGTCGCGTCCACCGGAGCCACGAGGTGGCTGAGGCCGACTTCGGCCGATTCCGCGCGCGGCGTCATGGCGTGTACCGGCCGCCAGTGTTCAAGTAGCCGCCGTCGCCGGCGCCGCCCCAGACGAGCAGCTCGGAGCCGGTCCAGACCGCCGTGTG
>JBBTFH010000209.1:0-5579 GCA_038041915.1 Myxococcota bacterium
AGCTCGCTCGCCGCGTCGGCGCCGACGCCATGCTCGGCGCGCGCGTCTTCACGCGCCGCGACGGCGACCTCGCGCCGACGGCGCTGCGCCCCTCGCCCGAGGCGCTGGCGCAGGTGCTGCGCGACCCGCGGGTCTACGGTGCCGAGCGATCACTGCCGCCCCCCGTCGAGCCCGATGCCATCCCCTGCGGCATCGGCCGGCGCGGCTGTCGCGTCGGTCCCGACGGCTCGGTGTACGGGTGCGCAGTCCATCCCGAACCGGTCGGCAACCTGCGCGAGCGGCGCTTCGCCGACATCTGGTGGGGCGACTCGCCGGTGCTCGCGCGATTGCGCGCGATCCGCAACCGCGACCTCGGCCCCGCGTGCACCGCGTGCACGAAGTCGGGCTACTGCCAGCGCTGCCTCGCGCTCGGCGAGCTCGAGCACGGCGACTGGCGTGCGCCCGTCGAGGACGCCTGCCGTACGGCGCGTGCGCACGATATCGCCGCGGGCATGGCCGAAGCGAAGCTTCCGCCCGGTCTTGCCGGGCCGGTCCACCTCCGGTCGCTGCCGATCGTGTCAAACCTCCGATAAACTTCCGCGCTTGATTTTTCGGCTATCCGGAATACAGTTGGATTCTTGGAGCCCACGATGTATCGGAAGCTGATCCTGGCCCTCGTCCTCGCCGCTGCGTGCGTGCAACCGGCGGATCCGGGCGAGGCCTACCCCGTGGGCGTCCAGCAGCCCGAGGCGGCGCGCATCGCCACGCTGGCGCCGACCGGCACGCTGGCCCGAATCGACGCCGCCACCTCCGACGCGGACCTCGCCGCCGAGCGCTTCGGCGCGAGCTTCGATCTCGACGCCTTCGACGATCTGATCGTGCGCGTGCGCTTCACCCGCGGCGCGCCGGTCGGACAGAATCTCGCGCTGGAAATCTATTCGCCCGGCGGCGGGCTGTTCGAAACCCACCGCCTCCCCGTCTCCGGGCCGGACGTCGTGTTCATCATTCCGGTGCGCGGCACGCAGATCGGCAGCCGGCCCATCGCCGGCGTCTTCGGGATCGCCGCCGTCGTCGACGGCGACGCCGCGCCCGTGGCCACGGCGAGCGTCGAGCTGCGCGAGCCGATGGCGGAGGCGACGCCGTGACGCGCACGGCAACGATCGTAGCCGCCGCCACGCTGCTCGCGTCGCCCGCACGCGCCGTCGACTGCCTCGCGGATTACGCCGCGCTCCCGCTGGCCGAGCGCCCGACCTGGTGCCAGACGACCGGCGGCGGCTCCGCGCTCACGCAGCCGGGCGGCATGACCTGGTGGGCCGCGCCGATGACGTTCATCGCCAACGGCACGGCCACGTCGCTCCTCACGCTCGACAGCAACCTGGGCACGGTGCTCCAGACCACCACCGGCGTGGGTGCGATCACGAACAGGCCGACTCCGGTGAAGTTCAGCAACGGCGTCAAGGCAGCCTTCGTCGCCAACAACACGGGCTATGTGTTCCGCATCAATCCCGATACCGGGGCCTGCGTGTGGAAAACTTTCATCGGGCGCACCTCGGCGGCGGGCGCCACGATCAACTTCCCCACCGGCGACGGAACCTGCCCCGGCAGCGTCACGGCGGCGTGCAGCGGCGATCAGGCGGTCGCGCAGCCGACCGTGCGTTTCAACGTCGTCGGCGGCGCCTACGTCGAGTCGGGTAGCATCGTCTACGCGCCGACGCGCTACGCGACCACCGGCCCCGGCTGCGGCACGACCACGCGCAACCGCATCTACGCGCTCGACGCCGTGACCGGCGCGCCGGTCTGGGTCTTCAACCGCTTCGCGTCGCCCAACGACTACAACAACCCGGCGGCGACCGTGCTGCCCCCCTACAACCTGAGCTTCATCTCGGGCGCCGTCTTGCCCGACGTGTGGGACGACGCGTGCGGCGCAGCCGGAATCCGCGACGTGATCTACGCCGGCAGCACCACGGCGACCACGCAGTCGACGCTGTGGGCGATCAACGCGAATTCCGGCGCGCTGGTGTGGTCGACGACTGTTGGCGGCCTCGTCACCGCGCCGGTGCTCTCGTACAACTCGGCGCTGTGCGAGCGTCTCTACGTCGGCACCGACGCCAGCTCCACCACGGCAGCCAACAAATCGCGCCTCAAGTCGATTGGCCTCACCAGCACCGTGTGCGGTGTGAACCCGGTGCCCTGCACGCTCTGGACCAGCGGCACGACCGGCAACGCGGCCTTCAACTCGGCCGTCACGCTCAACTTTTCGGCCGTAAACGCCGGCGCGCACGCGGGGAAGATCGTCGTGACGTCGAACAAGACGCTCACCATCGTCCAGGACAACGGCGCAACCAGCGCCGACGTTTGCACCTACGCGCCGGGGACCGCCCAGGCCGTACGGTCGATGCCCTACCTCTTCCCGGCGCAGGGCAAGGCGTACGTCGGGCGCGCCGACGGGCTGGTCGCGCAGGTGGCGCTCGACTCGACCTGCGCCACCGGCGTCGTCACGCGCACGCTGCTCGACGGGACGATGGCGGGCGACGTCTACCTCGACGCCGACCCGACGTTCGCGACGCGCTGGCTGGTCGTCGGCAACGACAGCGGCCGCGTCACGCGCTTCAACATCCCCTGGTAGCGCGGCTACTCGTCGACGTAGAAGTCGACGGTGGCGACGGCGATGGGCTCGGTCTCGGTCGAGTCGAGGTAGACGCGAACCGTCCAGGCGCCCGTCATCTCGTAGGCGGCGATCGGCGTCCCGGCGATCGGGAGAACAACGTCGGTGCGCAGCCCGAGCGCCGTTTCCGTGGTGGGCTGCACCTGCACCGGCGTCCAGAGTCCCTCGACGGCGATCTCGGAAACGTCGGTCTCGCCGACGGCGAACCCGAGAGGCGTGGTCTGGTAGACGCCGCCCGACGGCGTGACGTACTCGAGCCACGCGAGGCGGGCGCCTTCGGCGACGTTCGAGAAATAGAAGTAGAGGACCAGGTCGGTCGTCTCCCAGAGCGAGAAGCGCGTGACCTCTGGCTCAGGCACGGCGTCTTCGGTCCAGTAGTCGGCAAAACGCACGGTAGCGCTCGGCGGCGGCGTTGCCGTCGGCGGCGGCGCGATCGTGGACATCGACATGGAGACAGCGCGTGCCTGGACGGCTACGCGCCGCATCACCCGCGACCAATCGGCGCGCGCGAACCGGAGGCGTTCGGTGCCTGGCTGGCGCACGACCGGGGCAACGGCCGAGCTCGCACCATCGGGGATGCCGCCACCCGGCCGCTCGGAACCGCAACCGAGGATGGCCACGAACGCGAGGAAGGAGGCGGAACGACGAGGCATGACAGGTCAATCAGCACAAAATGAACCAAAAAACATATAAGTTATTTCAGGCTGTTAACTACCGCGGGATGGGTTCCGCAAGACCCATCGCGTGGTCGGAATGACCTCGAAACGTCTCGCATCGCTTGCTGATCTCGACAGGCCGCTTTGCTTTCTGCTATGCGTGCGGCAATTTTCCACGCTCGGAGATCGTCCATGCACATGATTTGGCGCCGCGTACTCATCGCTCCACTCTTGCTCGCTCCCGCGTGCAACCTGCGGCAGCTCACGGTCGACCAGACGGCCGACGTGCTGGCGGCGGGCAAGCCGGCGCTCGATCGCGAGGAAGATGTCGACCTGATGCGCGAGGCCTTGCCCGCGCAGATCAAGATGGTCGATGCGTTCCTCGAGGTGTCGCCCCGGAACGAGGAGCTGCTCGCGCTCGGCGCACAGGCGAGCGCGGAGTACGCGTTCGGCTTCGTCGAGGACGCGATGGAAGTCGCGGCGGCGACCGATCCGGATCGCGCGCAGGAGCTTCGGCGGCGCGCGCGCGCGCTGTACCTGCGCGGTATGAAGCTCGGCCTGCGGATCCTGGCCGAGGAGGACGACCGCTTCCCGGGCGTCTTCTACGGGCCCGACGCGCCGCTGCGCGAGGCGGTCGCGGAGCTCGACGAGGACGCGGTCGCGGGGCTCTTTTGGACGGCGTTCGGCCTGGGCGGCGCGATCAACCTCGGCAAGGACGAGCCGTGGCTCATCGCATGGCTGCCCAAGGTCGAGATCCTCATGGCGCGCGTCGAGAAGCTCGACGAGAGCTTCCACCACGCGGGGCCGCTGCTGACGTTCGGCGCGTTCTGGGCGTCGCGCACGCCCATGTTCGGCGGCAACCCGGAGCTGGGAAAGAAGTACTTCGAGCGCGCGATCGCGCGCGAGCCGGCGTTCCAGATGACCAAGGTTCTCTACGCGCGGACCTACGCCGTCCAGACGCAGAACCGCGCGCTCTACCAGAAGCTGCTCGGCGAGGTGCTCGCGGCGAACGTCGACGCGGCGCCCGAGATTCGACTCGCGAACCTGCTCGCGCGAAAGCGCGCGAAGCGGTACCTCGCGGAAGTCGACGATCTCTTCTAGCCGGAAGTTTTCCCCTTCCAGGAGGTGTCGCTTGCGATCGTTCCTGACAGTAGCGGCGTTGACGGCGATGGCTACGCCCTCGTCGGCCCAGACATTGAAGGTGGCGACGCTCGCGCCGGCGGGCTCGGCGTGGATGAACCTGTTCGACGAGGCATCGCGCAACATCACGCAGAAGACCGGCGGCCGCGTGAAGTTCAAGTACTTCCCGGGCGGCGTCCAAGGCGACGAGAAGGACTCCATCCGCAAGGTCAAGGCCGGGCAGCTCGCGGGCACCGCGATCACGTCGGTCGGCCTCGGGCAGATCTATCCGGACGTGCGCGTGCTCGAACTGCCGTTCATGTTCGACGAGGACGCCGAGGTCGACTACGTGCGCGATCGCCTCGGACCCGAGCTGCAGAAGCGTTTCGAGGAGAAGGGCTGGGTGCTGCTCGCGTGGGGCGACGTCGGCTGGGTGCACCTGTTCTCGACGGCGCCGATCAAGAGCAAGGCCGATCTGACGAAGGTGAAGATGTGGGCGTGGACCGACGACCCGCTGGTGCGACGGCTCTTCTCAGCCATCGGCATCAACGGCGTCGCGCTCGGCGTGCCCGAGGTGCTGCCCGCGCTGCAGACCGGCATGATCAACGCCGCCTACGGCTCGGCGCTCTCGACGCTGGCGTTGCAGTGGTACACGCGGCTCAAGTACATGACCGAGATGCGCACTTCGTACTCGGTCGGCGGCGCCGTCGTCTCGAAGAAGGCGTTCGATCAGCTTGCGCCGAGCGATCAGAAAATCCTGCGGGAAGAGGCCAAGCGCCTCGAGCTCAAGCTGATCGCGCAGATCCGCAAGGACAACGTGGCCGCGCTGACCGCGCTCAAGAAGCAGGGGCTGCAGGTGGTGCCGACGCCGCCCGAGCTGGTCAAGGAGTTCCGCGCGGGCGCCGAGAAGGTCTGGTACGAGCTGGCCGGCCAACTCTACTCGAAGGAACTGCTCGAAAAGGTCAAGGCGCTCAGGGCGGAGTATCGGTCGGCCAGGAAGTAGCGCCGCTTCCCCCGCGTTCCCCCAGCATCGCGCGCATCTCCGTCGAATAACGCTCGCCGTCCTCGTGCACGACGAGTGGCGGCAGCACGGTGAGCGCCGAGCTTCGCCGTGGGCGGGCCTCGAGCAGAACGCGGCGCGCCGGCGCGCCGATCCGCGG
>JBBTFH010000210.1:0-2917 GCA_038041915.1 Myxococcota bacterium
GCTGCCGCTGATCCTCGGCAATGAAGCGTGCGACGCCCGCCGACCACGCCGCCGTCGGCGTCACCGGCTCGATCCGCTGGGGCAACGGCGCCGGCTCGCCGCCGCATGCCGCCGCGAGAATCAGCGTGATCGCGCGTCGCACCTACAGCCTCCCTTGCACGCCGAGCGTCGGGACGAGGATCGTCTCGTCGAAGTTTGCCGGCGCGCTGAAGAAGCGCATCACGCCGACGCCGAGGAAGACGCCGTGCGTGTCGACCGGGTCCCACTGCACGCCGAGCGTGCCATGCACGCCCGCGCGCGCGCCGTCGACGAAGAACGTCGGCGCGCCGACGGCGATCGTCGGCTTCCACGCGCCGCGAAGCAGCAGCGCCGTCACCGACGGCTCGAGGCCTTGGTGTCCGCCGAGCAGGGCGGTGAGGCCGACCTCGACGAAGTCGCCCAGGCCGTACGTCGCGCCGGCGAGCGCGACCACGCCGCGGCCTTTGCCGTCGACGTCGACGCCGGCTACCGCGCCCAAGCGCCCCGCGTGCGAGAGCGGATCGGCGTCAGGCGGATCGACCGGCAGCGCGGCCGCGGGCGCTTCGACAACAGCAGCGGCGGGCGCGGGCGCGGGCGGCGGCGCGGGTGCGGGCGTCGGCGCCTGCTTGGCCGCCTTCGTCGCCTCGAGCGCGCGCAGCCAGCCTTCGACCGACGACCGATCCGACGCATCGGGCGTGGCCTCGAGATAGCGCCGGAGCGCGTCGATCGTCTCGTCGAGCTGCCCGAGCTTGTCGTGGCACTGCGCGATGTTGTAGAGGAGGGCCGCCTTGGGAGAATAGCGATACGCCGCCTGAAACTCGTCGAGCGCCCGCGCCCAGTCGCCTTCCTCGTAGTGGACGGTCCCCGCCTGGTACAGCGTGCGCGCCTTCTGCGCGTCGTCGGCGCGTGCGCCGATCGAAACCAGAGTCACCGAGACCACGATCCCGAGGGCGAAGGCTCGCATCGACGCGCATATTAGTCAGAGCGCGCATCGATAGGCAACGACGCTTCTCGCCGTAGCTTCGCCGCTCGATGCCGGCGCGTCGGCTATCCGTCCGCCGGCAGCAGCCGAAAGCGCCGCCGGTCGGGCGTGCGCAGCGCGCGAAAGTGGCGCTCGTCGAGCGTGAGCAGGTCGCGCACGCCGTAGCGGCCCGCCAGGACGACGATCGACGCGTCGGCCAGCCCGATCGAAAGGTCCGGGTAGCGCGCCATGACGCCGCGCGCCGCCGCCAGATCGGCCGCGGGGAAGGTCTCGAGGCGGTACGCGCCGCCCCGCCCCGAGGCGGCTATACTGCGAACCATGTCGCGCGAAAACCGAATCCCCGAGAAGAAGCACGAGACGATGTCGGGCATCGCGCTCGAGGCGGTCTACGGCCCCGAGTCCGTGCCCGATGACGCGCTCGCGCGCATCGGCCGCCCCGGCGAGTTCCCGTTCACGCGTGGCGTCCACCCCACGATGTACCGGGGGAAGCTCTGGACGATGCGCATGTTCGCGGGCTTCGGCACGCCCGAGGACACGAACCGGCGCTTCCACTTCCTGCTCGAGCACGGTCAGACCGGCCTCTCGACCGCGTTCGACATGCCGACGCTGATGGGCTTCGATCCCGACCATCCGCGCTCGCTCGGCGAGGTCGGGCGCGAGGGCGTGAGCGTCTCGTCGCTGGACGACATGCTCGCGCTGTTTCGCGAAATCCCGCTCGACAAGGTCACGACGTCGATGACCATCAACGCGCCGGCGATCGTGATGCTCGCGCTCTACGTCGCCGCCGCCGAGCAGCAGGGCGTGCCGGCCGAGAAGCTGCGCGGCACGACGCAGACGGACATCCTCAAGGAGTTCATCGCGCAGAAGGAGTGGATCTCGCCCATCCGCCCGTCGATGCGGATCGTGCGCGACATGCTGGCGTGGACGACCGAGCACATGCCGCTGTGGAACACGATCTCGATCAGCGGCTACCACATCCGCGAGGCCGGCGCGACGGCGGTGCAGGAGCTGGCCTTCACGCTCGCCGACGGGCTCGCCTACGTGCAGCTCGGCGTGGACGCGGGGCTCGACGTCGACGCGTTCGCGCCGCGCCTCTCGTTCTTCTTCGACGTGCACAACGACTTCTTCGAGGAGATCGCGAAGCTGCGCGCGGCGCGCCGCCTGTGGGCGACAATGATGCGCGAACGCTTCGGCGCGAAGAACCCGCGGTCCTGGATGCTGCGCACGCACTGCCAGACGGCCGGCGTGTCGCTCACCGCGCAGCAGCCTCTCTGCAACGTCGTGCGCACGACGCTGCAGGCGCTCGCCGCGGTGCTCGGCGGCACGCAGTCGCTGCACACCAACTCCTACGACGAGACCTACGCGCTGCCGACCGAGGACGCGGCCACGCTCGCGCTGCGCACGCAGCAGGTGATCGCCGAGGAGAGCGGCGTCGCGAGCGTCGTCGATCCGTTCGGCGGGTCGTGGTTCGTCGAGGCGCTCACCGACCGGGTCGAGGCCGAGGCGCGCGCGATCATCGCGCGCATCGACGCGCTCGGCGGCATGGTGCGCGCGGTCGAGGAGGGTTTTCCGCAGCGCGAGATCGGGCTGTCGGCGTACCGCTTTCAGCGCCAGGTCGACGCGGGCGAGCGCGCGATCGTCGGCGTCAACAAGTACGCGAGCGAGGAGCCCGAGCAGATCCCGACGCTGAAGATCGACGCGCAGGTCGAGCGCACGCAGCTCGAGCGCACCCGCGCACGCAAGGCGGCGCGCGATGCCGCGGTGGTCGAGAGACGTCTGGCCGCCGTGCGCGACGCCGCCCGCGGCGACGCCAACCTCTTCCCGCCAATCCTCGACGCCGTGCGCAACGGCGCGACGCTCGGCGAGGTCTGCCAGGTGTTTCGCGACGTCTTCGGCGAGTTCCGCGAAGCGGCGGTG
>JBBTFH010000211.1:0-17495 GCA_038041915.1 Myxococcota bacterium
GCCTCGGCGATCTGCTCGCCGATCGTGAAAACGGGATTGAGCGAGGTCATCGGCTCCTGGAAGATCATCGAGATCTGGTTGCCGCGCACGGCGCGCATCTCCGGCTCCGCGAGCGAAAGGAGCTCGCGCCCGCGGTAGAGAATCTGCCCGGAGACGATGCGCCCTGGCGGTCGCGGGATGAGGCGCAGGATCGACAACGCCGTGACGCTCTTGCCCGAACCCGACTCGCCGACCAGCCCGACGCTCGCGCCTTCGGGGATCGTCAGCGACACGCCGTCGACGGCGCGGATCGTGCCCTGCTCGGTCTCGAAGACGGTGTGAAGGTCGCGAATCTCGAGCAGCGGCGTCGACATCAGCGTCGATCGCATACCACGTTCTCGCGGATCTCCACGCCGGGGGGCGGCGTCAGATGGAAGACGGCGTCTGCGAGATCGACGTTGCTTTCCGCGCGGCGGAAGCGGATCTCGATGCTCTCGGCCCGCGTCTGCGAGCGTATGCGGATCGCGCCGTCCAGGGGCTCGAGCAGGAGCTCACTCTGGCCGCGCGCGTCGTGGACCTCGTTGCGCAGGAGGCGCCAGCGGCCGCGATCGCCGACCAGGCGGATCTCCTGCGTTCTCCCGTCGTCGGCGTGAACGCGCAGCACCTCGGCGCCGGCGCGCGCGTCCCAGGAGACCTCGGAGGGGCCGTCGAGCAGCGGCGTGCCGCCGCGCAACGCGCGGCTCGCGTCGCCGGGCGAGAGCGCGATGGGAAGGATGCGAATGCCGCAGCTCCGCGCATCGCCGCGCTCGAAGCGGCCGTGCTCGACGTCGAGCAGTGCGTAGGAATCGCCATCGACCACCATCGTCTGCAGCGTTGTCCCGATGGGCGAGAGGATGTCCAGGCGCAGGCGCTCTTGGGCGGCGATCAGCATCACCGTCGCGTGGACCCGCCCTTTCGTGGTCGTGAACTCGACGCGGGTCTCGGCGCGCAGCGTGCGCACGGCGTCGTCCATGTGTGCGACGTGGGCGCGGAGCTCCTCGGCGGTCGGCGGTGGATACGGCCGCTCGACGCGGCAGCCAGTGCCGATCAGCAGGGCGCCGCAAGCGAGAAGCGTCGCGCGCGTCAACGCCGCCCGACCCGTCGCGCGCGCACGGCCTCGATGCGCGCGCGTCCCCGCTCGGACTGGGGAAAGCGCGCCAGCAGCTCGGCGTACTCGACCCCGGCGCGCGCCAGATCGCCGATGCCCTCGAGGACCTCGCCGAGATCGAGGCGCGCGATCTCGTCGTCAGGGTCGAGGCGGATCGCCTCGCGGTACGCGGCCTCGGCCTGTGCCGGGTCGTGCGCGCGCCAGCGCAGCGCGCCGAGCACGCGGTGGGTCTCGCCGAAGCTCGGCTCGAGCTCGATGGCCATGCGCGCCTCGCTCTCCGCGTCGTCGACCTCGCCGGCGCGCGCCAGCTCCTCGGCGAGGCGCAGATGCAGGAACGCGGAGCGAGAATCAGAGAGAACCGCTTCGCGCAGGTCGGCGACGGCCGCCTTCGGGCGTCCGCGCTCGCTCTCGAGGCGGGCCGCCAGGTAGTGCGCGTAGGCGCGCGGCGACGCGGCCGGCCCGACGACGCGCCGGCCGTCGACGACACGCGAGGTCGGCGACGGCGCCGATGCGCACGCGAGCAGGACAAGCGCCGGGAGCGAGGCGGAAGCGGAGAGCCTCATACGTTCATCTTACGGCCAGCCGAGCGATTGGCTGCCTCACAGCGGGATGTTGCCGTGCTTGCGGGCGGGACTCTCCTGCCGCTTGTTGCGCAGCGTCGCGAGGCCGCGGATGAGCTTGGCGCGCGTGTCGCGCGGGCGGATCACCTCGTCGATGTAGCCGAGCTCGGCGACGACGTAAGGATTGGCGAATTTTTCGCGGTACTCGGCGACCAGGCGGGCGCGCTCGGCGGCCTTGTCGGTCGCGCGCTCGATCTCGTCGCGGAAGATGATGTTGACCGCGCCTTCGGGGCCCATGACCGCGATCTCCGCCGTCGGGTACGCGTAGTTGAGATCGGCGCGCACGTGCTTGGACGCCATCACGTCGTACGCGCCGCCATACGCCTTGCGCGTAATCACCGTGAGCTTGGGCACCGTCGCCTCGACGAAGGCGTAGAGCAGCTTGGCGCCGTGCTTGATGATACCGCCGTACTCCTGCGCGGTGCCCGGCAGGAAGCCCGGCACGTCGACGAAGGTCACGATCGGGATGTGGAAGCAGTCGCAGAAGCGCACGAAGCGCGCCCCCTTGATCGACGCGTCGATGTCCAGGCACCCGGCCAGGTACATTGGTTGGTTGGCGACGATCCCGACGGGACGTCCGCCCAGGCGCGCAAAGCCGCACACGAGGTTCTGCGCGTGCAGCTCCTGCACCTCGAGGAAGTAGCCGTCGTCAGCGACGGTGCGAACGATCTCCTTGATGTCGTAGGGCTTGGCCGGATCGGCGGGAATCAGCGCGTCGAGCTTGTCGTCGGTGCGGTCGACGCGGTCGCTCGTCGGCCGCACCGGCGGATCTTCCATGTTGTTCTGCGGCATGAACGAGAGCAACTCGCGCACCACGGCCAGGCAGGTGCGCTCGTCGGGCGAGGCGAAGTGCGCGACGCCCGAGCGCGCAGCGTGCGTGCGCGCGCCGCCAAGGTCTTCCTTGGTCACCTCCTCGTGCGTGACGGTGCGGATGACGTCGGGGCCGGTGATGAACATGTAGCTCGACTTCTCGACCATCAGGATGAAGTCCGTTATCGCCGGCGAGTAAACCGCACCGCCCGCGCACGGACCCATGATCGCGCTCAACTGTGGCACGACGCCCGACGCGAGCACGTTGCGCGTGAAGATGTCGGCGTAGCCGGCGAGCGAGACCACGCCCTCCTGGATGCGCGCGCCGCCCGAGTCGTTCAGGCCCACCACCGGCGCGCCGACGCGCGTCGCGAGATCCATCACCTTGCAGATCTTCTGCGCGTACGCGCCGGAGAGCGAGCCGCCGAAGACGGTGAAGTCCTGCGCGAAGACGAAGGTCTGCCGCCCATCGATCGTGCCGTATCCGGTGACGACTCCGTCGCCGGGGATCTTCTTCTCCTGCATGCCGAAGTCGGCGCAGCGGTGCGTGACGAACTTGTCGAGCTCGGTGAAGCTGCCGGGGTCGAGCAGCACCTCGATGCGCTCGCGCGCGGTCAGCTTGCCCGCGGCGTGCTGGCGTTCGACGCGCTCCGGGCCGCCGCCGACCAGCGCGGCGCGCTCCATGTCTTCCAGTCGCTTGTAGGGATCGCTCATGGTGGGTTCGCAATCTCCACACGAACCCGTGGAGCGGTCAAGGAAGCGCGCGCAGGATGGCGTCGTGCAGGCGCGGGCGGAAGCGCTTGAGTAGGTTCGGCTCGCGGCCCAGACGCACGCGGTTGGTGAGCAGCACGATCCACAGCTCGCGCACGGGATCGATCCAGAGCGAACAGCCGGTGAAGCCGAGGTGCCCGACGGTGCGGCGCGACAGCAGCGTGCCGGCCTGAGAGCCGCGCGGTGACGGCGTGTCCCAGCCCAGGCACCAGGTCGAACCGGTGCGGGGGAGCTCCCGCCGCCAGAAGCGGCGAATCGTCGCGCGAGAGACGAGGCCTCCTTCGTCCTGCCACGCGCCGGCGAGCGCGCGGCAGACGAGGTGAAGGTCCGCCGCCGTCGAGAAGAGGCCGGCGTGCCCGGCGACGCCGCCCATGGCGCGCGCGTTGGCGTCGTCGACGACGCCCCGGCGCCGCGGGGCCGTCGGCGCGACGCGCGACCCGCGCGAGAGGAACGGACCGAAGCGGGTGTCGGGCAGGCCGAGCGGCACGGCGACCTCGCACCGAAACAGCCGATCGAGCCTGCTGCCGCCCGCCCGTTCGATCACCGCGCCGAGCGCGATGAAGCCGACGTCGCTGTAGAGCGAGCGCGTGCCCGGCGGATAGACCCACGGCTCGCGCTCCGCGGCGCGCGCGATTACGGCGCGACCGCGCAGCCGCCGGTAGTAGGGCCGATGCGCCGGCAGGCCGGCCGCGTGCGCGAGCAGCAGGCGCGTCCGCGCGTCGAGCGGCAGCAGACCGCGATCGTGAAGTCGCATGGCGACGACGGAAGTGCAGACGGCCTTGGTGAGCGACGCGACATCGTAGATCGTGTCGAGTTGGGCCTCGCCCCACGCGCGGTGCAGCACCGGCTCGCCGCGGCTCGCGACCAGCAGCACCGCCGACGGGAAGACGCCCGCCTGCAGCGCCTCGTGCATCAAGCGATCGACGGCGGACACGCCTCGGGACTCTACCCCGCCACGCGCGCGACGACGTCGTGCAGCAGCCGCAGGCCGAAGCGGAAGCCGTCGACGGGGATGCGCTCGTCGTCGCCGTGGTAGAGGTCGGCGAAGCGCACGCCGGCGTCCGCGGGGAAGCGCACAGGCGAGAACCCGTAGCAGCGCGTGCCCAGGCGGCTCCACGAGTTCGCGTCGGTGTAGCCGGGGATCATGTTGGGCAGCACCTCGGCGTGCGGCTCGACCGCGGCGAGCGCGTCGCGGATCGCGCGCATCACCGGCGACTCAATCGGCTCGGTCACGGTCGCCGTCGATTCCTTGATCACCTCGAGCTCGACCTCGTCGCCGAGCACGGCGCGAAGTTCGCGCAGGAAGTCGGCGGTGCTCTGGCCCGGCAGCGTGCGGCCATCGATCTCGGCCTCGGCGGCGCCGGGGATGACGTTGGTCTTGCCGCCGGCGCGCAGCACCGTCGGGCTCGCGGTGTTGCGGAGCTGCGCGTCGAGCGTGCGGGCGATGCTGCGATCCGGCACGAGCCGCAGCACGATCGGCGCCAGCGCGGGATTGAGCACCTGCCGAAGCAGCGCGCCGGCGGCGGCCGGCTGTCCCGTCGCCATGCGGTACACGAAGTCGCTGACGACCGGCACGGGATGGTAGGGCATTCGCGCGCGCCCGAGGCGGCCGAGCGCTTCGCCCAGGCGCGCGACGCAGTTGTCCTCGCGCGGGATCGACCCGTGGCCGGGCGTGCCGCGCACGCGCGCGCGCACCCAGCAGATTCCCTTCTCCGCGACCTGCACCAGGTAGAAGGTCTTGCGCGGCATGTAGAGCGGGAAGCCGCCTAGCTCGCCCAGCGCATACTCGGCGCGCACGAGATCGGCGTGGTGATCGACGAGAAAGCGCGAGCCGTGCGTGCAGCCCGCCTCCTCGTCGGCGACACCGGCGAAGATGACGTCGCGCCTTCGCCGACGGCCGGCGCGTGCGAGCAGCACCAGCGTCATCGCCGACATCGCGGCCATGTTCTTCATGTCGATCGCCCCGCGCCCCCAGATCCAGCCGTCGCGCAGCTCGGCGCCAAACGGCGGCGCGCTCCAGCGCGACGCGTCGGCCGGCACGACGTCGAGGTGCGCGGCCAGCAGCAGCGGGCCTCCGCCGGTGCCGTCGCCCCGCAGGCGCGCGACCACGTTGGCGCGCGTCGGCTGCGACTCGATCACCGTCGGATCGAGGCCCTCCCTGCGGAAGAGCTCGGCGAGGAGCTCCGCCGCCGGCCGCTCGTTGCCCGGCGGGTTACTCGTGTCGACGCGCAGCAGCGCGCGAAAGAGATCGATCGCCTCGTCCTCGACCGCGCGCCAGTCGATCGCCACCATCGCCGCGGCTTATAGACTGGCGCTGGCTCTCGACACAAATCCCGATCTGTCGTTCTCTACGCGCCGATGGGCGAGGATCTCACGGCGCTGGCGAAGCGGATCGAAGCTCACGTCGGCGCGGCGACCGGCGCGCCGGCCGCCGTCAGCACAATTGCGCGGCTGCCGGGCGGGGCGTGCCAGGAGCTCTTTCGCGTGGATCTCGCGACCGCGGGCTTCGAGGGTCGCGTGGTGCTTCGCAGCGACGCGCCGCGATCACTGCCGGGCAGCATCGACCGCCGCCAGGAGTTTCGCGTGATCGAGGCGGCGCTCGCGGCCGGCGTGCGCACGCCGCGCGTGCAATGGCTCACCGAGGGGCTCGTGCGCGACGGCGCGCACGCCTATTTCATGGACTGGGCGGACGGCGAGGCGATCGGGCGGCGCGTCGTGCGCAACGCCGAGCTCGAGGCCGCGCGGGCGAGGCTTCCGGTAGAGCTCGGCGCGGAGCTCGCGCGCATCCATTCGATCACGCCGGCGCGCGCACCGGCGTCTGCGTTCCGAGGCTGGAAAGTGATTAGCATTAGCGGTCAGACCTCCCCGCAGCCGACGTCGCCGCCTACTCCCCGGCGCGCACCGGCAGGCGGAAGCAGCCCGCGCCGCCGCCAATGGTCGATTCGTCGATGTCGACGAGCTGAGGCGCGTTGAAGACTCCGCGGATCTCCCGCTCGCTCACCAGCGTCAGCTCAACGCTGCCCCACACCGCAAAGAGCATCGGATGGTCATATGGATAGCAGGTCGCATCCTCGGCATCGAGGCCAAGGCGCAGCAGCGGCCTGCAGAGCATCAGCACCAGATCCTGCCCACGGCCCTCGTCCGCGATATCGAACGTGCCTTCGCCGAGCGGCCTCCCGTCCCGCGCAAACAGCCGCATGAATACGTCGCGGTCGGCGTCTCCGCCTGCCGGGACGGCCCGAAGCTCAGTGGTCCCACGTACTTCAAACCACACCCCCTCCGCCCGGCGGACGCCAAAGCACCGATCGACGTTATCGCCACACAGCGACCAATAGGACTCGAAGACGCCGCCAAGCACGTAGGCGTCCGGCTGATCGCACTGCAGGTCGCAGTCAGGCTCTTTGAGACAGGCAGGGTTCACGTCGACCGAGGCCATGTCGCCAGCCATGTCCCAACGGTAGCTGCCATCCGCGGCGGATACCGGGTCCGCTGGCTCGCTTGCCCCGCAGCGCGCCAGTGCCAGGACAACAAAGGGGCCCACCCACGGCCTACCCACCGGCCTCGGCCTCCTCGGCTTCCCGTTCGAGCTGCATCTCGTACCGGGTCTCCCAATCCGCGACCTCGTCGTCCGTCACTCGGTGTGCCCGGCTCCGCATGTCGTTCCAGTGCTCGTGGTACTGAAGGTAGATTTCAGGCGAGTCGAGGCGAAGCATCATCTCGTCGTTGTCGCGGAGGGCGGCCGTCGTGTAGTTGTGTGAGCCGGTGAGGACCATACTGCGACGGTCCACCACGTCGTCGATCGGGTAGTCGGCATGGATCGTGATGTACTTGCAGTGCATTCGACCGCGAATATCCTCCTGCACGTTGGTTGGAAGGACACGGACAGGAACACCCGCGCCGACGAGTCGGGAGACGGCACGGCCGTTCTCGTCCTCGTTTGAGACGAGGACGAGAACGTCGCTGCCGATCTCATGGAGCGAGATGAGCGCGTCGATGACGGCGCTTCGTCGCAGGAAATACGCCGCCACCTGGACGATCGCCGCATCGACGAACCCGCCCTGATCACCCCAGGACGGCAAGGGATTGTAATCGCGGACGCGTTCCAGAATCGACGCCACCGGGTCACCGGTTGCCCTGGGGAACGAGTAACATTTGGCAAAGCCTTCCTTGGCATCGATCACCACGCTACGGCTCTGCCCCGGTGCGTCCCACATCTCATCGAACACATCGACGTACGCATCGTAAACGGCGCCTGCCTGATTCAGCACGATCGCGTCGTTCGCTTGCGAGTATTGGCTAGTCCGAATGTTCGCGGATAGCTGGATGACCGTCTTGGCGCCACCGCCACCGATGAGCACGAACTTGTTGTGCATGTGGCCACAGGGCCCGGTGGCTTCCTGGTAGGGCACTCCCTCGGAATCGAAGAGGTCGAGAAGCGCAGGATCGCGAAAGTGATCATCGATGATGACACGGGTATCGCGTGCCCGCCGCGCGGCGGCGATGAAGCTGTCGGTCAGCGCGACGGGGTCTGGGTCCGTGTCACCGGCGGTGCCTCCGGAGAACTCCGACTGGTCGGACAGCCGCAACAAGTGCCACATGTACATCGCGACGCGAAGCTCTGCGTCGGCCGTGACAAAATGGTCGAAATAGAACTGTAACAATTGAAAGAGCCCTGCGTCGACCCGCGTGACACGCAAAAAACGATTGAGAGACCTTCCCTCATCGTCGTAGGGTAACGAAAACGCTGCGCCCGGAGTCCAAATGGGGCCCGGATTGGTGATGAATTGGGCGTCGAGCGGCCCGATGCTCATCAGCCGCGATTCGGGAACGATCAACCCCCGCGCCTCGCGGAGCTCAGAGCGGCCGAAGGGACGCGATCGCTCGGGCACGATCAGCTTGGGAACTCGCCGGAGTTCGGGGATGATGATCGCCACTGTCGCCGCTACCGTATCACGGCTCGCGAGGCGGCAGCGCGAGCCGGCCGTTGCCCCCGAAGCGGAGCCCGACGAGGTACAAGTCCGCCTCGACGAAGTCGCTTGCGCCCGTTCCCGTGAAAGTCACCTTCCAGCGGAGCAGGCCGGCGGAGAGGTTGAGGGCCGTGGGTGTGAAGAGCGTGAACGGCGTCGCAGGAAGCGGCGAGTTGAGCGTGATCTTGAACTGACCGCCAAAAGTGGCGAACCGTCCGCTTTCGTCGACGAACCGCAGCAGCGGCGCCACTTCGAAATCGAAGACCACGGACCCCGCGGACAGCGTGCCTCCGGAGACGCGAAGGTAGATCGTCGGCGCCATGAGATCGTCGACGCGCGGCGCCACGCTCGTGCTCTGGGTTTCGTTCTTCGTGAAGGTTCGGGGAGCCTCGAGCAGGATCACGGCCATTGCGACCTCCTTGCGGGCAGTGGGCCCATGCGGCGATTCTGGACGTTTGGCCCCCCCCCGTGTCAATCACGTGGTCTTCTGACCGCTAATTTAGCGGTCAGGCGGGCTCGTGCGGGCTCCGCGTTGACGCTCACCGCCCGCGCGGGCAGGCATCACGTGATGTCGGGCGTGTGCCTCGAGCTGCGAGGTCAATGTCGCGCGTGTGGGCAGCCGGTTCCCCTGAACGCGCTGGTCACGAAGTCGCCGTGCCCGAGCTGCAATGCGCCATACGAGCTCGATGTCGAAGCGTGGCGCGGCATCCTCGGAGCATAAGGCCTTTGAAGGCCCTGTGCGAGCGGGGCGGCGGTGGGCTCTGGGACGCGAACGCGTGCCGCACGGGCGGGAAGCGTCCTCGGGCGCTCGCGCGGCGGCGGCGCGGGGCGCGAAAGGGTCGGACGGAGGAGCATCGCGTACGACGACACCGAGGGTAGGGTAGCACCGGGCCGCGCGGCCTGCGAGACCGATGAAGACGGCCGATGAAGACGGCGAGGCGAGGTTCAGTCGGCCGCGTCGGCGGCGGGCGGAGCGCGTGGCGGGTGAGCGCGCTTCGCTTCGGCATCGAGGCCGAGATGGGGGAGGATTGCGCGCACCGCGTCGGGTTTCGTGATCACGCCGATGACCTTCATACGCCGCCGCACCTGGGACATGCGAGGGCATCGATGTCGAAAACTCTGGCGAGAAGCGAGGCCCATGCGATGCGGCGTTGTCGCGCGACGGGCGAGTCGTCGTGGCCGCGGCGCGCAATCTCGGGCTCGAGACCGTGCGGCGCGAGCACGCGGCCGGGCGGCGCCTCGAGGGCTGGCAGGTCGACCGCGCGGTTCGCGACTTCCTCGCGTCGCGCGGCATGGCTGAGCGATTCCTGCACCGGATCGGCCACTCGATCGGCGAGCACCAGCGTCATCGCCGACATCGCCGCCATGTTCTTCATGTCGATCGCCCCGCGCCCCCAGATCCAGCCGTCGCGCAGCTCGGCGCCAAACGGCGGCGCGCTCCAGCGCGACGCGTCGGCCGGCACGACGTCGAGGTGCGCGGCCAGCAGCAGCGGGCCTCCGCCGGTGCCGTCGCCCCGCAGGCGCGCGACCACGTTGGCGCGCGTCGGCTGCGACTCGATCACCGTCGGATCGAGGCCCTCCCTGCGGAAGAGCTCGGCGAGGAGCTCCGCCGCCGGCCGCTCGTTGCCCGGCGGGTTACTCGTGTCGACGCGCAGCAGCGCGCGAAAGAGATCGATCGCCTCGTCCTCGACCGCGCGCCAGTCGATCGCCACCATCGCCGCGGCTTATAGACTGGCGCTGGCTCTCGACACAAATCCCGATCTGTCGTTCTCTACGCGCCGATGGGCGAGGATCTCACGGCGCTGGCGAAGCGGATCGAAGCTCACGTCGGCGCGGCGACCGGCGCGCCGGCCGCCGTCAGCACAATTGCGCGGCTGCCGGGCGGGGCGTGCCAGGAGCTCTTTCGCGTGGATCTCGCGACCGCGGGCTTCGAGGGTCGCGTGGTGCTTCGCAGCGACGCGCCGCGATCACTGCCGGGCAGCATCGACCGCCGCCAGGAGTTTCGCGTGATCGAGGCGGCGCTCGCGGCCGGCGTGCGCACGCCGCGCGTGCAATGGCTCACCGAGGGGCTCGTGCGCGACGGCGCGCACGCCTATTTCATGGACTGGGCGGACGGCGAGGCGATCGGGCGGCGCGTCGTGCGCAACGCCGAGCTCGAGGCGGCGCGGGCGAAGCTTCCGGCAGAGCTCGGCGCGGAGCTCGCGCGCATCCATTCGATCACGCCGGCGCGTGCACCGCAGCTCTTCCCGTCGGTCGTCGCGGACGCCGCCGCCGACCGCATCCGCTTCGCGCGCGCGATGATCGATCGCCTGCGCGAGCCCCACCCGGCGCTCGAGTTCGCGCTGCGCTGGCTGTCCTCGCACGCGCCCGCGACGCGCGAGGTCGTACTGCTGCACGGCGACTTCCGCACCGGCAACTTCATGGTCACGCCGTTGGGGCTCGCCGCCGTGCTCGACTGGGAATTTTCCCACTGGGGCGCGCCCGCCGAGGATCTGGCGTGGATCTCGCTGCGCGACTGGCGCTTCGGGCGGCTCGACCGGCCCGTCGGCGGCTTCGGCGCGCGCGAGCCGTTCTACGACGCCTACGAGCGCGAGAGCGGGCGGCGGGTCGATCGGCGCGACGTGCGCTGGTGGGAGATCATGGGCAACGTCTGGTGGGCGGCCGGGTGCGTGTGCCAGGGCGAGCGCTACCTGTCGGGCGAGGAGAGCGACCTCGAGCTCGTCGCCATCTCGCGGCGCTCGGCCGAGATGGAGTTCGAGGCGCTGCGGCTCATCGAGGCTGGGTACGGCGGAGCATGACGTGCAGGATCGTCCCGACAAGGCCACGCTGCTCGACGCGGTCGCGCGCTTTCTCGTTGCCGAGGTGAAGCCGGCGATCGGGGATCCGGCGCTCGGCTTCCGAACGCTGATCGCCGCGCAGCTCGCGAGCGTCGTGGCGCGCGAGCTCCGCGCCGAGGACGAACACGACGAGGCCGAGCTCGCGCGGCTGCGCGCGCTGCTGCCGGAAGTCGGAATCGACGAGACGAAGCTCGCGCGACGCGACGGCCGACACGAAATCTTCGTGAGACTCAACGCCGAACTGGCCGCGCGCCTGCGCGACGGGCGCGTCGGCGAGGGCGAGCTGGCGCGCGTGCGGGCGCACCTCGCGCAGACGCTGCGCGAGAAGCTGTCGGTCGTGACGCCGCACTTCGACACGACCGCGGAGGTGCCCTGATGGACTTCGAACTATCTCCGGAGCTGGCGGAAATGCGGCGCAAGGTGCGTGCGTTCGTCGACGAGCGCGTGATCCCCGTTGAAGCGGCGGCGATCGCGGAGGATCGCGAAGGCCGTGCAGACTCATTGACCGCGCTCCAGCGCGAGGCGCGCGCCGCGGGCCTGTGGACGCCGCACCTGCCGCCCGAATGGGGGGGCCTGGGCCTCGGCGTCATGGGCATGTGCGCGCTCTTTCGCGAGATGGGCCGCTCGCCCGTCGGCGCGCGCGTCTTCAACTGCGACGCACCGGATCAGGGAAACATGGATCTGCTGCTCGGCGCGGCGTCGGACGCGCAACGACGGCGCTGGCTCG
The DNA here is from genome assembly GCA_038041915.1 of Myxococcota bacterium. Lineage (GTDB taxonomy): Bacteria > Myxococcota_A > Polyangia > JBBTFH01 > JBBTFH01 > JBBTFH01. Next base: position 11,859 of record JBBTFH010000211.1, read on the forward strand.
GCCCGCTCGCCGCCGGCGAGATCACGAGCGCGTTCTGCATGACGGAGCCGGCGCCGGGCGCGGGCGCGGACCCGTCGAACCTGCGCACGCGCGCGACGCCGCAGGGCGGCGGCGGCTGGCGCATCGACGGCCACAAGTGGTTCTCGACGGGTGGCGGCCAAGCGTCGCTACTCATGGTCATGGCGCGCACGAGCGAGGATCCCAAGCGCGGCGCGACCCTCTTCCTTGTCGAGCGCGGCGCGGCGGGCGTCACGCACGTGCGCGACGTCGGCACGATGGGCGATCCGCTGCTCGCGCATCGCGAGGCCGAGCTTCGGTTCGACGACGTGCGGGTTGGCGACGACGCGGTGCTCGGCGGCGTAGGCGAGGGCTTCCGACTGGCGCAGGCGCGGCTCGTGCCGGCGCGCCTCACGCACTGCATGCGCTGGCTCGGCCTGGCCGACCGCGCGCTCGGCATGTGCCGGGCCTACCTCACGACGCGCGAGAGCTTCGGCCAGGTGCTCGCGCGGCACCAGATGGTCCAGCGCCTGGTCGCCGAGGGCGCGACGGCGATCCACGCCGGCAACCTCATGACGCTGCACTGCGCGTGGATGCTCGAGCGCGGCCTGACGCGGGAAGCGCGCCCCTACTCGTCGATCGCCAAGACGCACGTCGCGCGCACGCTCTGCAAGGTGCTCGACAACGCGATCCAGATGCACGGCGCGCTCGGCTACAGCGAGGACCTGCCGTTCGGGCAGTGGTACCGGCACGCGCGCGCCGCGCGCATCGCCGACGGCCCAGACGAGGTGCACGAGATGCTGATCGCGCGCGACTTCCTGCTCGGCAAGCTCGACGCGCTCGTTTGACGTCGACGGCGCTCTGAAAAGGAAAGGCCCGACGAGTTTCCCCGCCGGGCCCGTCCACTTGAGCTACGGATCCGCCACCGTCACGCCGTCGCCACCGCCTCTCGCGAGGCGCCGTTTCCGCCCGCCCCCGCGCCGCCGACGGTGTGCGCCGCGCGCCGCGCATCGGCGAGGCGCTCGAGCAGCCGCCGCGCCAGCGCGTCGCACGAGGAGGCGTTGTCCGCCAGCCAGCGCACGGCCGCTTCGCGTCCGTTGCCGATGGGGTCGCCACCGACCGCGTAATGCGAGCCGCTCTTCTCGACCAGCCCCGCCTCGACGGCGTGGTCGAGCACCTCGGCCGGCCGGTAGATACCGAGGCCGTAGAGCACGTCGAACTCGGCCTCCCGGAACGGCGGCGCGAGCTTGTTCTTGACCACCTTCACGCGCGTCCGCGTGCCGATGATCGCGTCGCCGTTCTTGATGTGTCCGGCGCGGCGGATCTCGATCCGCACCGACGCGTAGAACTTGAGCGCGTTGCCGCCGGTGGTCACCTCGGGGTTGCCGTAGACGACGCCGATCTTCTGCCGCGTCTGGTTGATGAAGATGACCAGCGTGTTGTGCTTGTGCACCGCCGCCGTCAGCTTGCGCATCGCCTGCGACATGAGCCGCGCCTGCAGCCCCATGTGCGCATCGCCCATCTCACCCTCGATCTCGGCGCGCGGCGTCAGCGCCGCGACCGAGTCGACGACGATCATGTCGATCGCGCCCGAGCGCACGAGCGTGTCGCAGATCTCGAGCGCCTGCTCGCCGCAGTCCGGCTGCGAGACAAGAAGCTCCTCGAGGCCGACGCCGAGCTTGCGCGCGTAGCTGACGTCGAGCGCGTGCTCGGCGTCGATGAACGCGCACACTCCGCCGGCCTTCTGCGCCTCGGCGATCGCGTGCAGCGTGAGCGTCGTCTTGCCCGACGACTCCGGGCCGTAGACCTCGACGACGCGACCGCGCGGCAAGCCGCCGATGCCGAGCGCGCAGTCGAGGCCGAGCGAGCCGGTCGAGATGACCGACACGTCGGCGACGTCGGCGCCGCCGAGCGGCATGATCGCGCCCTTGCCGAATTGTTTCTCGATGGCGGCCACCGCCGCCTGCACGGCCTTGATCTTCTCTTTCATCAACGTTCCCATGTGCGTGTCTCCTTCTTGCGGGTCCCGCGCTAGGCGGCGACCTCGCGGTCGAGGGCCCGGAATTGGATGGCCTCGACGACGTCCTCCAGGCCGATGTCGGCGCGTTCGTCGAGATCCGCGATCGTGCGCGCCACGCGCCGCACGCCCGCGATACCGCGCGCGGAGAGCCCGAGGCGCGCGACCGCGAGGTCGAGCATCTCGTGCGCTTCCAGCGGCACGGCGCAATGGTCGTCGAGCAGCCACGACGGCAACTCGGCGTTGGTCCGAAGTCCGGGCTTGGCGAGCCGCTCGCGCGCCGCTTCGCGCGCACGCACGGCGCGGGCGCGCACGACGGCCGAGGTCTCGCCCGGGGCGCCGGTGAGATCGCGGTAGCGCACCGGAGCGACCTCGACCTGCAAGTCGATGCGGTCGAGCAGCGGTCCCGAAAGGCGCGCGCGGTAGCGGGCGATGGTCGACGGCGGGCACACGCAGGTGCGCTCGCGGTCGCCGTAGTGCCCACACGGGCAGGGGTTCATCGCGGCGACGAGGGTCGTGCGCGCCGGCAGCGTCGTGGCCCAGCGCGCGCGCGCGAGGCGCACGACGCCTTCCTCGAGCGGCTGGCGCAGCGACTCGAGCGCCGAGCGATGGAACTCCGGCAGCTCGTCGAGAAAGAGCACGCCGAGATGCGCGAGCGAGACCTCGCCCGGCCGCGGCGGCGTGCCGCCCCCGACCAGGCCGATCGTCGAGATCGAGTGGTGCGGCGCGCGCACCGGCCGCTCGCGCACCAGCCCCGAGGCGCCGACCATGCCGACCGCGCTGTGGATCGCCGTGACCTCGACCGCCTCGTCGCGATCGAGCGGCGGAAGGATCGTGCGCAGCCGCCGCGCCAGCAGCGTCTTGCCCGCGCCCGGCGGACCGACCAGCAGCAGGTTGTGCCCGCCGGCCGCCGCGATCTCGAGGGCGCGCCGCGCGAGCCCTTGGCCGCGGACGTCGGCGAGATCCTCGTCGCCCGGAGGCGCCTCGCCCGGAGGCCCGGGAGGGCACGCGCGCAGCTCCGCGCCCTTCGAGAACTCGACGACCTCCGAGATGTGCCGAACGCCGTACGCCGGCACGCCGGCGGCCGCCGCCTCGGGCGCGTTCGCGAGCGGCACGACGATGCCGTCCATCCCCGCCAGCAAAGCCATTCGCGCCGCGGGCAGCGCGCCGCGCACGGGGCGTAGCGATCCGTCGAGCGCGAGCTCGCCGAGCACGACCAGCCCCGCGAGCCGCTCGGTCCGCGCGAGGCCAACGGCGCCGAGCATCGCGAGCGCGATGGGCAGGTCGAACGCGGCACCGTCCTTGCGCAGGTCGGCGGGCGCGAGCGAGGCGGTGACGTGGCGCGACGGCAGCGCGTAGCCGGAGCTGGCGAGCGCGCTCTTGATGCGGTGGTATCCCTCGCGGACGGTGACCATCGGCAAGCCGGCGAGCGTGAAGCCCGGCAGGCCGGCGCCGACGTGCACCTCCACGTCGACCGGAATCGCCTCGACGCCGAGGAGCGCCGCGCTGCGGATTCGAGCGAGCATGCCGACCCGCATCGCAAGTCGCGTGCCGCAAGCTATCCGCGCGGGATCGCTCGCGCGACGACCGCTGGAGCGTCCGGCCCACCGGACGCGTGGCCGGCCGGCCGGCCAGCTACGATGCGCGCATCGTGCGCGCCCAAAACCCCTGAGCTAGAACGTCGTCTGCCCCGCGCAGATCGAGATCGCCTGCCCCGTAACAGCGCGCGCCTCCGGCGAAGCGAGGTAGACGACCAGCCCCGCGACCTCCGACGGATCGAGAAAACGCTTCTGGGGCACCGCGTCGATCGCCTCGCGACGAAACTCCTCCGGCGTCTTTCCGAGCGACGCCGCGGTCTCCACGACGCCCAGCGTCGCCATGTCCGTCTCCACCCAGCCCGGGCAGATCGCGTTGACCGCGATGTCGCGCGGCGCGAGCTCGAGCGCGAGCGCGCGCGTCCAGCCGATGAGGCCGTGCTTGCTCGCGCAGTACGCGCCCATGCGCGACACGCCGAACTTGCCGAGCACGGAAGACACGTTGACGATGCGCCCGCCGCGCGGGACGTGGGGCAGCGCCGCGCGCGTCACGCGCATCGCGCCGGTCAGGTTGGTCGCCAGGATGTCGAGCCAGCGATCGTCGGACGCGTCGTCGATGGGCGTGTGCCCCGCGATGCCCGCGTTGTTGACGACCAGATCGAAGCCGCCGAGCGCGCCCGCCGCCGCCGCCACCGCTGCGTCGACCTGGGCGCGGTCGCGCACGTCCATGCGCAGCGCGTGCGCCCGCCCCGGAAACTCGCGCTCGATCTCGCGTAGCGCATCGAGCGACCGCCCCGTCGCCGCGACGACGCCGCCGCCTTCGAGCAGGCGCGTCGCGATAGCGCGGCCGATGCCGCGACTCGCTCCCGTCACCAGCGCGCGCTGCGTAGACACCGAAGGGGCGGTGAGTATACTCGCCGCCGCATGACGCGAAAGTGGCGGAATTGGCAGACGCGCAGGATTCAGGTTCCTGTGGGGTAACTCCCGTAGGGGTTCGACTCCCCTCTTTCGCACCAAGTAGTTACGAGCGATCGGGCGGCACAGAGGAGCAGGGGATGCCTGCCCGTGGCTCCCCATTCGGGGGGCTGTTGGTACTCCTGCTCAAGCGGTTGACGGCCCCGCCGACACCGTCGTCGTCCCCTCCCCCGTCCCCAAGGAATCCGAACGGATGCGCCGGATCCGCGAGCGCGACGAGCGCGCCGCGCTGGGCACCGGGCACCAGAAGTCGGCGGCTGACGCGCTCCGGCTGGCGATGCGCTGGCAGGCCGAAATCGAGGGCGGGCTCCGGCGCGCCGACATCGCCCGGCGGGAGCGGTTGACGCGGGCGAGGGTGACGCAAGTGATGTCCCTGCTCGACCTTCCGGCCGATGTGAAGACGATGCTCCTGGCCGGGGACGCCGAGGTGGAAGGCTGGTCGGTGCGCCGGGCGCTTCGGGAAGTGGGCTGAAAGGCTACCCGCCGCCCAAAAGCGGCTCGATGGTCTTCCGCGTGAGGAACAGATGGTTCGGATCGTCGAGGAGCGACCGGAAGCCATGCTTGGCGTAGAACGACCGAGCCGTGTCGTCCTTGGCGTCCACCAGGAGTGCCGCCCACGCGATCTCGCTGCCCAGGGACCGCGCCATCGCGTCCATCAGCAGATGCGCCCCGAGGCCGGTTCCCCGAGCGTCAAGGGCGACGGCGAGACGCCCGAGGCGAACGGCCGGGACGGTCGGGTAGCGCGGCAGCTTCCGCTGCAGGGCATCCGGCAGACGGTCGAGCAGCACCGCCGCCATCGAGAGCGTGTAGAACCCGTGGACGGTGCCGGTGCCCTGCTCCTCGGCAACGAACACCGTCGCCACGTTGCGGCGGGAATCCTGGCTCGCCTGCTGACGGAAGTAGTGGTCGAGCGCCTCCACGCCGCATCGGAACGCCTCCCGGTCGTGGCGGCGATCCAGGGGCACGACGGCGTACCGCTCGCGGAGCGGTCGGCTGGGCATCAGCCGCGCTCACCTCGGTAGCGTCGGGCCGCCCCCCGCAGCGCCCGAGCCGCCGGGGGCGGGTTCAACAGCGCCTCGGCGAACGCGACCTGGTAGCGCTCGGACAACTGCA
>JBBTFH010000212.1:0-23138 GCA_038041915.1 Myxococcota bacterium
TGGAGGCGAAGATCGCGGCGTTCATCGCGGAGTGGAACGAGATCGCTCATCCGTTCGACTGGACCCCCGCTTCCTTCGAGAAGGTGCTCGCCAAGGTCGAGCAGCACGTCAGGGCGGCGGCATGAAATGCGCACCGGGGTCGGAACTTGCGGGGGGCTGTACTACACGCTCCTAGCGCGTCGGCAGGCCGTCGCGCAGCAGGGCCTTGGCGATGGTGCCGATCTGGATCTCGTCGGTGCCGCCGCCGATTTGCAGGAGCTTGGCGTCGCGCGCGAGCTGCTCGACGCGGTACTCGGTCATGTAGCCGTTGCCGCCGAAGATCTGCACCGCCTCCATCGCGACCTCGGTGGCGACGCGCGCGGAGTAGAGCTTGCAGACGCACGCTTCGGCCATCGTGAGCTTCTTGCCGTTCTTGACCAGCCAGATCTGCTTGAAGAGCAGGTTCCGCACGTTCTCGCGGTGCACGAACATGCGCGCGAGCTTCTCCTGCACGAGCTGGTACTCGGCGATGGGCTTGCCCCAGGTCACGCGCTCCTTGGCGTAGCGCAGCGACTCCTCGAGGCAGCGCTCGACGATGCCCAGGCACATCGGCAGGATGCCGGTGCGCTCGCCGTGGAAGGTGTCGCGCACCTGCTCGCGCGCCGGCGCGCTCTCGTCCTCGCCCAGGAGCTGGTTCTTCGGGACGCGCACGTCCTGCAGGAAGACCTCGCCCGTCGGCGAGGTGTGCATGCCCATCTTGCGCATCGGCGGCGGCGTCTCGAGGCCCTTCATGCCGCGCTCGAGAATGAAGCCGTGAACCGGGCGATCCTCGGCCGGCCGTCCGTCGTCGAGCTTCGCGTAGGTGACGATGGTGTCGGCGTACGGCGCGTTGGTGATGAACGTCTTCTGTCCGTTGAGCAGGTAGAAATCTCCGTCGCGGCGCGCGATCGTCTTCATGCTGCCGAAGGCGTCCGAGCCCGCGCCCGGCTCGGTCATGCCCCATCCGCCGATCTTCTCCAGCGTCACCAGCGGCAGGCCGAAGCGCTCCTTCTGCGCCATCGTGCCCTTGGCCATGATCGCGCCGCCGGCGAGGCCGGTCGACGCGCCGAACGACATGCAGAAGCCGGGGTTGACGCGCGAGAGCTCCATCGCGACGATCGACATGAGCGCCGGGTCGCGCATCGTCGTCTCGGCGGCGTCGTCCGGCGGTGGCTTCTTCGCGTCGGCGCCCTTCTCGACGCGCTCCTTCATGCGCGAAAAGGCCGCGCGCGCCATGTCGGGCAGCCCGAACGTCGCCGCGAAGTCGCGCATCAGCGCGTAGGGCTGGATCTCGTTGCGCTCGAGCGCGTCGGTCGCGGGCGCGAGCTTCTCGTCGCACCAGCGGCGCACCATCTTGGCCACCATCTTCTGCTCGTCCGAAAAATCGAACATGGTGTGTCTCTCCTCTTCTGCTTACACCGGCATGATCCCGCGCTTGCGCGGCGGGCGCGGCACGTCCTTGTTCCAGGACAATTCGAGGCCGAGGTGCAGCACACGGCGCGTGTCGCGCGGGTCGATCACGTCGTCGCACAGGCCCCATCCGGCGACCGTGTAGACGTCGATGTGGTCCTGGATCGCCTTGACGATCTGCGCGCGCACCTCGGGCGGCGGATCGGCGCCGCCGAAGAGCTTGCGCCCGGCGATCCCGACCATGCCTTCGGCGCCCATCACCGCGATCTCGGCGCTCGGCCACGCGACGAACAGATCGGGCTCGTAGGCGCGGCCGCACATGACGTAGTAGCCGGCGCCGTAGGCCTTGCGCACGACGACCGACAGCTTGGGCACGGTCGCGCTCGCCATCACGTGCAGCATCTTCGCGCCGTGGCGAATGATGCCGGCGTGCTCGACCTTCTGGCCGACCATGAAGCCGGGCGTGTCCTGCAGGAACACCAGCGGCACGTCGAAGGCGTCGCAGATCTGCATGAAGCGCGCCGCCTTGTCGGCGGTGTCGATGTCGAGGATGCCGCCCAGGTGGCGCGGATTGTTGGCGACGATGCCGACGGGGTAGCCGCCGATGCGCGCGAGGCACGTGATGATGTTCTTGGCCCATTTCGGCTTGAGGTCGAGGAGCTTGCCGTCGTCGACGATCGCGCGGACGACCTTGTACATGTCGTACGAGGCGCGCGTGCCGGCGGGCAGCACGTCGAGCAGCTCCTCGCAGCGTCGCGTCGGCGGGTCCGTCGGCGTCAGAATCGGCGGCTTTTCTCCGGAATGCGACGGCATGTACGAGAGGTAGTCGCGCACTATCGCGATGCACGCGTCGTCGGTGTCGACCTCGACGTCGCCGACGCCCGAGACTTCGCAGTGGATTTTGGAGCCGCCGAGATCCTGCTCGGCGATCTCCTGCCCCGTCACGGCCTTGACCAGCAGCGGACCGGCGAGCGCCATCGAGCCGACGCCCTTCACCATCGGCACGAAATCGGCGAGGCCCGGGATGTAGGCGGTGCCGGCGGCGCCGGGGCCGACCATCGCCGAGACCAGCGGGATGACGCCCGACATCACGGACTCCTCGCGAAAGAGGTGGCCGGTGCCGGCGAAGAGCGAGATCTGATCCGGGTGGCTGGCCGAGCCGGGATCGATTCGCGCGCCCGCCGAGTCGATGAACCAGACGAACGGCACGCGCGAGCGCAGCGCGAGTTCGCGCAGGCGCGACACCTTGGTCTCGCCGGTCATGCCGATCGAGCCGCCCTTGACGGTGAAATCGTAGGCCGCCGAGCAGACGAAGCGGCCGCCCACCTTGCCGAAGCCGCAGATCACCGCGTCTGCCGGCGGCTTGTCGTCGCTGTGAACGCCCATCTGCGTGCCGTGGATGCCGACCTCGAAGTAGGCGCCGTCGTCGAAGAATTTTTCCAGCCGCTCGCGCGCCGTCAGCTTGCCGCGCGCGTGCTGCTTGGCGATCTTCTCGGCGCCGCCCATCTCGCGGATGTGCGCGCGCCGCTTCTCGAGCTCCTCGACGAGCTCGCGCATGGTCGGCGGCGGCGGCGCTCCGCCGGTCGCGGGCGGCGGCGGCGTGCTCGTCGGTTCGCTCACGCAGCGGCCTTCAAGCCGAGGCGCGCGCGCGCTTCGTCGACGGTCGCCGGTGCGCGTCCGACGTCGCGTGCCATCTTCACGGCCTGCGCGACCAGATCGCCGTTGGACTTCACCATCTCGCCGCTGGGAAGATAGAAATTGTCCTCGAGGCCGACGCGTACGTTGCCGCCGTGCGCCAGCGCGGCCGCGGTTATAGGCCACGTCATGTGGCTGACCGGCGTCGTCTTCCACAGCGATCCCGGCGGCACGTGCGCTGCCGCGAACGCCATGTGCTCGGCGGTGGCGGGCATGCCGCCGACCACGCCCATCACGAGGTTGATGTCGAACGGCGGCGTGAGCAGCCCCATGTCGATGAGCGGCTCGAGCGACGCGATGTGGCCGGTGTCGAAGCACTCCATCTCGGGCCGCACGCCGACCTCGGTCATGCACTTGAGGTAATAGATGATCTCCTCGAACGAGTTCTGGAAGACCAGGCTGAAGATGAACGCCTTGCGCTTCTTCGAGTACTTCGCGTAGTTGAGCGAGCCCATGTTGAGCGCGCCAATCGCCGGGCGAGTCTTGAGGACGTGGTTGATGCGTTCTTCCTTCGAGAGCCCGATCGCGCCGGTCGAGAAGTTGATGATGATCGGGCTGCGTTTTTCGATCTCGCGCTTGTAGGCCTCGAAGACCTCGGGGCGGTACGAGGGCTGGCCGTCGTCGGCGCGGCCATGAACGTGGACGACCGCGGCGCCCGCCTCGTGGGCGCGACGGCACTCCTCGCCGATCTCCTCGGCGGTGTACGGGATCGCCGCGCACTGCTTCTTGGTCGTGACCGCGCCCGTCACGGCGCACGTGACGATCACCTTATCTTCGAGTGCCATTCTGGACCTCCCTTTCGATGGCTTTGGCCAATCGGTGCATGATCTCGAGCAGCCGGTCCTGCTCGGCGGCGGGAAGCGACGCGAGCGCGCGCTTGAGTGTTTCCCACGGCGTGCCCGACACCTGGCGCGCGACGCGGCGTCCGCGCTCCGTGAGGCGCACCGTCCAGACGCGGCGGTCGCGCGCGTCGCGCTCGCGGACGACCAGTTCGTCGCGCTCCATGCGGTCGACGATGCCCGTCACCGTCGAGTTGTGGGCGCGGATGCGCTCCGAGAGCGCGGAGAGCGAGAGCGAGCCGATGGCGTCGATCAGCTTCACGACCGAGAGCTGCGTCGGCGTGAGCCCGTACTCACCCGCCTGCTCGCGCGCCAGCCGCCGCGACTCCGTTTGCAGATAGATGACCGCCTCGACGATCCGGTCGAGCGCCGCCTTGCGACGGGGCTTGCCCCCCCAAGGATCGTTCGGGGGGACCGCGACCGGCACGTCCCGTCGGACGGGGTGAGGCACCACGTCCCGTCGGACGGGGTGAGGCACCCTCTTGCGCGCGAACGCCATGGAAGTTTCGTGTACCAACTATCAGCCTCCAAAGCGTGCGTCAAGCGTCGCCTGAGCCCTGTGTCGCCTGAGCCCTGCGCGGGCGCGACCCAGGCTTATCGCGCCGCCTCGATCTTGCGGATCAGCGCCTCGATCGACTGGCGCTTCTCGAGCAGCGCGCGCAGCCGCTGGTAGAGCGCCGCCGGAAAGATCGCCGAGACGATCGGCTGGAAGAACAGCATCGCCTGGCTGCCGACGAAGTTGAGCGGTTTGACCGACTCGAGCAAGAAGATCGCCGGCGCGTCCATGCGAAGCTCCACGACGCGCGTGGCGATCTTCGCGAGCAGCTCGTCCTCCTCGGGGGTCAGCGCTTCGCTCATCGGATCTTGTCGCGCACGATCGCCATCACATCGCGCTCGTTGGCGGCGAAGAAGACCACCAGGCCGCGCGTGCGGTCAAGCCACGACGGGCGCGCGAACGGGCTGAGCAGCACCGTTTCGGCGCCGGCCTGGAAGCGGCGAAGCTCGCTCCAGCGGCGCGCGCGCGTCACGCCGAGACGCCGCGCACACACGCGCTCGTCGCAGAGCACGTAACGCGTCGGAAAGAGGAACGGCGCGATCGAGGCGAGCAGCACGGCCTCGGCCAGTGCCGCGAGCCACGCGCCGCCGGTGGCGTACGCGAGCAGTGCGGCGAGTTGAATGACGCCGACGGCGAGAGCGGTGCGTCCAGGCCGCGCCCGCGCCGGATGCGCGACCCACTCGAGACGCATCACGCCCGAATGGCGCTCAGCGCCCCGTCCACCTGGGCGCGCGCTTCTCGAAAAACGCGGTCAGCCCCTCGCGCGCGTCCTCGGTCGCGAGCACCGCGAAGAGCTCCCGCTGTAACTGCTCGAGCGCGGGCGCGAGCGCGAGGTCCTGCGTCGCGTGGAACGCGCGCAGCCCGAGGCGCATCGCCGTCGGGCTCTTGGCGGCGAGCTTGCGCGCGAGCGCCATCGTCTCCTCCTCGAGCTTCTCGGCCGGCGCCACGCGATTGACCAGGCCCATGTGCAGCGCGCGCTCGGCGCTCAAACGCTCGCCGGTAAGGATCATCTCGAGGCCCTGCTTGCGCGGCACGTTGCGGAAGATCGTCGCCATGATCATCATCGGCCACAGGCCGACGTCGATCTCGGGGGTGCCGAACTGCGCCGACGAAGACGCGATCGCCAGATCGCACGCGGTGACGAGCCCCAGGCCGCCGGCGAGCGCATGGCCGTTGACCATCGCGATAGTCGGCTTGCCGACATCGGTGAAGGCGAGGTTCAAGTCGACGAACGAGCCGGCCGGACCGGCCGAGGCAGCCTGCCCCGACATCTGCGAGAGGTCTCCACCCGCGCAAAAGATCTTGCCCGCGCCGGTGAGCACGACCACGCGGACGGCCGCATCGTCGCGCGCCTTGCTCAGCGCGGCGATGAGCTCGCCGACGGTGCTCGCGCCGAGCGCGTTGCGTCGCTCGGGGCGGTTGATCGTGACACGGGCGATGCCGCCCTCGTCGACCGCGTAGAGAATGTCGTGAAATTCCAGGGCCGTCTCCGAAGCTTGACGCGCGCATTCTACGCTGGTTAAGTTGCCATCGCCATGCGGCCCTTCGTCGGTGCGATCGTCCTCCTTTTCGCCCCGTCGGCCGCGCGCGCGGGCGGCGACTACGATCTCGACCTTGGTCGCTACGCGCACGCGCTGCGCGACGGAGAGACGGGCGTGTCGGGCGCTGCCTGCGCCCCGCGCAGCGGCGCCTTTCCCTACTGCATCGACCCCGACAACCAGAAATTTTACACGCTCGCGTCGGAGCTCGGCGTCGTGATGGCGCCGGCGATCCTCTCGCCCTCCGAGACGCTCGGCTTCGCCGGCTTCGCGATCACCGCGCACGTCGACTTCACGACCATCTCGACGAAGAAGGACTACTGGATGGCGGCGGAGTCCTATCAGTTCGAGGACAACGATCCGTCGCAGCCGCAGACGGCCGACAGTAAGGCGCCGTCGGAGACGGCCAAGACGATCGGCATGACCGTGCGCAAGGGCCTGTGGCTGCCGGTGCCGAGCTTCGAGGTCGGACTGGGCTTCGTGCACCTGCTCGACAGCTCGCTGTTCGCTCCGCAGCTCGACGCCAAGCTCTCGCTCCACGAGGGATTCCACAACTGGCCGCTGCCCGAGATCGCCGTCCGCGGCACGGCGAGTCGCGTGATGGGCCAGACAGCGTTCGATCTGACTACCGCGGGCCTGGACTTCTCGGCGTCCAAGCAGTTCGGCATCCAGGGAACGGTCAACCTCACGCCGTTCGCCGGCTACCAGATTCTCTGGATCATCGCCGACTCCGACGTCATGGACGGCACGCCGAACTGCGATCCGGTGGTCGGCTCCACGAAGAACCCGAACTGCCAGCCGCCGGACCCGGCGGTCACGGCGCCGGTCTGCTCGAGCGCGGACTGTAACGCGAACTTCGTCTTCTTCGACCCCGATCCGATTGTGCGCAACCGTATTTTCGTGGGGTTTCGCTTGAACTTCGACCCGGCGACTTTCGCCCTCGCCGCTGCCTTCACCCTCGCCGGCGGCTCGACCGACAAGTACCTCGATCCGGTCGGCGGCGAGGAGGAGATCCGCGTGCACGACAAGTCGCCCGCGCAGCAGACCTACTCCGCGTCGCTCGGCCTCGATTTCTAGCGTCCCGCGAAGCTACTTCTCGAGCTTGGCGACGCGCTTCTCGATCTCGGCGAGTCGCGCCTCGATCGTCTCGACGTCCTTCTGGAGCCCGGAGATGTCGCCGCGGCGGAAGACCTGCAAGGCGCGCTCGCCGACCTTGCCGCTGGCGTCGCGCAACTGGCCGGCGATCTGGTGGAGCGACTCGCCGCTGGTCTGGATGAGGCCACGCATCGTTTCGAGCGGCAGGAAGCCCTGGCGCTTTTCCTCGCCCAGGAGCACCTGCGCGAGCGTCACGGAGGTCAGATCGTCTTTCGAATCGTTGTCGATGATGCGGACGTCTTCGCCCGCGCGGATGAACCCGGCGATCTCGTCGAGCGTCACGTAGCGGCTGCTCCTCGTGTCGTAGAGCTTCCGGTTCGCGTAGCGCTTGACGACTCTCGCGTCGGACATCGGCAAATGATCCTCCAACCGGCGGCTAGTTACCACAGGTCGACAGGCGGTCCAATCGCGCCCGCCGCCGTCGGGAAAACCGTGGGACAAGACTAGCCGCGGGTCCCGACCTCGCTCCGCTCGGTCACCCGCGGCTATCATGACGGCGTGACGGCCGCGGATCTGTTAGCGCGCCGGCTGGGCGCGCTGCCCTCGATGGAGACGCGGCGCGCGGTGCTGCGCGAAACCATCGAGTCGACTCCCGCCGGCGAGATCGTCGGGCTGCTCGAAGAGCTCGTGCTGCGCGGGCGCCGCGCTGGGGCTCCTTACGACGTCGCCGTCGTGGCGCTCTCGGCGCTGCTCGACGAGGAGGACGACGCGACGCTCGCGTATACGCGTCGCGCCGAGCTCTATGCCGCGGCGCGCGACGCCGGGCTCGAAGCGATCGCGGCCCTGCTCCTCGGCGAGCGCGCGGTCGATGGGCCGGCGGCGGCGGCCGAGCGTCCGCTGCGGCCGGGCGGGCGCGCGCTGACGCTCGGCGAGCGTAAGGCGTTGGCGCGTGGCCCGCGCGGCGACGCGCTCGAGCGCCTGATGCGCGACACGAATCCTCAGGTGATCCGCGCGCTGCTCGCCAACCCGCGCCTGACCGAGAAGGACGTGGTGCGAATCGCCGCGCTGAGGCCGCAGAATGCGGCAAACCTGCGCGAGATTCTGCGCGCGCGCCGTTGGAGCGTGCGGCGGTCGGTTCGCTGCGCGCTGGCGTGGAACCCACACACGCCGGGCGCGATCGCGCGGCGCCTGCTGCCGCTGCTCGACTCGGCGGATCTGGCGGCGCTGGCGCAGGAGGGCCCCGACGATGCCATTCGATGCGCGGCGGAGGCGATCCTGCGGCTGCGCCGCACGCGCGACGGGCCGTCGGAAGGGCGCGACGAACCGGATGATACAGAGGGTGGAGCGGAGAGCGGGGGCGGCGCGACGGAAGAGGGCTAGCTTTTCTTCTCGGCGGAGTTGTCGTCGGCCTTGGCGTCGTCGTCGGCCGGGCCGGACGCGCGCTTGAAATTCTTGATGCTGCGGCCGAGCGCCTCGCCCACCTGCGGCAACTTGCCGGCGCCGAAGATGATCAACACGATCACCAAGATGACGATCCATTCCGAGATGCCGGGCATGAAACCTCCGTGAACTCCGACGGGAATCTAACACGCGCGTTCGGCACCGGCAAACCGCCCGGAGTGACCGCCAATCACTTCCGTTCGATGGCGCGGCCGACGAAGGTCTGCGTGTGCCGCTCACGCAGCCCGACCAGACGCGCGCGCGCTTCGGCGATGACTCGCCCGCGCGCGTCGCGGATGTCGCCAGCGCCGTAGGCGAAGCGGCGCCCGCGGCGATCGAGCCACGCGCGCACGACGACGGGCTTGCCGATGATCATCGGGAGCCGATACGTGACCGACAGCGAGGCGGTCACGGACTTGATGCCGAGGCGGAGCGCGACCGCCACGCCAATAGCCTCGTCGAGCAGCGCCGCGTGGATGCCGCCGTGCGCCACCCGCGAGAAGCCGCGCGCGTGCGGCGGCGGCACGAAGCGGCAACGGACGGCGTCCCCGTCGGGAATCATGCGCATGCGCAGCCCGTGGACGTTGTCGCGGCCGCAAGCGTAGCAGTCTTTGCTGGTGATCGCTTTCGGCATGGCGCTGTTGATAGCATCCTGGCGCGACATGGACACGCATCGGATCGAGTTCCTGGCGACGGAGGAAGAGGCTGGCCTGCGGCTCGACGCGCTGCTGCGGCTGCGCTTTCCCGGCTGGGGGCGGCGGCGCATCGCGCGGGCGATCGAGGAGGGCGCGGTGCGCGTCGATGGGCGCGCGGCGAGGAAGGGCGCGCCCGTGCGGGTCGGCGCCCGCGTCGAGCTCCTGCGCCCGCCCGATCTCCCGGAGTCGCTGGCGCCGATTGCCGAGGCCGGCGAGCTCGAGGTGATCTTTGCCGACGCCGATCTCGTCGCAGTCGCCAAGCCGGCGGCAATGCCGACGCACCCGCTGCGCGCGGGTGAGATCGGCACGCTCGCCAACCTGCTGGTCGCGCGCTTCCCCGAGTGCGTGAGCGCCGCGCCCGATCCGCGCGAGGCGGGGCTCGCCCACCGCCTCGACGGCGGCACGAGCGGGGTGCTGCTGGCGGCGCGCCACGCGGAGGCGTGGCAGCGTCTGCGCGACAGCTTTCGCCGCGAGGAGGTCGCCAAGGAGTACGTCGCGCTCGTCGCCGGCGCACCGATCACGCAGGTCGTGCGCTCCGCCGTCGAGGGCTCGGATCGCGAGGGGCGCGTGCGCATGGCAAAGTTCGGAGCTCCCGCCGAGACGCGCGTCGCGACGCTCGAGACGATCGGCGTGCTCGCGCTCGTCCGCTGCGCGACGTCGACGGGGCGCCGCCATCAGGTGCGCGCGCACCTCGCGTCGATCAGCCACCCGATCGTCGGCGACACGCTCTACGGCGGACCGCCCGCCCCGGATGCGGAACCGACGCTGCGCGGCTTCTTCCTGCACGCCGAGCGGGTCACGCTGCCGCACCCCATGACCGGCGCGCCGCTCGACCTGCGCGCGCCGCTGCCGGCCGATCGCGAGGCGGTGCTGCGCGCGTTGCGGGACGGGCGCTTCGCTCGGTCGCCTCAGGACTAGTCGTCGAGTCGGGCGGGCGGCAAGCCGAGACGGTCGCGTGTCTCGGCGATTTCGCGCTCGAGCTCCGCGAGCTGCTGCTCGTCGCGCGCGATCTGATCCGGCGAGCGATCGCCGCGACGCTCGGCGTTCTTGATCCGCCGCGAGATCGCGCGCGCGCGCCGCTCGATCGAGGCGAGCTTGCGCTGCTCGATCGAGTTCTCGCGTGCCGGCTGGTCGGCCTCGGGAGGGAGGGGGTGCGACAGCCGCGGCGTGATCGGCGGGCCCGGGAGCGGTGGAATCGATTCGGACGGCAGGCCACGCGTCGCGTGCGACGCCGCGCCGACCACCGCTCGCGACGGCGAGAGCGGACGATCCGAAGGCGCCGCCGACGGGAGGGCAACGGGCGTTCCGGCAGCCGGCGATCCGGAGGCGGCCGGCTGGCCTCCGGCCTCGTCCTCGCCGCTCCACGACGCCTCGGAGCGCACCATCCACAAGAGTACGATCGCGCCGACGGCCACGCACGTGCCGCCGACGCCGAGGGCCACATCTTTCACACGAGCCATAGGCTACAATCTAGCATCGACGGCATGGACGAGCGAGACGGTCAGGCAAGCGGCGCGCTCCCGGACAGCGAGGGCGCCTCACCCCGTCCGGAGGGACCGATGCTCGAGGTGCGCTTCGTCGTCGAGGAGCACTGCTCGGGCTGGCGCCTCGACCGATACCTCCACCACAAGATCCCGCGCCTCTCGCGCACGCGCGTCCAGCGTATCCTGCGCGTGCAGGTGACGCTCGACGGGCGTGGCGCGCTTCGCCCGTCGGTGCGCGTCCGCGCCGGCCAGCCGCTCGTGATGCGCCGGCCGATCCCGCCCGAGCCCGACGCGCCCACCGCGTTCGGAGTGCTCTTCGAGGACGACGTCGTGCTGGCCATCGACAAGCCCGCCGGCCTCGCGATGCACGCGACCGCGCGCTACCACCGCGGTACGCTGACGTGGCTGCTGCGCGCGCAGCGCCCCGGTGAGCCGATCGCGATCGCGCACCGCCTCGACCGCGAGACCTCGGGTATCGTGCTGTGCGGCAAGACCACGGCCGCGGCGACCGCGCTCAAGGGCGCCTTCGCGCGCCGCGCCGTGGCCAAGCGCTATCTCGCCGTCGTCGAGGGCGACCTTCGCGGCGAGGGCGTGATCGACCGCCCGCTCGCGCTCGCGCGCGAATCGCCCATCCGCGTGAAGATGGAGGTGGCCCAGGACGGCCTGCCGTCGCGCACGCGCTGGCGCAGCCTCGACCGGCGCGGCGCGATCACGCTGGTCGAAGCCATCCCCGAGACCGGACGGCAGCACCAGATCCGCGTGCACTTCGCGGCGATCGGCCACCCCGTCGCCGGCGACAAGCTCTACCTCGACGACGCGATCTTCGTCGCGTTCGCGGCCGGCGCGCTCGGCGACGAGGCGCGCGCGCGGCTGCGCATCGATCGCCACGCGCTGCACGCCGCCTCGCTGGCTACGGCCCACCCGACGACCGGCGCGCTCTTGCGAATCGAGAGCCCGCTGCCGGCGGACATGCGCGCGCTGCTGGAAAGCTGACGGTCGCGGGTGCCGGCCATGTTCGACGTCGAGCGCTTCATCGACGACTGCCGCCATGCGATCGCGGCGACGGACGGCCAGAAGGCCGTGCGCGAGTTGGTGGCACGCGCCGTGTCCGCACCCTCGGCGGTAGCCTTGGCGCTGGGCGAGGCCGAGCACGCCGGCGTGCAGACGCTGCATCGCGCGCCCGATCTGACCGTCATCAACTTCACCTGGGCGCCCTGGATGAGCTTCAAGCCGCACAACCACAACATGTGGTCGGTCGTCGGGATCTTCTTCGGACGCGAGGACAACGTATTCTGGAGACGCACCGAGGACACGATCGAAGCTGCCGGCGCGCGCTCGCTGGGCGCGGGCGATGTCACGCCGCTCGGCCGCGACATCATCCACTCGGTGCTCAACCCCATTGGTAAGATGACCCGCGCGATTCACGTCTACGGCGGCGACTTCTTCGCGCCGAAAAGGCCGCGCAGCGAGTGGGATCACGAGACGCTGAGCGAGCGGCCGTGGGACATGGACGACACGCGCCGCCTCTTCGCCGAGGCCGAGGCGCGCTCGCGTTGCGGAGGCGCGGAGCCGCGAAAGGAGTAGGCGATGAATCGAAGGCTCACGGGCGTTCTGGCGACGCTCGCCGCGGGATGCGGCTCGGACGGCGGCGAGGGCGAGTCCGAAGCCGAGGCGGAGGCCGAAGCGGAAGCGGAATCCGAATCCGAGGCCGAAGCGGAATCCGAATCCGAGTCCGAAGCCGTGTGCGTCGATCTCGACGAGGCCTGCGACCCGGTGGAGACGGTGTGCTGCTCGGGCGATGGCTGGCAGGGCTACTGCGCGTGCGCGGCCGGCACGTGCTGCGACGGCGCAGGCGGCACGTGCGCCATCCGACCGATGGACTGCGTCGGCGAGCCCGACGCGCCGGTGTGCGGCTGCGACGGCGCGACGCATGGCAACGATTGCCTCGCCGCCGCGGCAGGCGTGAGCGTCGCGGCCGGCGGCGCGTGCGAGGGAGAGTGCACGGTCGCCGGGTCATCCGACTGCGACGCGATCGCGAAGGCGTCGGACGGCGACATCTCGCCCGAGCAGTGCGCGCTGTGCCAGGGGCGCCCTTGCGGCGAGGAGGACACCTGCGATTCGCAGTTCCCGTGCGTCTCGGACTCGGGCGACCAGGACATGATCGTCGTGCGCGGCTGCTGCGAGGACGCCGACTGCGAAGACATCGCGCCGTTCTGCGGCAGGTACCTCGGCGTGAACCACGTCTGCGTGCTGTCGGACGACCTCTGAGCCGCCGCCAACCGCCCGTGACCGGCTCTACGCCGTCGTGGTGATCGGTCGCCCCATGCGCCGCAGCCAGCGCCAGTGCGAGAGCATGGCGCCAAGCACGCTCTCGTACGCTGCGTAGCGCACGCCGAACTCGGCGCACACGCTCTGCACGACCTCCGCGATGCGCGGGTAGTGGACGTGGCAGATCTGCGGGAACAGGTGGTGCTCGATCTGGAAGTTCAGGCCCCCGAGGTACCAGGTCAGGAGGCGGCTCTTGCGCGCGAAGTCGACGGTGGTCGCGACCTGATGCTCGGCCCATGCGCGCTCGACGCGATCCGACCGGGGCGGAAGCTGCGGGAAGTCCGCCTCTTCGACGCGTTGTGAACACGTCGCCGAGACCGGGCAAGCCGTCCATGATGCCGAGCTGCACCGCGCTGCCGTCGAGGCCGCGCTCCTTGAGCATCGCGAACACCGTCTCCCAGGCGCCGCGGGCGTCCTTGTCGCCTTGCACCATAGAAAGCACGCTTTTTCTGTCGTTTTCGTCGACGCCGATCACCACCAGCGTCGGCTCGCGGTCGACGGTGGTGCGTCGCACTTTGAAGTTCGTGCCATCCACCCACAGGTACTTGAAGCGCCGCCCGGATAGGTCGCGCTCCAAGAACGCCCTGGCCGCCGGCACGATGGTCTTCAGCGCGTTCGACACTTCGGAAGGCGACACCGACAGACCAAGCAGGCTCTTGCTGAGGTGCGACAGCATGCGTGTCGACAGCCCCGCCAAGTGCAAGAGGGCCAAGTCCTTGTTGTCCTCGATCGTGCAGCCGGTGATCTCCTTGCTCCACGACCAGAACCACGTGCCTTCCATGACCGCGACGACCGCGTCGTCGCAGTCGGGCGGTTGCGGGCGAAGCCCGGGGGTGCGCGACTTCTCCCGCGAAAAGCCGCCGAGGGAAAGCGCCGCCTACTCGCAGGCGCAGCCGAGCTCGGGCTCGCAGGCCCAGCGGCCCGCCGCGGCGTCGTAGGCGCAGACCTGCGGGACGTCGTAGCCTTCGTTCTCGACGTAGACCGGCGGGCAGTCGGCGTGCGACGCGCACGTGTCGGCCGCCGTGCGACAGAAGAGCCCGCGGAACTGCGTCGGAGGGCAACAGCCGCCTCCCGCGCTGGCCTCGCAGCGGGCGCCGCCGCAGTCGGCGTCGCTCCCGCAGTTACCCGGCACGCAGGCGTTGCGGCCGACCCAGGCCCGCCAGCCGCCCTCCTCGGGCAGCCGCGCCGTGCACAGGCACACGAAGCCCTCGCCGCAGTCGGCGTCCTCGGCGCACACCGTGGCGCCGCAGTAGCAGGCCTCGTACGTCCCCACGCAGGTGCCGCGCTCGGGCGCGACACAGTCGGCGTCCTCGTGGCAGTTGCCGTACTGCCAGTTCTTGTCCTCGGGCGTGAGATCGCATGTCGGCACGTCCTCGGGCGCGACCGGAAGGCATGTCGGGTCGCTCGTAGAGCGCACGCGCTCGTCGGAACAGATCTCCAGGCCCGACGCCGTGGCGTCGTCGACCTGCAGCAGCGGCTCGCAGGTCGCGGGCGCGCCGCCGTCGTGCGCCGCGCCGTCCCGGTCCGCCGTGCCGCCGCCGTCCCCCGCGCCGTCCCGGTCCGCCGTGCCGCCGCCGTCCCCCGCGCCGCCGTTGTGGTTCGCGTCCTCGTTGCCGCCGCCGCACGCCCCGGCGCCCAGTAACGCAACCACCAACCGTCGCTGCCACTGCGTCCGCGTCATGTCCTCGCTCGATCGACGATAGCATGTGGCCAGCTCACCGAGGGTGCGGGCCAAGTGCTGGCGCGTGGAAGCCCGACGGAGCCGCCCGTGACCGGCTCTACGCCGTCGTGGTGATCGGTCGCCCCATGCGCCGCAGCCAGCGCCAGTGCGAGAGCATGGCGCCAAGCACGCTCTCGTACGCTGCGTAGCGCACGCCGAACTCGGCGCACACGCTCTGCACGACCTCCGCGATGCGCGGGTAGTGGACGTGGCAGATCTGCGGGAACAGGTGGTGCTCGATCTGGAAGTTCAGGCCACCGAGGTACCAGGTCAGGAGGCGGCTCTTGCGCGCGAAGTCGACGGTGGTGTGGACCTGATGCTCGGCCCAGCCGCGCTCGACGCGATCCGACTTGAGCGGAAGCTGCGGGAAGTCCGCATCTTCGACGCAATGGGCCATCTGGAAGACGACCGCGAGCGTAACGCCGACGACGAACGCCGTCCCGGCGTAGAAGAGCAGCACGACCCACCATGGGTGAAAGAACGCCGGCAGGACGAAGGCCCAGCCGAGGAACGCGAGCTTGCCGCCGATCGCCTCGGCGAGCTTCCAGCCACCGGGTCTCGGGAAGCGATTCCGCGCGATGCGCGCGCGCGTGACGTTCTTGAAGTCGTCGAGCAGGTGCCACTTGGGCAAGAGGAAGCCGTAGAGCGCCCACAGGTAGAACTGCTGGAAGCGGTGGATTCCGTAGCGCGGTTGCGCGGGGGCGAGGCGGCCGAAGGGCCCCACGTTGAGGTCGTCGTCGGCACCGGAGATGTTGGTGTAGGTGTGGTGGAAGACGTTGTGCTTCCAGCGCCAGACGTACGAGCTCGCCCCGAGCACGTCGAGCGTCAGGCCCATCAGGCGGTTGACGAATCCCGCCTTCGAGTAGGCGCCGTGGTTGGCGTCGTGCTGGATGGCGAAGCCGATGCCGGCCACGGCGAGCGCGAGCGAGAGCGAGAGCAGCACGCTCTGCCACCAAGTCGTCGCCGCGAAGACCAGCAAGAGGTACGACGCGGCGAACCAGAGGAGGATCGTCGCCGACTTGAGGTACATGCGCGGATTGTCACGCGGGGAGACGCCGGTCCGCGAAAAGTATTCGGCGACGCGGCGCTTGAGCTCTTGGTGGAATCCAGAATCGGAGAAAAACTTGGGGTGCTCGTGACGGACGGCTTCAACCATGCCGCGAAATTCTAGCAGACAATGCGCCAGTCGCCGCTCGATAAGGGAGCTATGGGAGCCGTGCACGGGCTGCTAGGCCGGCATGCGAGCGATGCGCCGCGACGCGTCTTCGCGGGCGTCGCGATCGGCGTCGAGCACCGCGTCGAGGCTGTCGGCGGAACGCGGCGCGTGCGCGGACAGCGTCTCTTCGATGATCGCGGCGATCACCGGGAAGGCGATGCGCCCCGCGAGGAACGCGGCGACCGCCACCTCGTTGGCCGCCGAGAGCGCCGCGGGCGCCGTGCCGCCGCGCCGAAGCGCCTCGTGGCCGAACGCGACGCACGGAAAGCGCGCTGCGTCGGGGCGCTGAAACGTGAGCTTGCCGATGGCGGTGAGATCGAGCCGCTTGACCGCCAGCGGGCGTCGCCGCGGCCAGCCGAGCGCGTAGCCGATGGGCCCGCGCATGTCGTGGTCGCCCAGTTGCGCGAGGATCGCGCCATCGACGAACTCGACCATCGAGTGCACGAGGCTCTCCGGGTGGATGAGCACCTCGATGCGCTCGGGCGCGACGCCGAACAGGAAGCGCGCCTCGATCACCTCGAGCGCCTTGTTCATGAGCGTCGCCGAGTCGATGGTTATTTTCGGGCCCATCGACCACGTCGGGTGGCGCAGCGCTTCGGCGACGGTGACGCGCGCGAGATCCTCGACCGAGAGCAGCCGCAGCGGCCCGCCAGAACCCGTGATGATCAGCCGGTCGATCTCGGCGCGATCGTGGCCGCACGTCCCTGCGGACGGGCTGAGGCAGCCGAGCACCTGGAAAATCGCCGAGTGCTCGCTGTCGACGGGGATGATGATCGCGCCGCCCTCGCGCGCTGCCTGCAGGCAGATCTCGCCGGCGACCACCAGCGCCTCCTTGTTGGCGAGCGCCACGGTCTTGCCGGCGCGTAGCGCGGCGAGCGTCGAGAGAAGGCCCGCGAAGCCGACGATGCCGGCGACGACGACGTCGACCTCGCCGTGCGCCGCGAGCTCCGCCGCCGCGCCCTCGCCCGTCACCATGCGCGCGCCCTCCGGCAGCGCGCCCATCGCGCGGGCCGCGCTCTCGTCGGCGACGCCGACCAGCGCCGGGCGGTGGCGCGAGGCTAGAGCGCGCAGCCCGTCGACGTCGCGCCGCGCCGCCACGGCGACGACGCGGTACTCGTCGGGTGCGGCCGCGCAGACCTCGAGCGCCTGGCGGCCGACCGAGCCGGTCGCGCCCAGCACGCAGACGCGCTTCATGGACTACGCGGGATACAACCAGCGCGAGTACAGATAAACGTATGGCGCGGAGAACAGCAGGCCATCGATGCGATCGAGCATACCGCCGTGACCGGGCAGTATCCACCCGCTGTCCTTCACGCCGGCGCCGCGCTTGATCATCGACTCGCACAGATCGCCGAGCTGCGCGAGCGCGCCCGCCGGAACGGCCAGGAGCAGGCAATCGCGCCACGCGAGCTCGGGCATGTACCAGAGCTTCGCGACCACGGTCGCGCCGATGGCGGCGCAGAGTCCGCCGAGCGCGCCTTCGACCGTTTTCTTCGGGCTGACCTCGGGCAAGAGCTTGTGGCGCCCGAGCGCGCGCCCCGCGAAGTAAGCGCCGGTGTCGCCGAGAAACGTCAGCGAGAGCGCGAGGACGAGCCAGCCGCTGGCGTCGGCGCGGCGGCCGAGGAGCGCGACAGGAGTGAGCAGCAGGCCGACGTAGAGCACGCCGAGCAGCGTCACGCCCACGCGCGCGCCGACGAGCTGCAGATCGCGCTTCTGTCCCAGGTGCAGCGTGAACAGCGCGACCACCGTGCCGGCGAGCCACGCGAGCGACGCCTCTGCGTCCCGCGACCAGTAGAGACTCGCCGCGAAGATCGCTCCGAGCGCGAAGCCGACCCAGCGCTCGAGCCGCGCTTGGGCCGGCAACATCATGCGCAGGAACTCGTCGAGCGACGCGAGCGTCACGGCGTAGGTCACCGCCCATACGCCGAGCGACCCGCCCCAGAAGATCGCCGCGAGCACCAGTGGGATGAGCACGCCGGCGGTGAGGAAGCGCTTCGCGAGGTCCGTCATGCCGATCCGGGCTGTTTACCAGATAGCGGAGAGCGGCGCGCGCGCCGGGCTTCAGGAGAGCGAGGGCGGCTGGCCTTCGGCCTCGCGCGGGAGCGTGAGCCAGAAATGGACGCCGCCGGACTCGGCCTCGTGCGACTCGCCGAACTCACCGCCGTGCGCGCGGAGAGCCAACTCGCACAGACCGAGCCCGATGCCGTGTGGGCCTTGCGCCGGATCTTCGCCGCCTTCCGCCGGTCGCTTCCCCGTTCCGCGCACCTTCAGCAGTACACCCCTCTCGACCGTGTCGATGGTCGCACGCACGCACGCCCCCTCCGCCCCCTCCGCTCCCACGGCCCGGCGCAAGAGGTCGGAAAGAACGACGCGCAAGAGATCGGTGTCGCCCCGCGTGCGAGCGTCTCCCTCGATCGCGATCCGTGACGCCACCACAGGCCCGAGATCGGCCGCGGCATCACGCGCCAGCGCGGCCAAGCTGTCAATCTCGGCAAAGCGGAGCTCGAACTGGCCGTCCGACGAGGAGGCGCTGCCGGCGATCGTGCGGCTGATGCGCTCCATCGAGCCGACCGCGTCCAGCGCGTCCGCGAGGGCGTCGTCGAGCTGGGTGCGACACACCGTCGGGTGGCCCGCGGCGGGCTCGTGGTTCTCGTCGAGCGCGAACTGCAGGTTCATCTTCGCGACCGCGAACAGGTTGCGAAGGTCGTGCACCCACGTGCGCAGGCCGTCGCGGATGTGCGCGCGCTCGGCCTCGAGCTGCGCGTAGTGGTCGAGCAGCGCGCGGTAGGCGCGCGCCGCAGCGAGGACGACGTTGACGCGCGCCAGCAGCGCGCCGGCATCGACCGGCTTGGCGAAGAAGCCGTCGGCGCCGGCCGCGAGCGACGAGACCGCCAGGTCGCAGGAGCCGGTGACGACCACGACCGGCAGGCTGCGCTCCTTGAGCCCGCGGAGCAACGTGATGCCGTCGGTGTCGGGCAGCCCGAGGTCGAGCACGACGAGGTCGATGCCGTGCTCGTCGACCGCGTGCAGCGCCTCGCCGCCGGTCTGCACCCACGCCGGCTCGTGGCCGGCATCCGAGAGAATCCCGGCGAGCTTTCGCGCGCTCGGCACCGTGTCCTCGACGATGAGGATGCGGCCGCAATCGGCGCTGTGGGCGGCGAGCACGGGAAGCCCCACCTGCTATCGGCGGCCGTGCGAGAAGCTTGAGGCCTACGCCTTGGCGTCGATCCCGCAGCGCTTGAGCAGGCGGCGGAAGTTCGAGCGGTCCATTCCGGAGAGGCGCGCGGCTTCGGCCCACTTTCCGGCGGCGCGCTCGAGCACGTCGGCGAGGTAGCCGCGCTCGAAGCCGTCGACGATCTGCGCGCGTGCCTCGTGGAGTGGGCGGTCGTAGAGCGGATCGCGACCGGGTGCGCCCGCCAAGCCGCCGCCGCCGCCGACCTCGCGCGGCAGATCCTCGGCGCGCACCGCCTCGCCGCGGCACAGCACCACCGCGCGCTCCATCGCGTTTTCGAGCTCGCGCACGTTGCCCGGCCAGCGGTGCGCGGTCATGCGCTCGAGCGCCTCGGGCGTCATGCGCACGACCGGCCGCTCGGCGCGCGCGGCGAAGCGGCGCAGGAAATACTGCGCGAGGATCGGGATGTCCTCGGGACGCTCGCGCAGCGGCGGCACCTCGATGGTGATGACGTTGAGCCGATAGAACAGATCCTCGCGGAAGCTGCCCGCGCGCATCGCCGCGCGCAGGTCGCGGTTGGTCGCGGCGACCACGCGCACGTCGACCTTCTTGGTCTCGTTCGATCCCACGGGCTTGATCTCGCCCTCCTGCAGCGCGCGCAGCAGACGCACCTGCGTGGAGGCGGGCACGTCGCCGACCTCGTCGAGGAAGAGCGTTCCGTGGTCGGCCTCCTCGAAGAGGCCGCGACGCGACCCGGTCGCGCCGGTGAAGGCGCCGCGCACGTGCCCGAACAGCTCCGACTCGAGCAGCGTCTCGGTCAGCGCCGAGCAGTTGACCGCGAGCATGGGCTTGCCGCGGCGGCGGCTGCGCCGGTGGATCGATCGCGCGACCAGTTCCTTGCCGGTGCCGCTCTCGCCCAGCAGCAGCACCGTCGCGTCGGTCGGCGCGACGCTCTCGATCTGGGAGAGCACGTCGCGCATGCGCGCCGCGCGCCCGACGATGTCGTCGAAGCGGTCGGCGACGTCGAGTTGCCGCTCGAGCTCGCGCGTGCGATCGAGCAGGCGCTTGCGCTCGACCGCGCGCGCCAGCGTGTGGAGCGCCACGTCGGACTCGGGGAACGGCTTGGTGAGGAAATCGTAGGCGCCCGCGCGCATCGCCTCGACCGCCTTCTCGATCGTCCCGTAGGCGGTCATGACGATCACCTCGATCTCGGGGCGGCGCCGCTTGATGCGCGCGAGCAGATCGAGCCCCGAGACGCCAGGCAGCACGAGATCGACCAGCGCCACGTCGATGGCGTCGTCGCCGTCGACCATCGCCGCGGCCTCGGTCGGGTCGGTCGTCGAGATCAGCTCGAAGCGTCCGTCGGCGCCGACGATGCGATCGAGCGCTCGCAGGAACGGCTCCTCGTCGTCGACCGCGAGCACGCGCGCCTTGGCCACCATCGCGCCGCCAGGGTAGGTCCGACCGAGCGCCCGGTCAAGCCGACCACGAGATGGGTCTCCGGTAACCCATGCGGCAAGGCGCTAATTAGCTGACATCACGGTGATTCAGCCTGGTCTCGCCCTTGCTGTATCCCCCAGCATGGCGCAAACAAAGCTTCGTAGGATCTCCCGACGTGAACGCGAGCGCAAGTTCGCCAGCATGATGCCGATAGTCCGGCGCACCGCCGCGCAGTACGCCCGCAAAGTGCCGCGCGCGATGCGCGACCAAAGCGATCTCGAGCAGGCGGGCGCGCAGGGGCTGTGGGAGGCGACGCTGCGGCTCGATCCGCGCCAGGAAGCCGCGTTTTGCGGCTTCGCGGCACAGCGCGTGCGCGGCGCCGTGCTCGATGAGCTACGCCGCATCGATCCGCTGACGCGCGATCAGCGCAAGCAGCTGCGCGACACGCGCGCCGCCGAACAGCGCATCGAAGCGACCACCGGCCGCGCGGCGACCGAAGAGGAAATAGCGGGCAAGCTCGGCGTGTCGGTCGACTCGCACCGCGCGCGCCTGCAGACCTTCGCGGCGGCGCGCCCCGTGGTCGCGAGGGTGATCGACGACGGCCCCGCGTTCGAGCCGGTCGCCGCCACCGCCGAGGCCGACCCCGAGCAGCTCGCCTCCCAGGGCGAAGAGCGCGCGCGCGTGGCGGAAGCCTTCGCGACGTTGCCCGTGCGCCTGCAGGCGGTGCTCTCCCTCTACTACGTGCAGGAGCGGACGCTGCGCGAGATCGGCGCCGAGCTCGGCGTCACCGAGTCGCGCGTCTGCCAGCTCCACGGCGAAGCGATCGCCAAGATGCGCGGCGAGCTTCTCGCGTCGTAGCGCCTCACCCGCCTCGCGCGATCTCCCTCAACTGGCCGCGATGTGATCCGTGGCGAAACCGCGCGAAGACCCTATTCGACGTGGAGCGCGACCCGCAAGGCGTCGTGGAGATCGCGAGCCGCATCCCGGGAGAGCGACCCCACATAGTCGGTCAGCGAGGACTTCGGGACGCTCACGAGCGCGTCGCAATGGACGCTCGACGGGTGCTTGAGCCCTTCCTCGGAGCCGACGTCGACCTGGGTGGCGAGGCCGTCCCGGCGCGTGTACACGGGCGCGCAGATCACCGTGGAGAATCGCGACTCGATGAGGGCGGGCCGGCTCACGACGACGAAGACGCGGCTCTGCTTCGGATCGCCGGAAGGCCGACGGACGCGGTAGAGATCCCCGCGCCTCACGAATCGACCTGGTAGAGAAGTACATCGGCCATCTCCGCGTTGAGAGCATCGGCGGACGAGTCGAGGATCGCGCGGTCCCGCGCGTCGCGCGCGTCCCGTTCACGCCGCGCCGCAAGCTCCCGGATCGCCTGCTCGATGACCCTCGATCGGTTGGACGTCTTGCCGGCAATTCGGTCGACGGCTCGAACGGCGTCCGACGATAAGGTGATAGATGTCTTGACTTTCATCCTACCCGAATCCTACCCAAGTACACGCATCCGTCAAGGCCGCTGACCGCTGACCGTCGCTGACCGCTGCCTCCCTCCGCCGGCGAACACGGGATCACCCCAGCATACGCCGAGAGGCCCGAGAGGCGATTTGCGCCAGTGCCACGTCGATCGCCGGATACGCGAAGCGAAAGCCGAGCGCGGTCGCGCGCCGCGGCGCCGCGCGCTGGCCGGTCAGCAGCATCTGCGCCATCTCGCCGAGCGCCAGGCGCAGCGCCGCCGCCGGCAGCGGCAGCACGGCGGGGCGCCCGAGCGCGCGGCCAAGCGCCTTGGCGAACTCGCGGCTGGTCACGATGCCGGGCGCCGTCGCGTTGAGCGGACCGGTCGCGCCGCCGGTCAGAATCGCGAAGCGGCAGAGCGCGACCCAGTCGCCTATGTGAATCCACGGGAACGGCTGCGTGCCGGCGCCGACCGGGCCGCCGAGTCCCAGCGAGAACGGCGTCCACATGCGCGCGAGCGCGCCACCGTCTCGCGCCAGCACCACGCCCGTGCGCAGGATCGCGAGGCGCACGCCGAGCGCCGCGATCGGCGCGGCCTCGGTCTCCCACGCCAGGCAGACACGCGCGAGGAAGTCGTCGCCGGGCGGCGCGTCCTCGCCGATTTCCTCGTCGCCACGCGGGCCGTAGGCGCCGACCGCCGACTGCGAGACGACGACAGCCGGCCTTTGCTTCGCCTTGCGGACGGCCTCGACCACGCGGCGCGTCGACGCGAGACGGCTCTCG
Source organism: Myxococcota bacterium (assembly GCA_038041915.1). Lineage (GTDB taxonomy): Bacteria > Myxococcota_A > Polyangia > JBBTFH01 > JBBTFH01 > JBBTFH01. Next base: position 22,888 of record JBBTFH010000212.1, read on the forward strand.
CGGATCGCGCGCTTGCCGGCCTCGCTCCAGCGGCGGGCGATCGTCGCGCCCGCGAGGTTGATCACCGCTCCCGCGCCGTCGACGGCCGCCGGCAGCTCGTCCCAGCCGATCGTGCCGGCGCCGGGAGTCCGGCTGACCACGACCACCTCGTCGCCGCCGTCGCGCATCGCCGCACCCAGGTGCGTTCCCAAGAAACCCGTGCCGCCCGTCACCACGACGCGCATGCGTCACTCTGCGCGAATGCGAACGCG
>JBBTFH010000212.1:23238-30171 GCA_038041915.1 Myxococcota bacterium
TCGTTGTCGCGCTTGAGCGCCTGAATCGCGGCGAGCGCCACGCCGTCGGCGTCGACCGTCGCGATGCGCCGCTCGTCCTCTCCAACGCCGAAGGCGGCGTGAAAGTCCTGCGCCATGGGCCCGATGTGGCGGATGGACGGATCCTGCGCCTTGTAGCTCCACGTCGCGATCGGCACGCGCGCCAGCGCGCCGAGCAGCGCTTCGCCGTCGACCTCGCGCAGGTCGTTCTTCGCGTCGCGGTCCGAGATCGTCGACCAGCTTCCGCCGCCGGACGCGAGCGTCACGCCCGCGGTCATGGCGGGGTTCGAGTAAAACCACACGCCGCCGCTCGCCCGCGCCGTGAAACTATGGGCGCCGTTGGAGTTGACCGTCGCGGCCATCGAATCGCCCCAGACGAACGAGCTGGTCTCGTTGGCGTGCGCCCCATAGCCGGCGGCGAAGCTGTAGTTCCCGCCCGCGAGGTTGCTCCGGCCACCGGGAACGACCCCCCACATGCCGGTCACCGTGTTGTTGCAGCCGCCACCGATGACGCCGAGGAACGACGAGACGCTGTTGGGCTCGCCGGAGACGCCACCCCCGGCGATCACGCCACCGCTCGCGCCGGTCGTCGTGTTGACCGCGTTGCCGCCGAGCAGGTTGGGCGTGGTCACGTCCGGCTCGAGGCGCAGCGCGCGCGCGCCGTTGACCCTCATCTCGAGCGCGACGCTGTCGGTGGTTCCGACGAAGCTCGTGCCGGCGGTCGTGCCGGCGTTGCCCGTGAGCGCCCAGCCCGACGACGGCGCGGGCGCCACCCAACTCGCGTTGCCGCTCACGTTGGAGGTCAGCACCCTGCCCGCGCCGGCGCCGCTCGCCAGCGTGAACCCGCCGACGGTGAGCGCTCCGGTCACGCCGACCGCCCCGCCGAAGGTGTTGGCCGCCGTGAACTCGTTCGCGGCGCCGAGGCGCGGGACGATCGCCGTGTCTAAAGCGATCGTGCCGATCGTTTCGATCGTGCCCCCGGTGAGGCCGGCGCCGGCCGTGATCGACGTGACGGTGCCGCCGGAGTCCGTGTCGGTGTCGGTGCCGCAGACGAGCGCGCCGAGATCGGTGAAGCCGACGACCTTCTCCGTGTCCAAGCACGACGCGCCCGCGAACGAGATCGCGAAGGTCGTGCCGTCGAGCGCGAGGCCGGCGCCCGCGTCGTAGGTCGTGCCCGAACCGATGCCGGTGTCGATGTCCTCGGCGCAGGCCCATGCGGTCGCGTCCGCGTCCCACTTGGGGATCTCGCCGTCGTCGCAGCCGGCGTCCGCCCAGTGGGACAGCGTCACCGCACCGTCGGCGATCATCGTCGAGACGACGCCGCCGTCGGCGATGGAGAGCGTCGCGCCCGCGAGGACGAGCCCGCCTCCCGCCTCGTAGGCAAGGTCGTCGTCGGTCTCGCACACGACCTGCCCGTCCTCCGCAATCGCGCGCACGGCTTCGCCCGGCGCGCACTCGGCGAGGATCCGCCGCTGTACGGCCGTCGCGTCGATCTCGGCCGCGCCGACGCAACCCTCGCAATCAAGCGCCTCCGCGCTGGTCGCGGTCACCGCCGTCGTCGCGGTCACCGCCGTCGTCGCGGTCTCAGCCGTCGTTGCCGCCGCCGCGCGCCCCGCCACCAGCGCCCACGGCACGCTCGCGATCGGCAGGCGCGGATCGAGGGCGTCGTCCCCGACGGTGAGCGCCAGCCAGAGGTTGGACGCATTTTCAAAGACCGCCGGATCGATCTCCGACTCGTAGCCGAGTTCGACGGAGAAGACGCCGCTCACCGTCTCGACGGTGTCCGTCTCTTCCCAGAGCGCGCCTCCACCCTCCGCCGCGTCGTAGACGCCGAACGTCAGGTCGTACGTGCCGTCGTCGACCGGCGCGCCCTGCGCGTCGCTCAGCGTGCCCGTGAAGTCGAGCACCGCCGGCGCTTCCGCCCGCGCCGCCGTCGAGACCACCATCGCGATCACTAGCGTCGTCCCCTTCATTGTGAATCTCCCTGGCGGCGCACGACGCCGCCGATGCGATACGATTTCCCTTTCGCTTCTGTCCCTCGATCGAGGTGCGTCAGCGCGCCGCGCACGTGAAACTTCTTGCCCGAGACGGTGCCCGCCGCCGCCGTGAAGCCCGGCACGAACACGGTCGCGACGGAGCCCGGCGCGCAGTCCGGGTCCTCGGTCTCGCACTCCGGATCGCACATCCCATCGGCGGTGCAAGGGCTCTCTCCGCAGTCCGGGTCCGCGCCCGGCGCGCACGCGGCGTCGCACTCGCCGTTCGCCAAGCACGACGCGCCGCCGTCGGCGCGATTCCCGTCGATGCCGCCACGGTTCGTGCTGCAGCCCGACGCAACGAGCGCCCACGCGACCACGACGAGCGCTTTCCTCACGGCTCCGAACCTACCAAAACCCGCGCGATACGTCACCGCCTCGCCGCACTCGGCATGCTTACTACGGACGCACGCGCGACGAAAGCCATTCGGCCTGCGGCGAGCTCTCCAAGCCCGAAGCGGAATCGACATTTGCCTTGGGCGGCACTAGCTTTCCGCGCCATGCCGCCAGCCGACGCCCGTCCCGCCGCGCTCGCGCGGCCGTTTCTGCGCCTCGACCCGGACACGCTGATCGCGATGCGCGCGGAGGCGCGGCGCGATGCGGAGCGCTCGCGCATGATCTACATCGACGACGACGGCACCACGCGCGTCGTCGACGTCAAGCTTCGTCCCCGCGCGATTCGCCGCGAGCAGCACGCCTACCTGGCCCGCCTGACCCAGGCCGTCGTGCGGGCCCAGCGCCGCGTCGCGCGCATCTTCTTTCACGAGCCCGCGCTGCGCGAGGTGCTGCCGCTCGAGCCGCGCGAGGAGGAGGTGCTGCGCGAGCTCCACACGCGGCGCGCGCTCGACGGGCCGATCCTCGGACGCATCGACACCAACACGCCGCTCGGCGACCCGGACTGGCGGCGGGCCATCCGCATCTTCGAGGTGAACTCGGTCGGCGTCGGCGGCATCGACTACGTGGTCTCGACCGAGCGCATCGTCGCCGCGGGGCTCGCGCTCCGCCCGAGCGGTGGGCGCCTTCGCGCCGGCCCCGACTTGCGGGACCACTTGCTCCGCGCAATCGTGGCGCACGCGCGCTCGCTGGGCGCGCCGCGTCCGTCCATAGCGCTGGTCGAGGAGCGCACGCCGGGCGGCACGCTCGAACTCGAAGCCTTCCGCGATCACTTCCGCGCGCGCGGCTTCCGCACCGTCATCGCCGATCCGCGCGAGGTCGAGTCGCGCCCACGAGGCCTCTACGCCGCCGGAACGCGCGTCGACATCGTCTATCGCGACATCGAGCTGCGCGACCTGCTCGCGCTCGACGGCGGCGCGGCGGACGTCGCGGGCATGCTGCGCGCCTTCGCCGAGCGCCGCGTGCTCTCCGCGCCCTGCGCGGAGCTCGATCACAAGAGCCTGCTCGAGGTCTTCACCGACACGCGCTGGGCCGGCCTGTTCGCGGCGGCCGATCTGCGCCTGCTGCGCGCGCACGCGCTTTGGACACGCCTGCTGTTCGAGCGCGTGACCACGTCGTGGGACGGTCCCACCGTCGATCTCGAGAAGCTCGTGCGCTCCCGGCGGCGCGAGCTCGTCCTCAAGCCGAACCGCTCCTTCGGCGGCAAGGGCGTCGTGCTCGGCCGTCATGTCGGCGCGCGCGAGTGGCAAAGAGCCGTCGACGCGGCGCTCGCGCGTCCCGCGAGCTGCGTCGTGCAGCGGTTCGCGCGCATCCCGCGGGAGCCCTTCCCTTCCTCCACCGGTCCCGCGCGCATGGAGCGCCAGTTCGCCGATCTCGGCCTCTACGCCTTCGGCGCCCGCATCGGCTTCCTCAGCCGCGCCTCCACCTCGCCGATCGTCAACATCTCCTCCGGTGGCGGCATCGCCGCCGTCCTGCGGGCGTAGTAGTCTGCCAACCTCTCGCGATGTCCTCGAAGCGCGACTATTACGAGGTGCTCGACGTCTCGCACGAGGTCGATGACGCCGAGCTGAAGAAGGCCTATCGCAAGCTCGCCTTCGAGTTTCACCCCGACCGGAATCCCGACGATCCGAGCGCCTCCGAGAAGTTCAAGGAGGCCGCCGAGGCCTACCAGGTGCTCTCCGATCGCGACAAGCGTGCGATGTACGACCGCTACGGCCACGCCGCCGAGCGCCAGCCCGGCTTCGGCGCAGGCTTCACCGACGTCGACGACGTCTTCTCCACCTTCGGCGACATCTTCGGCGACTTCTTCGGCTTCGGCGAGCGTCGTCACGGCCACCCCTCGCGCGGCGGGGACGTCGAGACCAGCGTCGAGATCGCGTTCGAGGAGGCGGTGCGCGGCGTCAAGAAACAGGTGCGTTTCGCGCGGCGCGCGCTCTGCGACGCGTGCGGCGGCAGCGGGGCGGCGCGCGGCACGCGGCGAGAGTCGTGCGGCGCCTGTCGTGGCCGCGGCCAGGTCACGCACACGCGCGGCTTCTTCATGATATCGACGACCTGCCCGACCTGTCGCGGCCAAGGACAGATCGTGCGCGAGCCCTGCCCGGCGTGCCGCGGCAAGGGCGCAGTCGATCGCGAGGAGACTATCGAGGTGGCGATCCCCGCCGGCGTCGACGACGGCCAGACGCTGCGCGTCTCCGGACGCGGCCAGGTGTCGCCCCGGGGCGGCGCGGCGGGGCACCTCTTCGTCGTCCTGCGCGTGCGCCCCGATCCCCGCTTCGTGCGGCGCGGCGTGGACCTCCACGTCGACGCGTCGATCGCGTTCACGACGGCCGCCCTCGGCGGCGAGATCACGGTGCCGACGCTCGAGGGCGACGCCACGATCGAGATCGAGCCCGGAACGCAGTCCGGCCAGACGATTGTGCTGCGAGGGGCCGGCGTGCCGCGCCTCGACGGCTACGGCCAGGGCGACGAGATCGTCGCGCTGCGCGTGCTGGTTCCCAAGAAGCTTTCGGCGCGCGAGAAAGAGCTTTTGCGCGAGCTCGCGGCCGAATCGGGCGAGCCTCCCGCGGTCGCGGCAAAGCGCCAGGAGCGCGGAGGCTTCTTCGGCAAACGGCGGAAGAGTTAGTGCGCTAATGCCGCGGGCCACCGGTGTGCACGCGGCGCTCGCGCGCGCGGAGAGCGAACAGGGCGCGGCCATGCGGGCGCTGGCGGCGGCGGAGACGCTGGAGCGCCGAGCGGACGCGGAGATTCGCGTCCTCGCCGAGAAGCTGGCCGCCCCGCGCCCGAAGGCCGACGCGGTCAGCGCCGGCGCGCTGGCGGAGGCCGACGGGTGGGCCGCGGAGATGCGGCGGCGGCTGGCGCGGTCGGACGCCGAGTTGCGCGCGGCGCAGCGTACGGGCGCGGCCGCGCGCCGCGCCGTGGAGGAGGCGCTCGCACGCCGCCACGCGGTCGAGCGCGTGCTCGACCGGCGCGACGACGAGGCACGCCGCGACGAGCGCCGTCGCGATCAGGCCCGCGCCGACGAGACCTCCGCCCGCAAGCGCGGGTAGTCCCGGCGCGCGGCGCGCAACTGGACAGGCGCGCAACTGGCCCTTTACCGCGGGGGAGCGCGCCGCTATCCTGCCGCGCCATGAAGCACACCACCGTCACTTTCGGGCTCCTGCTCAACGTCGCATGCGTCAGCGCGCCGTTCGCGCCGGCCGCCAAGGCCTATTACGGACCCACGGAAGCGGATCCGGGGCTCGTGGCCGAGGAGGCGCGCGTGAGCGACGTCATTCGCGCCACGCTGGCCGAGCGCTTCAAGCCGACGCCCGAGCTCGACGCGCGACTGATGCTGTCCGCGCGCGAATCGCTCGAGCAGGGCGAGCACGATCTGGCGACCGAGCAGCGCTATCCCGCCAATGGCGTCGAGTGGTACGGCGCATCGTGGGACGGGCGCCGCGAGGTGCACACGAAGGAGATCGACCTCGAGGGCGAGGCGCGCAAGGCGGCGGACGCGATGTCCAAGCTCGCCGGACCGGTCTTCTTCGGTGTCGCGTACGGCTGGAGCACGCTGCGCCAGGGGCACGACCTGGTGATCATCTGGGACGAGCGTCCGGTCGCGCTCGACAAGGTTTCGAAGATCGTCGAGACCAACGGGACGCTCAACGTCTCCGGCCGCATCCTCAAGCAGGATCGCCGCCGCTATTCGATCGAGCTCGGCGACTCGAAGGTCGCGATCCGGCCGTACGACGAAGGCCGCTTCAACGCGGCGCTGACGCTTCCCGCGCAGCCCGGGCGCCACCTGCTGGTCGTTCGCGAGATCAACAGCAACACGTTCGCCGAGAAGCTGCTGCTCTACGTCGGAATCCCGACGCCCGAGACGCCGACGATGACGCGCCTGGACTGCGGCAAGGAAAAGCCGGACGTCGACTGCGCGCTGTAGGATCGCTCGGCGGACAAACTCGCCTGCTCTTCAAGACGAGCTCAGCCTACGGATTTCACCGAGAAACGGTGCGAAGCCGAGCGGGCAGAGTTGCGCGACCACGTCGGGGCGCATCGCGGCAATCAGCAGCGCGCGACGCTCCAGATCGGTCAGGCCGGCAGCGTTCCCGGATGCGCGCGCGCGTGCGTCGCCAAGCCAGCTCGCAAACGTCGTCTTCGGATCGGGATCGTCTTCGGGCCTGCCGTAGGCCAGGGCGGCGCAGTCCGCGTCCATGCCCGCCCGACGCGCCTCGGGATCGGCGAGCAGCCAAGCTTCAATCTCGTGGACCGCGAGACCGAAGGCAAGCGGAAGGTAGCCGGCGTTTGCACGCGCGGCGGTCAGCTCGGTTCGCAGCACCGCGAACACGGCGGGCCGGGCGTCGACGACGAAGACCACCGCGTCGGGCGCAGGCGTCGAAGCGCGCGCCTCTTCCATCGCGACCAGGAGCTTGGCCGCGAACAAGCCGAAGGGCCGCCGGTGGAGTTTCGGCAGGTCGCCGATGATTCTCCGCTGGTGCGCGAAGCGGCG
>JBBTFH010000213.1:0-4091 GCA_038041915.1 Myxococcota bacterium
AACTCCACGAGCGCGAGCGCGATGGCGGCGGCGATCTCCTGGCGCACGTGCGCGTCGAGAATCTCGCGCCCTTCGCGGGGGTGATCCACGAACGCCGCCTCCACGAGCACCGCCGGCATGTGCGCCTCGCGCAGCACGTCGAGCGGCGCCTGCCGCACGCCGCGATCGCGCGCGCCGCCGCGCGCCTCGGCCAAGCGCCGCTGCACCGTCGCCGCGAGCTGCGACGAGAGCGCGGCCGCCGCGCGGCCGTGGAGGTCGGCGAGGATCTCCGCGGCGGCGCCCGATGCCGAGTCGTCGGGCTCCAGCAGCGGCCCGGCGCCGTAGACGTAGGTCTCGAAGCCGCTCTGCTCTCCCCTCGCCCCGCGCGATGCGTTCAGATGCAGGCTCACCAGCACGTCGGCGCGCCGCGCATTGGCCACGCCCGCGCGGCCGCGCAGCGTGACGTAGCGATCACGATCGCGGGTGAGCACCACCTCCGCGGTCGGGTCGAGGCGCGCGATCTCGGCGCGCAGACGGTGCGCCAGATCGAGCGTCAGCACCTTCTCGTGCACTCCCGCGGCCATGGTCGGAGCGCCGAGGTTGCTCCCGCCGTGGCCCGGATCGATAACCACGCGGTGCGTCGGCTCACCCGCCGCCGCCGTCGCAAGCAATGGCAATAGAATGAAGGTGTGTCTCATGTGGTTATATGTAGGATAACAGAATACAGTCATCGCCGCAAATCGCGAGGTATAAACGGCACGTGATCGGGCGGATCTTCAGCGTGGTGACGCCGGCGGCGGCGCTGGCGGTGGCGTTGATCGCCGATCTCATCCTGGGCCGCATCGGCGGACAGATCGTCGACTCGCCACGCTGGGTCGACGCGGCCGGCTTCTACTCGTTCCACCTCGCCGGCGTGCTCGCGCTCATCGTCGACGCGCTCGGCACCTTCGGGATCATCCAGGACGAGCGTCTGCTGGCGCGATCGGCGCGGCTGTGGTTCGCCCTCGTCGGCGCGATATTCCTGCCGCTCGCGGCGGTCGCGCTCTTCGCCAACCTGCCGGACGCGCTGGAGCCCAACCTCAATACCTCCTTTGCGCTCGGCGTCGTCGGCCTGACGGCAGGTCTGGTCGCGCGACGCGGACGCACGGCGGGCGCGAGGCCGCGCGAGAAATTCGGTCTCGCGCTGCTCGCGCTGCCGGTGCTCGCGCACGCGACGTGGCTGTTCCTTCGGCAGATGCCCTTCGATTCCGCCATCGGTGACGCCGCGCCGCCCGTGCTGTTCCGAGCCGGGCAGGTGGTAGCGCTCAGCGTCGGCCCCGCGGCGGCGCTTCTCTTCGCGCGCGCGCCGCTCATCGATCTCGTGCGCGGCTGGCCGCTCGCCGCCGGTCTCGGCGTCGCCGGCGCGCTGCTCGGCGCGCTTGGGCACCCCGAAGGGATCGGCCGCGTGCTGAGCAAAGGCTTCGGCCTGGCGCGCCCCGCGACCGGCCTCGGCCGAGCCGCGCTCGTCGCCGGCGGCGCCACGTTCGCCGCGTTGCTCGCCGGCCTCGCGCGTCGTCCCGGGCGCGACCGCGCCTGCGCGCTCGGCCTCTTCTACGTCGCCACCGCCGGCTACACGATCCAACTCCCCTATCAAATGCTCGCCGCGCACGCCGGCTTCGTGCTGCTGCTGCGTGCCGCCACCTGGCCCGCGACCCCGAGCGTCGAGGTCGGCCCCGAGCGCTGGCAGAGCTACGCGCGCGCTGTCGCGACCGCGCTCGGCGCCGGCGAGCCTCTGGTCATCGGGGACGGCACGTCGATCATCACGCGTATCCGCCGCGCCGGCGCGCTCCCGCTCGACGTGCGCATCGTGCGGCGCGGTCAGGAAGTGCGCGAGATCGACGTCACCGTTGGCGTAGTTCCGTCGCAGCCGCCCGCGTACACGACAGGAGGGAACGTCCGGCCGCGGAGCGTGAAGCTGCCGCACGGCGCCGACGCCATCGCCGCGCTCGGCTTCGAGCTTCCGCCCGAGCTCGAGGACGGTTGGCTCGGCCTGTGGCCCCAAGAGGCGATCATGTTCCGAGCCTTCCCCGAGGCCGCCTGCGCGATTGGACCGGTGCCTCTCGCCGCCATCGCACTCGAGACCAACGCGCCTCGCGTGGCCGCCGAGCTCGTCGCGCTCGTGAACGCCGTCGAGCAGGTCGCGAGTCGTGCGGAGCTGCGGGCGTGACTTGCGCGCTGCTCGGCTACGCGCTCGGGCTGGGCGTCATCGGGGTCGTAAACGGCTGGCGCGTCCGCCACTCCGGGGCGAAACCGTTCCCCTTCCTGCGCTCCGATCCAGGCACGGCGCACGGCTTCATCGAGAAGGTCCTGGTCGCCGAGTTCGCGGTGATCGGCCTCTACCTGCTGCTGTCGCCGCTCCCCGATCGCCGCGTGGTCGGTTCTTCTTGGCCCGACCTGGCGGCCCTGGTCCTGCTCGGCACCTCGTTCCTGCTGGTCGCCGCGTCGATTCTCTGGATGGGCCCGTCGTGGCGCATCGGCATCGATCAGGAGCCGCAGGCGATCGTGATGAGCGGCCCGTACCGCTTCATCCGCCACCCGATCTACACCGGCATGCTGCTCGGCGTGACCGCCGTGTGGCTCGCGCTTCCCAACCTCGTCGTCTCGGCCTGGGCCGCCGTCGCGTGGGTGGTGGTCCAGATCCAGGCTCGGCTCGAGGAGGAGTTCCTGACCGCGAACGCTCCCGGGTACGGCGACTACGCGAAGCGCGCCGGCCGCTTCGTGCCGAAGATCAGAAGTTGATCAGGCTGGCGCCGAACAGGCCTTCGCAGCAGGTCCAGACGTACTTGATGTTGAGCGTCCAGCGCAGAATCATCTTGAGTGGCAGCGACATCATCAGCAGGAACAGCATCGCGACGATGTGGTAGCGGACGATGCCGAGTTGCGCGGCCGCCTCCGGCGCCTTCCTGCGCAAGAGCGGCCAGCCGATCACCGCGAGCCCCGGGTAGAACGTCAGCACGGCGATGGCGCCGATGACGTCGTCGAGCACTGCCGTCGGCGGCAAGCCGAACGCCTTGCACACCATGTACGGAAAATCGACGTTGGTCAGCGCGACCACCTTGTGCGGATCCCAGTACTGCCACGGGCCGAAGAAGTACCAGCCGGGACCGCGCAGGAACGTGCCGAGCGCGATCAGCGCGATCCACAGCATGAGGAATCCGAACATGAACATCGACATCGCGAACGGCCGCTCCTTGAGCGTGTAGTAGCCGTTCCCGCGCGGGTTGATGTCGATGTACGGGATGACCATCAGACCGACGATGATAAGGCTCGGCAGCACGACGCCCGCGAACCACGGATCGAAGTAGACGAGCATCTCCTGCAGCCCGAGGAAGTACCAAGGCGCCTTCGACGGGTTCGGTGTGCGGTTGGGGTTGGCGGGCTCCTCGAGCGGCGCGTCCACGACGATCGACCAGACGGTGATCATGATCATGACGACGAGCCCGGTGAGGAACTCGGCGCGCACGAGGTACGGCCACGTGTGAATGCGGTTCGCCAGCGACGGGCCCTTGCCGGGCTCCTCGGCGTGCGCCTTCTTCTGCGCCGCGTCGGCGGCCTTCTTCTCCTTGGCCCGCTCGACACCGAAGTCTTGAACGGTCGCCACGGTCTTAGAGCGGCCCCGAAATGCCGCCGTCCTTACGAATGCGCCAGAAGTGGACGATCATGAGGACGCTCGCGACGATCGGGATGAAGATGCAGTGCAGCACGTAGAAGCGCAGCAGCGTCGCGCTGCCGACGAGGCGGCCGGCGACCAGCAGCGCGCGCGCGTCGGTTCGCGCGTCGAGCCCGAGCGGCTTGGCGAGCTGATCGAAGAACGGCCCTTCGTGGCCGAGGATCGGCGTGGCGCGCGCCATGTTCGTGCCGACGGTGACCGCCCAGATGCTGAGCTGATCCCACGGCAGAAGGTAGCCGGTGAAGGAGAGCAGCAGCGTGAACACGAGCAGGTTCACGCCGATGACCCAGTTGAACTCGCGCGGCGGCTTGTAGCTGCCGGTCATGAACACGCGCAGCATGTGGATCCACACCGCGATCACCATCGCGTGCGCCGCCCAGCGGTGCATGTTGCGCATGATCAT
>JBBTFH010000214.1:0-5055 GCA_038041915.1 Myxococcota bacterium
CCACAGCGCCTCGAGGCCGCAGCGGCGCGAGCCAGCGAGATCGATCGTGGCGACACCGGCGCCGCCGTCGCACGCCTCGACCACCAGCGCCGCGCTCGATTTCTCGACGCACGGCGCGCTGGTGGTCGCGCACACGACCAGATCGACGCCCGGCAGGCCGTCGCCCGCCGCCGCCAGCGCGGCCTCGACCATCAGCGTCACCGGGTCCTCGTCGTGGTTGGCGACGGCGCGCTCGCCGGCGGGCGCGCGGCCGGCGCCCGTGGCCTCGGCGATGGTCTTACGCGCAAGGCGCGCGCGCGGGACCGCCACGCCGACTTCGAGGATCGCCACGGCGTCCGCGAGCAGCACGGCGCCCTCTTACCCGGCCGCGTTCGCGGCGAGGGCGGCGCGCCGGCGCGCGAGCGCGTCGGGCAGCGAGAGCACGAGCAGCGCCGCGCCGATGAGCGCCGCGCCGAGCAACTCGCGCTTTGATGGCGCCCGCTGGCCGAGCGCCGCCATCAGGCCATAGCTCGCGACCACGCCGGCGAGCACGCTCGAGGCGCGGTTCACCGGCACGCAGAACGTGTGCTCGCGCTTGTCGAGGAGGATCAGCCCGCCGAAGATTCCCGTGCCCTGCGAGAAGATGCCGATCAGCACCGTCTCGAGCACCCGTCCGCTCGCGAGAAACGTCGTGAAGCCCTGCCGCACGTCGCGCATGATGTCGCCCGCGCCCACGATCGCGAGCAGCGCGAGCAGCGTGACGATCGCGGGGGTGGCCACCATCTGCTCCTCGACGAAGTAGCGGCGGTTCGCGGTCGGATCGTCGGACTTGGCGAGGCGGCTCATGAAGCGCAGGCGCACGAAGTAGCAGGCGAGATAGAGCGCCACGTCGCAGGCGGCGATGACCGTGATCGCGAGGCCGCCCTTCTTCGAGAACGCGACCAGCAGCGACCCGAAGCTCAGGGCGAAGCCCGCCCACGAGAACCAGCGCACGCGGCGCCCGGTGATCACGTCGACCATGGGCGCGAGCACGAGCACGCCGCCGCGCATGAGCAGCATCATGAAGACGATCGACGCGCCCTCGAAGGTGTAGGCGAGCGTGGTCGTGCCGATGATGCCGGCGGTGCACACGCCCGAGAGGAACGTCCACCGTCCGGGGCACGGCACGCGCGCGCCCAGGATCGTGCGGCGGCCGGCGTACCTCCACCAACCCATCGCGGTCAGGAACGTGAACATGCCGAAGAGCGACGCGATGGTCGAGATCGGCAGCAGCACGAAGCCCGAGATGCCGCGGCGATCCATGCCGGCGAGCAGCCCCGACGAGAGCGCCTTGGTGAGGGCGCTGTAGGGCGCGTAGCAGAGGAAGTAGCCGAGCGCGAAACCCCAGATGGCGGCGGCGCCCGCGCGCGAGGGTGACGCACCCCGTCCGACGGGACGCGCGACCGGCTCGGTGGCCGTGCGGGGCGAGAGCATGACGGGCGATCATGGACGACGCGGCGCGTCGAGCGCAAGCGCTGAAACGGATATTTGGCGTGCTATAAGCCCGCGCATGTCGGTGCTCCACGACGTCCTCGACGCCGCGCGCCGCCCGTCGGCGATCGTCGCCTTCGATCTCGACTCGACGCTGCTCGACAACCGCCCGCGCAACGTCCGCGTCCTGCGCGAGTTCGGCCAGGCGGAGGGCCTCACGGCGCTCTTGGCCATCGAGACGCGCCACTTCACGAGCTGGAACCTGCGCGACGCCATGGTCGGCGCGGGCGTCGCTCCCGAGCGGGCGGCCGCCTGCTACGAGCGGCTGCGCGCGTTCTGGCTCCCGCGCTTCTTCTCCAGCGCCTACTGCGCCGGTGACGCCGCGGTGCCGGGCGCGCCCGAGCTCGTGCGCGCGGTGCACGACGCCGGCGCCCACGTCGCCTACGTGACCGGGCGCTACGAGGAGATGCGCCACGGCACGCTCGAAGCGCTCGCGCGCTGGAGCTTCCCCCTGCCGGGAGAACGCGTGCACCTGGTCATGAAGCCGTCCTTCGAGGAGAGCGACGACCTGTGGAAACGCGAGGCGCACGCGCGGCTGCGCGCCATCGGGTCCGTTGTCGCGGCCTTCGACAACGAGCCGACGCACATCAACGGCTACGGCGAGTCGTTCCCCGACGCGATCCTCGTCCACCTCGCGACGGATCACTCCGGCCGACCGGTGGCGCTGAGGGACGGCGTTCAGTCGATCCGCGACTTCCGGCGGTAGGGCCGTAGGCCGGGCTACGGCACGCTCGGCGACGGCGACATCGGGCTCGCCGCGGTGTCGGCTGGGGCGGCGGGCGGCGTCTCTCCCGGCGGCACGATCTTGGGCACGTATTCCTCGATGGGCTTCTTCACGTCGCCCTTGATGGTGCTCTCGTCGACGTACACCGGGATCGGCTGCGTGAGCTCGTAGGTGTAGCCGCGCGTGCGCAGCTTGATCTCGTAGGGCACGCCCTCCCACTCGAAGGCCTTGTTCCAGACCAGCCGGCTCTGGCCGACGCTGCGGCTGGGGCGGTGGCGCAGCACGAAGCCGAACAGACGCACCGCCAGGTGGTTGTGCAGCCGATGGCAGCCGTGCGAGTAGCGCCGCAGGATCGAGTTGTAGTCGACCGATCCGTGCGTGCGGATCTGGTTGTCCCACGTCGAGATCGTGCCGTCCTTGCGCTTGCTCTCGACCACGTGCATCGCCATCGCCAGTCCGTAGGCCGAGGCGTAGCCGGGCCCGAGCCCGTCGAGATCGGGCACGATCTGCTGCTCCCACGTGTGGCCAACCTTGACCTTCACCTTCTTGAGCAGCGAGCGCGGCGGCGTCGTGTCGGGCGGGATCCACACCGGCGCGGCGACGATGTGGCGCCAGACGCGCCAGCCCACGTCCGAGTTCTTGTATTTCCAGAACTCCTGGCCGTCCTTCCACTCGGAGCGCCAGTTGCCGATGGTCGTGCGCCAGCGGATGAGCGGGATCTTCCGGCCGTCCTTGTTCACGAACAGCGTCAGGTGCGGCGTGCGCTCGCGCGGCTGCGGCTTCTCGCTGCCGTCGTCGCGGAAGGGAAGCTCGTACCAGACGTCGCCGCGATCGATTGACACCTCGAGGTCCATGTCGGCCGCGTAGTAGTCGGGCGGCGGCGGAAGCTTCACGGCCGCGCGCAGCTCGGCGAAGTCCGAGTGCGCGTCCCAGAACGCACGCAGCTTCTCGGGCGTCTCGACGCCGAGCGCGAGGATCGCGACGCGCGTGGCCTCGTCGACCAGGTTTCCCCGCTCCTTTACGCTGCCGTCCTCGAGGATCGCCGCGGCGTCGACCACGCGCTCGCGCACCACGCGCACGAGCGCCTCGTGGGCGAGCACGAGCGGCGGCTTGGCGAGGGCGGCGCGCGTGTCCTCGGTCATGAAGCCCCAGCCGAAAACCATGTTCCGGCGCTCGAAGAGGCCGACGGCGATGTGCGTCGACCAGTCGTAGACGCGCGGGCGGAAAAAGCCACGGCCGGGAAAGAACTGCTCGCAGGCGAGGCGCTTTTGCACCGCGTCGAGCGCGTCGATCTCGCGCTTGCGCGCATCGTGGCGCTCCAGGACGGCGGCCGGCGCGTGGCCGCGCGCCACCTGGCGCTCGAGGCGCAGGTACTCGTCGAGCCGCTTCTTGCCGGCGGTGTTGGACGTGTAGAAGAGATCACGATCGAGCCGCGCGATCGCGGCCAGATCGATCGACGCGGCGCATGGGCGGTCGACGTCGGCGAAAAAGCGCGCTCGCAGCACCGTGAGCGTCGGCGGGATGCCGAAGAGCTCGAGCGTGTTGTCCTTGCCCTCCATCAGATCGTCGAGCTCGGCGTCGATGCGGTTCTGCGCGAGGCCGAGGAAGGTCTCGCGATAGTCCGCCTCGCGCAGGACGAACGGCACCCAGCCGTCGGAGAGATCGACGATCGTGTAGCCCTGCGCGGCGGCATCGGCGGCGTCGACCACCCGGCGCGCGCCGCCCTGGTAGAGCCAGACGGGGCTCAGCGGGATCGGCGCGAGCGCGGGCGTTGGCGGGAGCGGGGCCGGGGACGCGGTCGCCTCCGACGCGCTCGGAGGCGACGTGGCGGGCGCCGACGGCGGGGCGCTCCGCGGCTGCCCCTGCGTGCAGCCGACGCACCCGATCGCAAAGGCGAAGCGAAGCACGCGGCCGATCTTATCAGAGGGTCCGCTCGCCGCCAGTCCGCCCGAACGTGCCCGGCACTCCAAATTGATTTGGTGTGATACGCTCTCCCACGGGGAGTGTCCCCCGGGGAGGCAACGATGGCGAATCCGACCGCACGCACGAAGGCGCTCGCTCTGCGCGCGAGGCCGCTGCCGCCGAAGTCGGCGGACCCCCTCGACGATCCGGAGGTCCGGCGCCTTGAGGAGCGGTTTCTCGAGCTCAGGACGCAGCTCTACCGCAACGCCGTCGAGACGGCGGCCGAGATGGGCGAGCTGCTCAGGCGCGCGCGCCCGCATCTGAGCGGCCACTACCATCGCTGGCTCGGCCGGATGGGCCTGAGCGGCGAGACGGCGGCCAACTACGAGCGGCTCGCGGCGCTGGCCGATGCGGCGCCGCGCATCCTCGTGCAGTGGAAGGAGCTCGGGGCGACCAAGCTCTACCGCATCGCCCGCATGACCCCCGAAGGACGCCGGCGGCTGCTTTCACGCGCGCGCCCCGACGACCTGATCGCGCTCAACGACCGCGACTTCGCCGAGCGCACGCGCGGCTTCATCGAGCGCCGCCGCAAAGTCACGTCCTCCATGCGTGCGCACGGCTTCCGCATGAAGATGCGCGCCTGGAGCGCCGCGGTGAAGACGTTCGCCGACGTCTGCGGGGGAGTGGAGGACGCGCAGCTGTGCCGCGACCTGCGCGGGGAGATCGAACGGCTGGCGCGCGAGCTGCGGGCGCTGGCCGCTCGCTTGTGAAGCTCGGCGCCTCCGATGGGCGCCGGCCGCGCGGCGCGCGGGGGCGCACTTAGACAGAGGGCCCGACCCCAGCGAGGTTGCGAAGAACAAGTAACCAGGTGCCACCGGAAGGGAGACAACGATGGGAAAACGCGGTCGTGAAATCGTCGG
>JBBTFH010000215.1:0-9149 GCA_038041915.1 Myxococcota bacterium
CGGTCATCTGAAGGTGCATCCACCACAGCGCGTCGTCGGCCGCGACACCGCGCATGACCTGGAGCTGCCGCGACGTCGCCGCCGACGGGTCGCTCGGCACGCCCGCGAACACGCGCACCGGGTAGGCGCCGGCGTCCACGGTCGCGCCGCAGGTCAGCCGGATCTGCGCGGTGAAGGTCGTGGTCACGGCCTGGAACGGGTACGTGTAGATCTGCGCGAGGTTGTACGCGTCCGAGACGGCGATCTCGCCCGTGTCGTACGCGCCGTCGCCCTCGTAGTCCCACGCGTAGGTGCAGCCGCCCGGCAGGTTGCGCGCGATCGCCTTGAACGTGGTCGGGTGACCGTTGTACGCGGGATGCGGAATCGCCGGGTCGAGCGCGTTCCACGGCACGGGCACGACCTCCTGCGCGCTCGCTACCGCCGCCATCCCGAGCCCCAGCGCCAGCGAAATCCGCCGCGTCGTCGCGTTCGTCATGCACGCATCTTTGGCCCGACGATGCCGAGTGTCAATCGCGCGCCGCATTCACCGAGATGATCGAGTGGACCCAGATGACGCGGCAGCGGCGGTGTCACAGCGTTTCGGCTAGCGCCAGCAGCGCGCGCGTGGTGGCGAGGATTGGGTTTTGCTCCCAGAACTGTGGGTCGTCGTTGCGCCAGGCGCCGTCGGCGCGCTGGAGTGAGACGAGCTTGGCGCGAAGCTCGCGCCGCCAGTCGTGCTTGACGCCGCGCGCGTCGACGATTTCGCGCTCGCCCCAGAGGCGCAGCGTCTGGGCGAACGTCTGGTAGTAGTAATAGAGACCCTTGCCGCCCATGCCGGGATGGCTCTCGAGCGTGTAGTGGT
Source organism: Myxococcota bacterium (assembly GCA_038041915.1). Lineage (GTDB taxonomy): Bacteria > Myxococcota_A > Polyangia > JBBTFH01 > JBBTFH01 > JBBTFH01. The sequence goes on from JBBTFH010000215.1 coordinate 842, forward strand.
CGCGAATCCATCGCCACGCGGCTACGACGCGCGGATCGTCGCGCGGCACCTCGCAGTAGACGAGGCTCCGCACGCCCGCGTAGGTCATGCTGCCGTACGAGTTGAGCGCGCCCGCCTTGCTGGCCTCGGGCTGGTAGCGAAAGCCGCCATCCGGCCCCTGGCAGCGCTCGATGAAGGCGCGCGCGCGACGAAGAACGGCCTTGTGGTCGACCGGCTGGCCTTCGGCCTCGGGCGTCGTGTCGGGAGCGACGAACACGGGCGCGGCGAGTCCTTCCGTCGCAACCAACGCATCGAGCGCGAAGACGAGGTTGGACAGGTCCGACCGGCCGTCGCGGCCGTAGCCGATGCCGCCATCCTCGGACTGAATGGCGGCGAGGTAGCGGCGACCGGCGCGGACGAGATCCGCGCGCACGCCGAGCTTCTCGAAGGCGAGGATCGCCAGCGCCGTCGAGTAGCCGGGGTTGTCCTCGGCGACGACGCTGCCATCGGGTCTTGCCAGTTTTTCGAGATAGGCGACGGCGCGCGCGACGTGCGGCCCGTCCGAGGGCCGGGCCTGCGGGGGACAGCGCGCGAAGGAGAGCAGCGCCAGCGACGTCAGGCCCGGATGATCGCCGTAGGAGCCGTCGGCGCTCTGCTGCGCGCGCAGGAACGCGAGACCGCGGCGGATGGCTGCGTCCGCGTCGGGCGCGGGGGCGACCGGCGCGCGTGAGCAGCCGACCAGCAGTGTGAGCGCGAGCGACCATGCGCGCTCGCGCCTGCGCAGCCGCCTCATCGGCGCGCCAGGAGCGGCAAGCCGAGCGCGGCGAGGATCAGCGCCGTCAGCCACCATGCGACGTAGCGTACCTCCATCTGCGCGACGGGAGTGCGGGCGTAGACCTCCGGCAGCCGCAGCGGGTCGATGTCGAGCGCACGCAGGGCCGCGACCAGCGGATTGATCGCCGCCGCCGCCGTGAGCGTCTCGGCGGCCGGCGCGCCGGCGCGAACCAGCACGAGCGCCCACGCGAGGCTCGTCGGGAGCAGCGTCGCGACCGCGACGGCGAGCGCCTGCGCCACGACGCGGTCGCGCACGGCGCGCCGGACGAGCGCGCCGATGCCCGCCGCCCCGATCGCCCACGCGGCGACGCAGACCTGGCTCGGCCAGGTCGCGCCCAGAATCGCGAGCAGGGCCGCGGCGACGAGCGCCCACCGCCCTCCCACGAGCGGGAACGCGACCGTGGCGACCGCCACCTCGACCGTCAGAAGCGCCGCCTCGCTCGTAGAACCGCTTTCCAACGCCAGCACGCGTAGCGCGGGGGCTACTTGGATGGAGCGGGCACGGCCGGCGCGTTGGGCGCGTTTGGATCGATCGGCGGGGCGGGCGGCGGTGGCGGCACGTACGCGGGCTGGCTCGTGAGCTTCGCGCGCAGCGCGTTGCCGGCGGGCGTGTCGCGCAGATCGATGATCGACTTCACGTAGTGCACGAGCGCCCACAAGTCGGGTTGCGGCAGCTCCTTCCACGAGGGCATCGCGGCGCCGCCGATGCCCGCGGCGATGGTCCGGTAGAGCTCCTCCAGGGTCGTGCCGTTCTTGATCCGGCCGAAGAGGAAATCGGGCGCGGGGATCTTGACCTGGTACTCGACGCTCTCGGTCAGCGTCTGGGCGTAGATCGCCGCCGAGAGCTCCGTCGGCGCGGCGCCCTGCGTCTCGAGCTTCACCTGCGCGAACGCGTCGAACGAGACGTAGGAGCCGTGGCAGCCGCTGCAGCCGACGAAGCCGTGATAGAGCTTGCTGCCCTTCGCGACCGCCTCGGCGTCCTTGCCCTGCCACGGGTCGGGCGTGGGCAGGACGCGCTCGCCCGGCTTCTCGTCCTTCCAGCGCGGCGAGAGCGTCTTGAGGTACTGGATGATCGCCATGCGCTCGACGTCGGGGATGTCCCAGGCGAGCATGGGCGTGCCGTCGAGGCCGCGCGTGATCGTGCGCAGCAGATCCGAGTCGTGCGGGAGCTGACCGGCGGCGACGCCGGCGAACTTGAAGATGCCGGCCGTGAAGTCGCGCGGCGGAGGGCGCAGGCCCGGCGACGACGGGCCGTCGCCTTTGCCGAGCGCGCCGTGGCACGCGTAGCAGTTGAGCATGAACGCCTCGCGGCCGTTGTTGAGCACGTCGGGCGAGATGGCCACGCCGCCGAGCGTCATCGGCTCGGTGAACTCGGGCTGATCCCACGGCTGCTCCGCGCAGCCGGCGAGGAGCGAGACGGTGAGCAACCCGGCGGCGAGGAAGTTGCGCTTGAACGTGGTCATGTCTCTCCTTATACGAGAAAAACGGCGACGAACATGAGCGCCCAGACGACGCCGACGAAGTGCCAGTAGATGGTCCAGAGACGCACGGTCAGGTGGCGCGCCGGCGAGTATGTGCCGCGCGCGGCGCGAAGCGCGATCCACGCGAGCGCGACGAGGCCGATGGCGACTTGCGCCGCGTGCACCCAGGTGAGCCCGTAGAACACCGACGCGTAGGGGCCACTGTCGGCGCGCAGGCCCCCGGCCCAGACGCTCAGCCACACCACGGTCTGCAGCGCGAGAAAGGCGGCGCCGAGCAGCGCAGCCGCGCCGATGCGGAGCGCTCCGGCGACGCGCGCCCGGTTGCCCTGCACGGCGCGCAGCCCGAGCTCGAGCGCCAGGCTGCTCGCGGCGAGAATCGCGGTATTGAGCGCCGGCAGGCCGAGCGGCAGGCGCAGCAGATCGGGCGGCCACGCGGCCGCGCGCGAGCGCACCATCCCGTAGGCGAAGAACAGCGCCGCGAACATCATCGCCCACGACGCGACGAAGATGATCATGCCGACCAGCGCCGTCGACTCGTGCGCGCGCGCGCGCGGCGAGCGGAAGGGCACCACGTCGCTCATGAGCGAGGCCTCCACGAGACTCTACTCGCCACCGGTCCCGGCGACGGCGCCGGAGGTGGCGCCGGTGGGCAGATTTTCCGTCTGGCCGATCCAGTCGCGGCCGAGCGCCTTTTTCACCTCGGGGTTCGAGTACTCGTGCGGTCCGCGCAGCACCGTCGGAATCGTGTCGAAGTTATGGTGCGGCGGCGGCGAGGGAAGCGTCCACTCGAGCGTGCCGACCTGCCACGGATTCTGTTCGGCCTTGGCGCCGGCAAACACGCTCTGGAAGAAGTTGTAGATGAACGGCAGTTGACTGAGGCCGAGCGCAAAGGCGAAGAAGCTCGTCCACTGGTTGAGCGGCCGGAGGTGCGCCAGGAACGTGTACTGGTACGGATCATACAAGCGCCGCTGCTGGCCCGCGTAGCCGACGAGCATCTGGCCGCCGAAGACCAGCGTGATGAAGACGACCGAGCCCCAGAAGTGAATCTTGCCGAGGCCCTCGTTCATGGTGCGTCCGAACATCTTGGGGAACCAGAAGTAGAGCGCGCCGAAGCTGGCGAGGAACGAGGCCGCGGCCATCGTGTAATGGAAGTGGCCGACGACGAACATCGTGTCGTGCAGATAGAGGTCGGTCGAAACGGTCCCGAGGTAGAGGCCGGTGAGGCCGCCGAGGCCGAAGACGAACACCATGCCGAGCGCGAACAGCATCGGCACGGTAAGGCGGATCGAGCCCTTCCACAGCGTGTGCAGCCAGTTCAGGAACAGCAGCTCCGCCGGGACGCTGATGATGAGCGTCAGCAGCATGAACGACTGGCCGAGCAGCGGGTTCATGCCGGTCACGAACATGTGGTGGCCGTACACGACCGCCGAGAGGATCGTCACCGCGGTCATCGCGATGACCGAGCCCTTGAACCAGTAGGCGGGCTTGCGCGCGAAGAACGACAGGAGGTCGGTCGCGATGCCCCACGCCGGGAGGATGAGGATGTAGACCTCCGGGTGGCCGAAGATCCAGAAGAGGTGCTGAAAGAGCAGCGGATCGCCGCCGCCCTTGACCGCCGCCGCGCCGGCGATGAAGAACTGTGTGCCGAAGGCGCGGTCGAAGAGCAGCAGCAGCGCCGCCGAGCCGAGCACCGGCACGAACAGCACGTTGAGGATCGCCGTCAGCCACAGGCCCCACACCGTCGCCGGCATCCTCATGTACGTCATGCCGGGCGCGCGCAAGCGGATGACGGTGGTGACGTAGTTGATGCTGCCCATGATCGTCGCGACGCCGGTGACGAAGATCGCCAGCACGACCAGCGTTTGCCCCGTGCCGGGCGTGCCGATCTGGGTCGAGAGCGGCGGGTACGTCGTCCACCCCGCCGCCGCCGAGCCGAGCTGCACGAAGAACGAGGCGATGACCAGGCCCTGCGAGACGAGGAACGTCCAGAACGAGATCATGTTGAGCGCCGGGAACGCCATGTCGCGCGCGCCGATCATCAGCGGGATGCAGAAGTTGCCGAAGGCGCCGATCATGATCGGCGTGATCGCGAAGAAGATCATGATCAGGCCGTGCATCGTGAAGATCGTGTTGTAGGCGGAGGGCGTGATGACGCCGCCTGAGCGACTGAGCACCGCGCCCATCCCCGGCACCTTCTCGCCCGGGTAGGCCCACTGCCAGCGGATCATCATCGCCAGGAGGCCGCCGAAGAGCAGGAAGAGCAGCCCCGCCCAGAGGAACTGCTTGGCGATGACCTTGTGGTCGGTCGAGAACACGCAGCGACGCCAGAACGACGCCGGCTCGGGATGGATCGGCTGGAGATCCTGATACGCGGACGATTCGTTCATGGTTGGTCCCCTAGTTGGGCTTCCAAGCCCAGCCCCAGTGCGCCTTGTCGTCCTTGGCGTCGAACGCCACGGACGAGATCGCCGACGCTCGCCCGACCCACGCATCGTAGTCGGATCGCGGGAGCACGGTGAGCTGGCCCTTCATCTTGTAGTGGGCCACGCCGCAGTGCTGCGCGCAGGCGATGTCGAACTCGCCGGTCTCCTTGGCCTGGAACCACATACGGTTGATCATGCCCGGCATCGCGTCCTGTTTGATGCGGAAGTTCGGCAGGTAGAGGCTGTGGATGACATCGGTCGACGCGAGCTGCACGAGCACCGGCGTTCCGACGGGCACGCGCAGATCGTTCAGCGTCACGATGTCGTCGGCGGTGTTGAAGCGGCCGTCCGGGCCGGCGTAGCGCGCGTCCCACGCCCATTGGTGCGCGTTGACCTCGATGCGCACGGCCTGCGGGTGCGACTCGGGCTTGTCGAAGTTCCAGAACTGCCCCCGCACGTCGACCATCGCGTTGTAGAAGAGATTTCCGTCGACGACGAAGAAAATAGCGGCTGATATGGACAGCGCGACCGTGATGTGGTGCTTGCCGTCGCCGTGATCGTACTCGGCCGGGTGATCCGCGCCGTGCTTGATGCAGGCCCAGAGCATCCAGATCACCATGATGGCGAAGAGCAGGCCGACGAAGACGCTGGTCGAGTTTATCAGCCAGTCGATCAGGTGGCCGTTGACGGAGGCGTCGTGCGGAAGGCCCCACGCGGTTTCCGGTTTGGGCGCCGCGTGCGCCACGCCGGCCCAAAGGAGCAGCGAGAGACCGGAAGCGAGCCGAACGAGACTGTTCATCAGCGTTCCCCCTCGTTGAGACGGCGGATGACGTGGACCGCGATGCCGCCGACGGCCCAGGGCAGGAGGATCATCGTGCCGAGGACGGCGGCGCGAAGGACCGTGCTGCCGCCGTCGTTGGCGGCGCACGCCGGGCACGCGAGCGCGGCGCGCGGCGCAAGCAGCGCCAAGAGAAGCGTGGAGACGGCGAGCAGAGCTGCGACGGGGCGCATCGTCATCGCAGATGCCTCCACGACGCTTCGGCGATCAGCACCAGCGCGTAGACCGCGGGCGTGGCGAGCGGGATCGCGACGGTGCGGCGCAGCCACGGCGTCTCGTGCTTGAGGTGCATGTAGAAGAGCGCGACGAAGGCCGCCTTGGTGACGGCGAGCGCGATGAGCGCGCTCACGACCAGCGTCTTGCCGATGCCCGGAATCTGGGCGACGGCGACCTCGAGGACGGTGAGCACGAACAGGATCACGAAGATGACCCAATACTCCTTGCGGTTGACCTTGTGCGACATGTCGCCCCCCTCGCTCCTGGCTATTGCGGAATCAGGTAGACGAGCGTGAACACGAGAATCCAGACGAGATCGACGAAGTGCCAGAAGAGGCCGGCGATCTCGATTTTGTTGGTGTCGTGGTCGTACTTGCCCCTCGCCGTCTGGATCGTGATGATCGTGAGATAGATGACGCCGGTCGTGACGTGCGCGCCGTGGAAGCCGGTGATGATGTAGAAGGTCGTCGCGTAGTGCGACGCGCCGAAGTTCAGCCCTTCGCCGGTGAGGCCGTGGCCGACGATGCCGAAGTATTCTTGGTATTGGCCGCACAGGAAGAGCGCTCCGCCGAGCGCGGTGAGCCCGAGGAAGACGACCGCCTCCTTGCGCTTCTTCTCGCTGGCCGCCGCCAGACCGAGCACCATCGTGACGCTGGAGCAGATGAGGAGGAACGTGAGGACGGCGGTGAAGTTGATGCCGAGCGCGGGCTCGCCGGGGTGGATCCACGTGCTCGCGCCGCCGCGCAGGATGCCGTAGGCGAGGAGCAGCCCGGCGAACGAGAGCGCGTCGGACAGGAGGAAGATCCACATGCCTATCTTGCCGACCGATGCCGTGCCGAAGAACGTCTCGCGCGGCCATGTGATCGGGCCTGCGTGGTGGTGCCCGTGCTCCGCGATCGGCGTCGCGCTCATCGGGGCACCCTTCGGGCGCCCCGTGAGCGCATTTTCGATCCGCGGGCCCTTCGGGCCACGCTTACGCGCTCGCTACGCTCGCTCATCGGCAAGCCTCCATTTCTCGACGGTGAGGGGATCATGCGGAAAGGTGGCGGGTGACTAGCACGCGCGCTTGACGGGCGTCAACTCTGCGCCTAGATCTCCGCGCGCATGTCGGCAATCGTCATGGCCGCTGGGCGCGTCTCCGCGGCGGCGCAGCGGCGCGTCGCGGGGATCGTCGGGCGGCCGCTGTTCTGGGCGGCGTTCGTGGGACTGCTCGCGGGCCTGCCGATGCTGCGCACGATCATGACCGAGCTTCCGCCGCCGCTGCCGGTGCTCGGGACGCTCCCCGACTTCGAGCTGCTCGACGAGCACGGCCAGCCCTACGGCAGCAAGCAGTTGCGCGGGCGGGTGTGGGTCGCCAACTTCATCTTCACGCGCTGCCCGACGATTTGCCCGGCGTTCACCGCGAAGATGGGCAAGATCCAGCACCGCGCGCGCGGCCTGGGCCAGGCCTTCCGGCTGGTCTCGTTCACCGCCGATCCCGACTACGACACGCCCGAGGTGCTGGCGGCCTACGCGCGCAAGCACCGGGCGAGCCCGCGCATGTGGAGCTTTCTGACCGGCCCGATCGACGCGGTGCGAAAGACGGTTGTCGACGGCATGAAGGTCGGGATGGGGCGCGGGGGGCCGGAAAGCGACTTTGCCAGCATCTTCCATGGCACGCACTTCGTGCTGGTCGACAAGGACATGCAGATTCGCGGCTACTACGACTCGTCGGCCGCCGACTCGGTGGACCGCGTGCTACGCGACGCCGGCCTACTCGCCAACCGCGGCGAGTAGCTTTCTTGCATCTTTCGACATATTCAATCATATAATTGAATATAGTGAACGCACTATTCAATCCAATGATTGAATATGAATAAAACTAATGATTCCGATGAAGAACTTGCGGACATCGGCCGTGCCGTGTCGGCGACCGGGCGGGTTCAGATCATCCAGGCACTGTCCGCTGGCGAGCGCTCGGTCGAGGCGATCGCCGCCGCGACCCGCCTTTCGTTCGCCAACACGTCGCGGCACCTGCGGGTGCTCCGCGAAGCCGGCCTGGTGGACGGGCGCCGCGACCGCCAGCGGGTGCACTACCGGCTGACGGGTCCGGCGGTGCTCGGGTTGCTGGACGCACTACGGGCGCTCGCCCACTTGCGCCCCGCGGAAGGCGACGCGCCCGATACGCCTATAGACCGCGAGACGCTGCTCGAGCGGGCGCGCCGCAACGAAGTGCGCGTGATCGACGTGCGCTCGGCGACCGAGTTCGCCGCCGGGCACGTCGCCGGCGCCCTGTCCGTGCCGATCGAGGAGATCGAGCAGCGCGCGGAGAATTTCTCGCGCGAGCGCGAGCTCGTCGCCTACTCGCGCGGCCGAAGCTGCCCGCTCGCGCGGCGAGCGGTGGAGGTGCTGCGTGCGCGCGGCTTTCGGGCCATGCGGCTGGTCGACGGATTTCCCGAGTGGCGCGCCGCGGGGCTGCCGGTCGAAGAAGGTTAGGCGAAGGCTAGGCGCAGTTCGGGGCGGCGGAGGCGGACTTTTCGTAGAGGAGCTTCGTGGCG
>JBBTFH010000216.1:0-7765 GCA_038041915.1 Myxococcota bacterium
CGGCCACACCCGCCGCGGCTACTTCGTCGACGGGCTCGGCGCCGCCCAGTTCGCGCTCGCCGGGGCGCTCGATCGGCTTCGGGCCGTCCGCGAGGCGCCGTCCTCCGGGTCGCGCTCCCACCTTCTGGCCTCCGCCGACCCGGCGAACCCGTACGGCGCCGCGATCTTCACGCAGACCCTGCGCGGGGCCTCGAGCGCGACGCTGCGCGCGTTCATCCCGAACTGGGGCCCGCCGAGCCCCGGCGTGCTGCTCGCGCATTTCCCCGCCTGGCTCGCGTTCGCGCTGGTCGCCGCCCTGGCGCTGGCGCTGGCGGCGCGCGCCCGCACGCTGCGCGCGCTCGACGTGCTGTCGGCGCTCGGCCTCTTTGCTCTGGGCCTGCACGCAATCCGCTTCCTGCCGAACCTGCCGCTCGCAATCGCACCCGCGGTGGCCGCGGGCCTGACGCCGCTGCTCGCGCGAATCCCCCGCCTCGCGCGCGCGTGCCTCCCGCTGGCGGCGCTCGCCGTCGTCGCGGCCGGCGCGCCGCGTCTCCACGGCGTCGGCCTCGAAGCCGGCTGGTATCCCGAGCGCGGACTGCGAACGCTGCAGCGCAACCAAGCCCACGACCGCTTGGTTCTGAACGCCCTCCACTACGGCGGCTACCTCCTCTTCCACGGCGCGCGCCCGCTGGTCGACGGACGCGCGGATCAGGTCTACCCCGAGCCGCTGCTGCGCGACGCGATCGAGGCGACGCGCGACGAGGCGACGTTCGACCGCCTCGATCGCCGCTACCGCTTCGGCGCGCTGTTTCTCGACGGGCGTCCCGAGCAGCGCGCCGCTCGCTTCCTCGCCCGGCGACCCGAGTGGGCGCTCGTCCACTGGGACGATCGCGCGCTCGTCTACCTGCGCACGGCCGGTTCCGACGCCGCCATCGCCTTCACGCTGCTCGATCCCTGCGACGCCGTCCCGTCTCTCGGCCGCGCGCTTGTCCGCTCGCGCGGCGACGACGCCATCGCAGCGCGCCTGCGCTCCGAGATCGAACGCCGCCTCGCCGACGGCTCGCGCGACCTCGAGGCGCACGCGCTCGCCGCGCTCTACTTCCACGCGCTCGGCCCGACCGAAGCGGCGCGCGCCGCGCGTCATCTCGACGCGGCCATCCGTATCGCTCCCCGCCATGAGGCGGTCGTGGAGCTTGCCCGCCGCCTGTCGTCGCGTCCCTGACGCCCGGTGCTACACTTCCGTCTGCACCTCAGGAGGTGACCGATGCGCACGTTGTCTTCGACCTTGATCCTCGCCACACTCAGCAGCCTCGCCCTCGCCGAGCCCGTCACGGAGGCGACCAAGCACCTCAAGGGACGCGTCGCGATCGACGACAAGGAGTTTCCCGACAAGCAGGGGAAGGATCTGGCGAAATACTTCGAGGAGCGCCTCACCGCGCGCAAGGTCAAGCGCGACACCGACGGCCTTTGGAGCGTCTACTTCTACGCCGTCTTCAACAAGGAAGCGGTCAAGGGGCCGATCACCATCCTTCTGTACGACAAGGCCGATCCGGTGGGAGCGGTCGACGTGAAGTCGATCCCCAGCGAGGAGAAGACCTGGACGTTCCGCAACGTGATCGCGCTCGACGAGAATCTCGGCTTCAACAAGGCGCACACATACGAGCTGCGCATCGGCCAGCTCTTCGGCAAGCAGGCGAAGATCTACGCGAAGGGCGAAGTCACGCTCGAGTAGCGCGAATCGCTTCGAGCCCAGCGCGCAGCCGCCCCAGCCCCTCTTCGATCTTCTCCATCGACGTCGCGTAGCTCAGCCGCACGTGGCCCGGCGCGCCGAATGGCGTGCCGGGAACGACGGCAACGCGGTGCTCGTCGAGAAGCACGCGCGTGAGCGCGAGATCGTCAGGCGTGATCGCCGAAACGTCGGGAAACGCGTAGAAGGCGCCGCGCGGCTCGACCAGAGAAACGCCCGGGATCGCGCGGAGCAGCTCGCCCATGCGCCGGCGCCGCGCGTCGAAGGCCGCGCGCATCTCGCCGACGGAATCCTGCGGCCCGGTGATCGCCTCGAGCGCCGCCGCCTGCGCTATCGACGTCGGGTTCGACGTCGACTGGCTCTGGATCGTCTCCATCGCCGTGACCAGCTTGCGTGGCCCGGCGCAGAAGCCGATGCGGAAGCCGGTCATGGCGTAGGCCTTGGACACGCCGTCGACCAAGATCGTACGGCTCCGCGCTTCTTCGCCGCAGCGCGCGACGTGGCCGGGCGTGACGCCGTAGCAGAGCGTCCGGTAGATGTCGTCGGAGATCATCAGGACGTCGCGCTCGACGCACAGGCGCGCGATCGGCTCGAGATCGGCCTGCGTGTAGACCGCGCCGGTCGGATTGGACGGGCTGCACAGCACGAGCGCGCGGGTGCGCGGCGTGATGGCGCGCGCCAGCGCGTCGGCGCGCAGCAGAAAGCCGTCCTCGGCGCGCGCGAGCGCGATCACCGGCTTGCCGCCGGCCATGGCGACGAGATCGGGGTACGAGACCCAGTACGGCGCGGGAATCACGACCTCGTCGCCCTCGTCGAGCAGCGCGAGGAAGAGGTTCGCGAGGCTGTGCTTGGCGCCGCACGAGACGATCACGTCGCCGCCGGCGATCGAAAAGCCGTGCGCGTCCGACAGCCAGCGCGCGACGGCGTCGCGCAGCTCCTTCGTGCCGGCGACCGGCGTGTACTTGGTCTGCCCAGCATCGAGCGCCCGCTTGGCGGCGTCCTTGATGTGCGCGGGCGTGTCGAAGTCCGGCTCGCCGGCGCCGAAGCCGATCACGTCGACGCCCGCCGCGCGCAGCTCCTTGGCGCGCGCCTCGACGGCGAGCGTCGCCGAAGGCTTGATGCGATCCAGGCGGGACGAGAGCTTCATCGTGGAAACTTCCTGCCGAGCGCCTTCAGGACGCCGGTGGGTACGAAACTCGAGACATCGCCGCCGAGCGACGCGACCTCCTTCACCAGCTTGGAGCTGACGTAGAAGTGCTCCTCGCCGGTCATGAGGAAGACGGTGTCGATGCCCGGCAGCAGGCGGTGGTTCATGTGCGCGAGCTGGAACTCGTACTCGAAGTCCGCGACGGCGCGCAGGCCGCGGATGATCACGTTCGCGCCACGGCGCCGGCAGTAGTGGACGAGCAGCCCCTCGAAGCGATCGACCTCGACGTTGGGCTCTCCGCGCAGCGCCGCGCGGATGAGCGTCGCGCGATCGCGCGCGGTGAAGAGCGCCGACTTGTCGTGGTTGTCGAGAACCCCCACGAGCACGCGATCGAAGATCCGCAGCGCACGGTGGACAATGTCCAGGTGCCCGTTGGTGATCGGATCGAAGGAGCCGGGGTAGATGGCGACACGCGCCGTCGACACGCGCGGAATCTACACGATCACCCGGTAGAAACGAATTACGGCCTGGCCGTAGCGGCGACTGTCGACCAGCCGGAGGTCGCCGTAGGCGTCCGCGGGCGCGTTGCGCCACATGTGGTGCGCGATCACGACGGGCTCCGGCTGAAACGGGCGTGTCTCGGCGAGCCGCGCCAGCGTGTCGGCCAGATCGCGCGTGGCGTACGGCGGATCGACGAAGATCCACCCGAAGCGCTCGCCTTGATTGGCCAGCCGCGCGATCACGCGCACCACGTCGGCGCGCAGCAGGCGCACGCGGTCCGCGAAACCGCTGTGCGCGGCGTTCGCAAGCGCGACCTTCGACGCGGCAACGTCGCGCTCGACCAGCACGGCGTCATGGGCGCCGCGGCTCAGCGACTCGAGCGCGAGCGCGCCGGTCCCGGCGAAGAGGTCGAGCACGCGCAGGCCGTCGGGCGGCGGCCCGAGGATGCCGAACACCGACTCCTTGACGCGATCCGCCATCGGCCGCGTGCCCAGGCCGCGCGGCGCCCTCAGCCCGCGCCCACGCGCCGATCCAGCGATGATCCGCACGACGGGCGTTCTTCCCACGCCCGAACTAGAAAATCGAGCCGGGACCTCGGATGATGCCCCGCGTGGGGACCTTCGCGCTGATCCTGCTTCCTGCCCTGGCCGGCGGGGCCCCACGCCGCATCGCGATCCTGCCGGTCGAGGCGATGGGCGCGGACGGGCAGCGCGGCGCGGACATCGCCGAGGCAGCGACGGAAGCGATCCGCCGGCGCGCCGATCTGATCCTCGCGGCGCCGCCTGCCAACCTGGCGATCGAATGCGGCGCCGATGAAGCGTGCGCCCTGCGCGCCGGGACCGCGTGCGGCGCGGATCTGGTCCTGACGCTGCGCGTAGCCGGCCTCGGCGGCACGCACCTCGTGCGGGCACGGCTCTACGAGACCCGCTGCCTGAGCCCAGCCGACGGGACCTGCGGGGCCTCGCGCGAGCTGCAAGACTCCGTCGTGGGCGACGCGCGCGCGCTACTCGACCGCGTGGCGAGCCTCGTGCGGGCGCTGCTGCCACCGCCGCCGCCGCCCGCGCCGGCCGGCCACCGTCGAGCGGCGTGGTGGATCTATGCCGCGGCCGGAGCTGCGATCGCGGCGATCGTCGTCGTGCCGATCGTGCTTGCGCCAGAGGACGACGGCCGCCTCGATCTTCCCCCATGACGCGGTCGCGCGACGGGCTTGTGATGGCGATCGCGCTCATGCGCTGCGGCGGCGGCTCAACCGAGGGCGAGTGCGGCGAGCTCGACGAGGCCGACTGCCTCGCGCGCGACGGCGAGTGTGCGCCCGTGTACACCTACGGCGCATGCGACGGCTGTCCGGCGATCTTCCGCGGCTGCCGGGTCGCCGACGGCGAGGTGTGCGTCGGCGAGGCGGAGTGGACCTGCGGCGAGGTGGAGCCGCCCTGTGCCGCGGGCGCGTGCGCACCGGCTCCGAACGACGCGTGTCTGGCCGTCATCGCACCGGGCGACTGCGCGGCGCCGTGCGAGCCGTCGAGCTTCGAGGCGCGCGACGAGGAGGAGCGCGTCCTGTGGCGCGTTGAGGAGTGTCGCCCCGCGCGCGCGCGCGCCGACTGCGAGGAGCTCGACGGCAACGCGTGCGCTGAGCGCGCCGACTGCGTCGTGCGCACGTTCTGCCGGCGGGAGATCCAGCGGCCCGGCGAGCCGTCGGTGTGCCGCGAGTACTGCCGGGCGCCGTGCGATCCGGTCGCGAACAACTGCGAGGACTACCAGATCTGCCAGCCGGCGCCAGGCCTTGGCATGGGCGTCGCCACCTGCGAGACGACGGAGGCCTCGTGCGCGGCCAGCGCGCGCTGCTCGCTGCCCTAGGCGCTCTCGCCGCCTGCGAGGACGCGACGGTGCTGCGGCTGACGCTGCGGCCGACACGCACGCTCAACGGTGAGCGCGAGGTCGGTTTGCGGGTCGAGCGGATCGAGCTCCACGTCGACGGCGAGGACGGCATTGCGCACCTCGCGGAGGGCGGCTCCGGAGACGGCGTCGGCGTAGACCGCGACGGCGACGGGCAGCTCGAGTGGGTGGCCTCAATCGGCACCGACGGCGCGCTCCCGGAGATCTCACTCGGCGCCGGGGCGAGCGCGGATCGGCTCGTCGACCTGCGCGTCTTCGGCCTCGGCGCGGAGGGAGAGGTCACGGCGAAAGGCGGCGCCGACGGGTTGCGCTTCCAAGACGGCGAGACCGTCGACGTCGACGTGCCGTTCGATCTGCTCCCGGCATTCCGGCCGCCGCGTGTCGTCAAGATCGAGCCAGCCGATGGCGGCACGGTCGACTGCGCGGTCGCGCTGCGCCTGGACTTCTCCGAGGCGATGGACGGCGAGAGCGTGAAAGCGGGCGTCGAGATCCGCGGCCCCGCGAGCGGCGACGATCCCGGCGGCGCGCAGCCGGCCAGCGTGATCGGCGTTGACGAACGATTTCTCCTCAGCCTCTCGCTCACGCCCGGCGCCTACCAGGTGACGGTGCTCCCATCGGTCCTCGACCTGGACGATCGCGGCCTCGATCAGGATCCCGACGCGGTCGGACCCGAGCCGTTCCGCTCGACCTTCGACGTCAGCGGCTGCGAGTGAGCAGCGCGTCGAGGTCGTTCAGGCGGCGATTCGCATCGACGAACCGCCCGTCGAGCGCGTCGTCGAGCGCGGCGCGGGCCAGGCTCCGGGCGCGTGCGTCGTCGTCGTCACGCAGGCGCGTGGCCGCGAGACGGCGATCGAGGCGGGCGAGCTTGCGCTCGACGAAGCCTCGGTCGATCGCGATCGAGGCGACGTCGTCGCGCAGCACGCGCGCAGCCTCGGTCACATCCTGCCCGAGCGCGAGATCCCGGGAGAGTGTCGCCCAGCGGGAGAACGCCTCGGGAGCGTCCTCCGACAGGAGGCCGCGCTGATGCATCAGCTCGCGCGCCTCGCGGAGAAGCGCCTGCACGACCGACGGCGAGGGCGATGGCGGCGAAGCGACGGGAACCGCCGGCGTCGGAGGACTGGCGCGACGCTTGGGGCTTGGGGCCGAATTCGGGCTCGGGACCAAAACCGGGAGCGGGAGCGGACTCTGACTCGGGCTCGGGCTCGGACTCGGGCTCGAGATCGGACTCGGACTCGGACTCGGCATCGGCGGCAGGTGCGGGCTCGGGCTCTCCGCGGTTCGCGTCCTGAGCGCGACGACACCGGCGAGCGCCGCGCCGAGCCCCAGCCACGCGACCAGCGGGACGCGCCGCCTGCGTGGCACGACCACGGCCGTCGGAGCGCGAGGCGACCGGTCTACGCCGGCGCCCAGCGCGGCCGCTGCCCTCCCGCGCGGCACGCCGGCTACGACTGCCGCTACGTCTACGGCGGAGCCGAGGCCTCCGACGGCGGCCGCAACCTCTGCGACGGCATCGGCCGCGATGCGCGCCGACGGGAAGCGTGCGTCGCGCCCGACCGCGAGGAACCGCGCGCACAGCGCGTCGAAGCGCGCGTCGAGGTCAGGCGCGATCTCCGTCGGCCGCACGACCGGCGGCGCGCACGCGGCGTAGAGCAGAGCGGCCTCCGACTCGCCGGCGATGTAGCGCCGGCCGGTCAGCATCTCGAACAGGATCAGCCCGACGCCGTAAACGTCGGTGCGGCCATCGACTTCCTCGCCGCGCGCCTGCTCGGGCGCGAGATAGCCCAGCTTGCCCTTGATGTGCCCGCGTTCGGTGCGCACGGCGCGCGCGCGCGCCTTGGCGATGCCGAAATCGCCGAGCTTCACTTCGCCGGCGCGCGAGACGAAGGTGTTCCCCGGGTTGACGTCGCGGTGCACGATGCCGCGCTCGTGCATGAACGCGAGTCCCTCGCAGAGCTCCGCGGCGACGTACAGCGCAATCGGCGGGGGCAGGCGACGCCGCGCGGACAGCAGGTGCGCGAGGTCGACGCCGTCGACCAGTTCCATCGCGAGGAAGTAGTCGCCGTCCTCCTCACCGAAGTCGAAGACCTGCACGAGGCTCCGGTGGCAGAGCGAAGCGGCCACGCGCGCCTCCTCGATGAACATCGCTCGCAGCGATTCATCGCGCGCGACGTCGGCGTGGATGCGCTTGAGCGCGACCAGCCGCTCGAAGCCCTGCGGCCCGCGTCGCCGCGCGCGGAACACCTCGGCCATGCCGCCGGCGCCGATGCGCTCGAGGATCTCGTAGTCGGCTCTCGCCACGTCAGTCGGCGGCGCCGCGCAGCCCGTGCTTGCGAATCAGCCGATGGAAGGTCTGCCGCGGCACGCCGGCCCGATCGGCCGCGCGCGAGACCACGCCCGACTCGGCGCGCAGCAGCGCCTCGAGGTAGCCGCGCTCGAACGCGTCGAGCACGCGCCGCTTGGCCTCGTGGTACGCGAGCTGCGCGAGCGCGTCGTCGGCA
>JBBTFH010000216.1:7865-22893 GCA_038041915.1 Myxococcota bacterium
AGCCCGGCGCGGACGGCGCCTTACCGTCGAACGCGAACGCGTGGCCAAAGCCCGGGAACACGGCGAGCCGATCGACCACGTTGCGCAGCTCGCGCACGTTACCCGGCCAATCGTGCGACTCGAGCAGCGCCAGCGTCGCCTCGTCGAGCCACGACGCCGGATCGACCTGGGGGCGCGCCCGCCGCGCCAGCTCGCGCGCAAGCAGCCGAACGTCATCGCGTCGCTCGCGCAACGGCGGCATCACGACGCGCACCACGGCCAGCCGGTAGTAGAGATCCTCGCGAAACTTGCCGGCGCGCACCTCGGTGGCAAGGTCACGGTTGGTCGCCGCGACGATGCGCAGGTCGAGCGCCCGCGCCTTCTGCGAGCCGACGCGCCGCACCTCGTGGCTCTCGAGCGCGCGCAGCAGCTTGGGCTGGAGCTCGAGCGGCAGCTCGCCGACCTCGTCGAGGAACAGCGTCCCGCCGTCGGCCTCCTCGAAGGCGCCGGCGCGCGCCTCGGAGGCGCCGGTGAAGGCGCCCTTCTCGTGGCCGAACAGCTCCGATTCGACGAGGTTCTCCGGAATCGCGCCGCAGTCGACGACGACGAACGGACCCGACGCGCGCTTGGATGCGGCGTGGACCCCCTCGGCCGCGAGCTCCTTGCCCGTGCCGGTCTCGCCCTCGATCAGCACGGTCGCGTCCATCGTGGCGACGCGCTCGAGGATCGCGAAGACGTGGCGCATCGCGACGCTGCGGCCGAGCGCCGCGCCGAACGATTCACGCGGCGAGAGCGCAAGCTCGACCGACTCGCCGAGCGGCGCGAACTTGATCTCCGTCCCGCCGGCCGCGATGCGCGCGCTCTTGCGCAGATACGCCTCGACCACGCGCATCCCATCGACGGTCGTTCCATTCGTGCTGCCGAGATCGCGCAGGACGAAGCCCTCCGGCTCGACGCGCAACTCGAACTGCCGGCGCGAGACCGATGGATCCGTCAACCGCAGATCGCAGCCGTCCTCGGACCCGACCGACACGCGTGCCTTCTCGACCACGAGCGACCGGCCCTTGTCCGGCCCGCGCACGACCACGAGCCGGCTCTTCTCCAGCACGAGAACCGCGCCCTCGGGACGCGCTACGATCTGTGTCGGAGCGGAAGGCGAAGCCACGCGCATCACCATACCGTGGCGGCGGCCTTGGCGACACGCGGATCGTGCGGCGGTACGCTATCATCGCCATCCTGGTGCTTGGCAAAACCAAGCGGGCACGAAGGAGAGACCAGGATGAACGGTCACCGGCATGACGACGAGCACTGCGGATCGGAGCGGCACGACGGCGGAGAGGGCGCGGGCGGCGGACAGCGACGCGACACCGGTGCGGCGGGCACCGAGTTCCTCGACCTTGAGATTTCGCAGGCGCTCGGCGCAGAGGCCGAGCGGATCGCGCGCAAGGCGCTCCGCGAGCTCCTGGAGGACGCCGCCGAAAAGCGCCTGAAGGAACGCCTGGGGCCCAAGCTCGAGGCTCTCGCCCGGCTCGCCGCCGACGCGCTCGCCGACGACCTCGAGGCCAACCTCGCGATCGAGGAGGTCATCACGCGGCACGGCGAGGCGCGCAAGGATCGCGCCGAGCGGGCCCGCGAGGCGATGCGCGGCGCGGCGAGCGACAAGGGCGCCGCCCGCCGCGGCCGCAAGTAGAGGCGTGTGTGCCCGCCGGCCTCGCCTCCGACGGCGTCGCGCTCGACCTGTGCGTCCGTGAATAGCGAAAGCGCCTGGCCGATCGCGCTCGCCGACGTGCTCGCGGCGCGCGAGCGGCTGCGGCCATACCTGCCGCCGACGCCACTGCGGAGCTACGCGCCGCTCGATGCCACGGTCGGCGCGCACGTGCTGGTCAAGCACGAGAACCATCAGCCGACCAACGCGTTCAAGGCGCGCAACGGGCTCGCCGTGATGACGGCGCTCTCCGCGGACGAGCGCCGCCGCGGCGTCGTCGCGGCGACGCGCGGCAACCACGGCCAGGGCCTCGCGTGGGCCGGCCGGCTCCTCGGCGCGCCCGTGACGATCTGCGTGCCGATAGGCAACAACCCCGAGAAGAACCAAGCGATGCGCGGCCTCGGCGCCGAGTTGATCGAGGAAGGACGCGACTACGACGAGGCCGTCACCGTTATGAGTCGCCTGGTCCGCGACCGCGGGCTGCGGCCGGTGCACTCGACCAACGAGCCGCTGGTGATCGCCGGCGCGGCGACGCTGACGCTCGAGATCGTCGAGCAGGCCGAGGCGATGAACGAGCGACTGGGCGCAATGGTCGTCGCCGTCGGCGGCGGGTCGCAGGCAGTGGGCGCAATGACGGTGCTGCGCGCGCTGCGCCCGGGCGTGCCCGTCTTCGGCGTGCAGGCTTCGCAGGCGCGCGCCATCCACGACTCGTGGCACGCGCGGCGCCCGCTGGTCGCGACGAGCGCCGACACGATCGCCGACGGGCTCGCGACGCGACAAACGTACGAGGCCACCTTCGATGCGCTGCGCGAAGGCCTCGCCGACTTCGTGCTCGTCTCCGAGGCCGAGATCGCCGACGCGGTGCGCCTGATGATTCGCGCCACCCACAACCTCGCCGAACCCGCCGGCGCCGCCGGCCTGGCCGGCCTGCGCAAGCTCGCCGATCGCCTGCGCGGCCAGACCGTGGGAATCGTGCTCTCGGGCGGCAACGTCGATCAAGAAACGCTGCGGCGAATCGTGTGCGGCGAAATCTGACTCGTCGCTGAGCCATTTCGTCTCGCCGGCGTGACACACGCTGGCGCCGGCGCGGCGCCACCCCACGGCGTTTCGCGCCCTTGCGCGCGGCACGCGACTTGCTCGAAGCTGTGGCCATGATCGAGCCACGCCTCGCGACCACCGGCACCGGACTCACCCACTTCCACGAGCAGTTCCTCGCGGACGACGGCGACGGCTACCTCGGCGGCCTGCCCGGCTGCTGCGATTGCGACGACGCCAATCCGAACGTCTACCCGAACGCGATCGACGACTGCCACTGCGAGGCGGGCGTCGACAACGAGTGCGACGGCGTCCCTGAGACCATCGAGGACTGCAAGTGGGTGTGCAACGGCTGATCAGCCGTCCACCAGAAATTCCACGAGCTGCCGGAGCACGCGCCGGCCGGTGTCGGTCATGTCCTCGGGCGCGCCGCTCACGGCGTCGCCGAAGCCCCACCACCAGTCGTCGCCGTCGAAGGCGATGTCGGCGAACTGGCCGGCGTAGCGGTAATCCCACGCCAGGAACGTCACGCCCGGCGTCGCGTTGGTCACGCCGCAGTCGAACACGGCGTCGGTCGCGAACAGGCGCATGAGCGGAAAGCCGCCCTCCGCCTCGCCCGCGTCGGGCGCGATGCTCTCGAAGATCGGATGATCGACGTCCGCGACGCCGATCGCGCCGACCTCGCCGCAGACCGAGCTCGCGAGCGACGAGCCGAGCGCGTCGAAGAACGCCTTGCCCCCCTCGCCCATGCCGAGGCGCCGCTCGCCGAGCGCCGCGAGCGCCTCGGCGTCGTCCGCCGCCGCCGCCGCATCGGGGCCGATCAGCACGAGCGGCGCCACGTCGGCACGCGCAAGCGCATCGTCGATGGAGAGCGGCAGCACGGCGCCCGCCGGGAACAGCGCGGCGAAGATCGCCGCCGTTTCGGCATCCTGGTCGTAGACGAAGATCGCCGGCCCAGCCTCGCCCTCGGATTCGGATTCGGCCTCGGCCTCGGATTCTGCCTCGGCCTCGGCCTCCGCCTCGGCTTCGACGCCATCCTCTTCCGCGTCGCCGCAGCCAACGACGCACATCACGAACATCCCGATCGCTCTCCGCATGGACTCTCCTACAGGAAATAGTACGTGACGCCGATCGTGCCGCCGGCTTGCCACTGCCACTCGGAGTTGAACGTCGCCTCGTAGTAGCCCCCCGTCGGCTCGACGGAGGCGCGGTCGGAAGCCGACGCGGACGTGCCTCCATTGCGCGCCCCACGCACGGTAATCGGAACACGAATGTCCACGCCTTCGATGGGCAGAAGCACCTCGAAGCCAAAGCCAAAGGTCAGCATCGTGTAGGAGCTGGCGGTCGAGGCGACCTCCAGGTTGTCCGGCGGAGGATCCGCCTCTCCTTTGCCTTCCCCGGGAAACACGAGGTCGATTCCGACGAACACGCTTGGACGAACGAACGCCGACGGCACTGCCAGTTCGAGAAGCAGAGGCATGTGCCACGATGTCTGGCCGATCGTGACGTCGACGCCATTGATCTCGCCCGAGCCGCGGTCGCTGCTCCGAACGAGGTCGACTTCCAGGCCGACGAAACCCTTGTAGCGGGCTTCCAGCGAAACCCCTGCGCCGCCGCTAAAGCCGGCGAACCCCGGGTAGGGCAGCACGAGGTTGCTGCCCTCGACCGGCACGTCGTCGTCGGTGTCGCTCAGGAAGTTCGCGCCGAAGTAACCGAGCGCGCCGACGCCGACCTCGAACTTGCGCGGCTCGGCCGCAGCGGCGACGGCGGGTGCGACCAGCGCAAGGAGGACGTGGCTCAGGGATCTCATCGTCACCTCCACGGCGCAGAATAGACCGGCGCCCGCCCGACGCGAAGCGGTATGGTGGCTACCATGACTGGCGCGAAAACGACGCTGCGGCTGCGCGTGATCTACGGCGACACCGACGCGATGGGCGTCGTGTACTACGCCAACCACCTGCGCTGGTTCGAGGCGGCGCGCGGTGAGCTCCTGCGCGCGCTCGGGATGAGCTACGGCGACGTCGAGCGGCGCGGCCTCGCGTTCCCGGTCGTCGACGTGCGCTGCGCCTACCGCGCTCCGGCCCGCTACGAGGACGAGGTCGACGTCGCCGTCGAGATCGCCGAGCTCGGCCGCGCCAGCTTCACCTGCGCTTACCGCATCACGCGCGGCGGCACGCTGCTCGCCGAAGGCCGCACCGCCCACGCCTGCACCGAGCCGGGCGGAAGGCCGGTGCGCCTGCCCGACGACATCCGGGCGCTGCTGGCCGGCAAGCGATAGCCATCGCTGTCAACAGCCGGGCGCGCGGCAGATGCCTCGCCGCAGGCGCGCGATCTCTTGCAGCTCCGCGGCAACCTCGAGCGTGCGCGCGGATGCGCGCCCCGCCAGGTCCTGCTTCTCGGGCGTGTCGGCGAGCCTGAGCAGCAAGCCGCGGCCGAGCGCGTGGTGGTGCGTCTCGTCGGGCTGGATCGTGTCGCGGTAGAGGCGCGCGGTCTCGGCGTCGCCCTTCGCCTCGCAGTACTCGATGAAGACCTCGTTTCGCACGCTCGCGAGCGCCTCGCGCGTGAACGGGCCGGCGGCGATCCGCTCGACGGTCGTGCCGAGCCCGCGCAGGTACTCGAACATCGGGCTCGGGCCACCGGCGAGCGGATCGATCGTGGACGGGTCGCGTCCGAGCGCGCGCAGCCGCTCGGCAATCAGTCGATAGTGCTTGGCCTCGTCGCCGCACTGGCGCGCGAGCGCGAGCTTCACCTCGACGTCCGACTCGGCGACCAGCCAGAGCGCGGCCTCCTCCGACGCCTCGATCTCGTTGCGTAGCGCGAGCACGAGCAGATCCGCGATGCCGACGCCGGGCCCAGGCTCGCCCGACGCCGAAGCCTCGCCGATGCGTGCGAGGGCCGCGCGCACGCTGACGTCCAGCGCGGAGACGAATTCTTCGGATGTCATGCGATGCCTCCTTGCCACGCGTCGGCCGGCGTCCGCCGCGGAAACCGGTCGGGGTGGAGAATCTCGGCCAGGATCTCGAGGCCGTCGACGGCGCGCGGCCCCGGACGGTTGAAGTACGCGGAGCCGTCGACGGCGTAGACGCGGCCGCTGGCGACGGCGGGCAGCCGCGACCACGCGGCGGGCCTGGGCGCGCGCACCCACGCGTCGATCGTGCGCGCCAGATCGAAGCCGCACGGCATGAGAACCACGATCTCCGGCTCCGCCGCCGCGATCGCGTCCCATCCGACCTCGACGGAGCGCTCACCCTCGCGGCCGAGCGGGTCGGCGCCACCGGCGAGGCGAATCATCTCGGGCACCCAGTGCCGCCGGAAAACGGCGGATCGAGCCACTCGACCGCGGCGACGCGCGGGCGCGGCGCGCCGGCGGCCGCCGACTCTACGGCGGCGATACGCGCGCGCAGCGCGCCGACCAGCGCCGTAGCGCGCTCCTCGGCAAGGCAGACGCGCCCGACCTCTTCGATGGTGGCGAGGATGCCCGCGAGCGACGTCGGTTCGAGCGACACGACGTTCCGCTCGCCGCCGATCACGCGTACAGCCTCGCGCACGGTCGCGTAGCTGACCGCGCACACGTCGCACAATTCCTGCGTGAGCAGGACGTCCGGATCCAGCCGGGCGAGCAGCGCGTCGTCGAGCGCGTAGAGGCTGCTTCCGCGGTGCACGGAGCGCACGACGTGATCGTGGATATCGCGACTGGTCGCGCCGCGATGATCGATCGCGCTGCGCGTGACCGCCGGAAGGGGGCCGCGCCGCGGGCGGAAAGTCGCACTCGTGCGTGACACCGATGAGCGCATCGCCGAGGCCCAGCGCGTAGACGATTTCGGTGGCGCTCGGGAGCAGCGAGACGATGCGCATCTCTCGCCCCGTCAACCGTCTCAAGGCCCGCCGCCCCGCCGATGGATCCCGCGGGCACGCCGCCTCCCGGCT
Source organism: Myxococcota bacterium (assembly GCA_038041915.1). Lineage (GTDB taxonomy): Bacteria > Myxococcota_A > Polyangia > JBBTFH01 > JBBTFH01 > JBBTFH01. The sequence goes on from JBBTFH010000216.1 coordinate 14,512, forward strand.
CCACCCTCTCCCCCACCCGCAGGTTTGGTGCTGACGAAAACGGCCCCTCGCGGGGCCGCCTGCGTTTCGCTGCGATCTGAGCGGGGTGGACGGGACTTGAACCCGCGACCTCCGACGTGACAGGCCGGCGTTCTAACCAACTGAACTACCACCCCCGATTCGTCGGAACGTTTCGCTTTTGCGGCGTCGCCGCCGGTGGGCGGAGCAGGGATCGAACCTGCGACGCCCTGCGTGTAAGGCAGGTGCTCTACCGCTGAGCTATCCGCCCGACGAGAACGGGCGCATCCTTAGCAACGCGGCGGTGGGGTGTCAAGCAACGTCGCCGCTCGGATCATCGTCCGGCGCGGCATCGGCGGCATCGGCGGTCTCGGCGGGGTCGGCGGGCGACGCCACAGCCAGAGGGTTGGCGGCGTCCACGCGGCGCCAGTCGAGCGCCTCGGCAGGGAGGCTCGGCAGCAGTGCCATCACATCGGACGGCAGCGCGGCGCGCAGCACGTCGTCCATCGTCTCGACGGGCACGATCTCGACGCCGCGCAGGACGGCGCGCGGGATCTCCTTGAGGTCCTTCTGATTGTCGGCGGGAATCAGCACGGTCGCGATGCCGGCACGGACGGCGGCGAGGATCTTCTCCTTCAGACCGCCTATGGCCAGAACCCGGCCTCGCAGCGTGATCTCGCCGGTCATCGCGACGTCGTTGCGCACCGGCACGCGCAAGAGCGCCGAGACCAGCGCGGTCGCCATCGTGATACCGGCCGACGGGCCGTCCTTGGGGATCGCGCCCTCGGGGAAGTGCACGTGCACGTCGACCTTGTGGTGGAACTCGCGCTCGAGGCCGAGCGCCTCCGCACGCGAGCGGACGTAGCTCATCGCCGCCTGCGCCGACTCCTGCATCACCTCGCCGAGCTTGCCGGTGAGGATGAGCTTGCCGCGGCCCGGCAGCACCGTGACCTCGGTGGCGAGCAGATCGCCACCGTACGAGGTGACGGCCAGACCGCTCGCGCTACCGATCTGCGGGCGATCCGCCTTGAGCCGCGCGCGGTGCTTCTGCACGCCGAGGTAACGCGGCACGCCGCGGCTGGTCACGCGCACGCGCAGCAACTGGCCTTTGCGCACGGCGTCGCGCGCGCACTTGCGACAGATCGACGCGATCTCGCGCTCCAGCCCGCGTACGCCCGCCTCCTTGGTGTAGTGGTGGATGAGCGTGCGGATCGAACTGTCGGTGAACCCGACATCGTAGCCGACGAGGCCATTCTGCTCGATCTGCTTGGGCACGAGGTAGCGGCGCGCGATCTGCAGCTTCTCGTACTCGGTGTAACCGGCGATCGCGATCACCTCCATGCGGTCCTGCAGAGGGATCGGGATGTGGTGGAGCGTGTTCGCCGTGGTGATGAACATGACGTCGGAGAGATCGTAGTCGAGATCGAGGTAGTGATCGTTGAAGGTCGAGTTCTGCTCGGGGTCGAGCACCTCGAGCAGCGCCGCCGCCGGGTCGCCGCGGAAGTCGGCGGACATCTTGTCGACCTCGTCGAGCAGGAACACCGGGTTGTTGGCGCCGGCCTTGCGCAGGCACTGAAGGATCTTTCCGGGCAGCGCGCCGATGTAGGTGCGGCGGTGGCCGCGGATCTCGGCCTCGTCGCGCACGCCGCCGAGGGAGAGGCGCACGAAGCGGCGGCCGGTCGCCTGCGCGATCGAGCGCGCGAGCGAGGTCTTGCCCACGCCCGGCGGACCGACGAAGCAGAGGATTGGGCCGCGGATCTTCTTCACCAGCACCTGCACGGCGAGGTACTCGAGGATGCGCTCCTTCACGCGCTCGAGGCCGTAGTGGTCGGCGTCGAGGATCGTGCACGCCGCTTCGATGTCGATGTGCGTCTCGACCTTCTCATCCCAGGGCAGCGAGAGCACCCAGTCGATGTAGTTGCGGACGACCGTCGCCTCGGCGCTCATCGGCGACATCATGCGTAGCTTGCGCAGCTCCTTCTGCACCTTCGCCAGCGCCTCCTTGCTCATCTTCTTCTGGCGCGTGCGCTCCTCGAGCTCGGCGATCTCGTTTTTGAACTCGTCCTTCTCGGCCTCGCGCGCGGATCCCTGCGTGCCGCCGGGCGGTGGGCTTCCGGCCTCGGACGGAGGCTGCGTGCGCTGGATCTCGCGGCGAACACGCGCGCGAATGCGGCGGGTCTCTTGCAGGACCGCGATCTCGCCTTGCAGCAGCCCGTTCAGCCGCTCGAGGCGCGCGCTCGCCGAGAGCTCCTCGAGCAGCGCCTGGCGATCCTCGAGCTTGAGCACCTCGAGGCGCGCGGCAACCGCGTCGGCGAGGCGTCCCGGCGATTCGATGCCACCGACGGCCGCCGTAACCGACGAGTCGATGCGCGCGTCGAGCCGGACGTACGCCTCGAACGAAGCATGAACGGCGCGCACGATCGCCGATGGATCGCCGGCCGCCGGCGCCTCCTCGATCTCCTCGACCTCGGCGCGCAGGAACTCGCCGCCGGCCACGAGCGAGAGCACGCGGATGCGGCGGTGCCCCTGAACGAGCGCGCGTGTGCCGCCGTCCATGCGCAGCACGTGCAGCACCTCACCGATGGTCCCGATGTCGAAGAGATCGCCTGGGCCCGGGCTCTCGACCCGCGCCTTGCGCTGGGTGACCAGCGCGATCTCGCCCTCGCCGGCCAGCGCCTCCTCGAGCGCGCGGATCGACTTCTCGCGTCCAACGGGGAGCGTCTCGACGGTGTCGGGGAAGAGAACTTTTCCGCGCAGCGCGATCAACGGCACCACGCGGCGTCCGACTCTGCGATCGTCCTCGCTGGAATCTTTCATCCGAGGCCCGAGCGCGTCAGCGTGCGGGCGAAAGCGATCCTAGCATCGCGATCCGGCAGCGGCAAACTCGGGCTGGTGTGATTCGTCGGAGAAGCGGCGTGCTAAGAGGCGACCGCTTCCTTGTGGTAGACGACAATCGGCGGCGTCGATTTCTCGATCGTATCCTCGTTGACGAGCACCTCGCGGATGTTCGGCTGCGAGGGGACGTCGAACATCACGTCGAGCATCACCTGCTCGAGGATGGCGCGCAGGCCGCGGGCGCCGCTGCCGAGCCGAGTCGCCGCGCGGGCGACGGACCAGAGCGCGCCCTTGGTCAGCCTGAGCTTGACGTTGTCCATTTCGAAGAGGCGCTGGTACTGCTTGACCAGCGCGTTCTTGGGCTTGACCAGGATGTCGACCAGCGCCTCCTCGCCGAGCTCGTGCAGCGGCGCGACCACGGGCAAGCGCCCCACGAACTCGGGGATCATGCCGAACTTGAGCAGATCCTCGGGCTGGGCCTCCTTGAGCAGGTCCCACACGCGGCGCTCCTTCTTCGACTGGATCTGCGCGCCGAAGCCGACCTGACGCTTGCCGACGCGCTGCTCGATGATCTCCTCGAGCCCGACGAAGGCGCCGCCGCAGACGAACAGGATGTTGGTCGTGTCGATCTGCAGGAACTCCTGCTGCGGGTGCTTGCGCCCGCCCTTGGGCGGCACGTTGCAGATCGTGCCCTCGAGAATCTTCAGCAGCGCCTGCTGCACGCCCTCGCCCGAAACGTCGCGCGTGATGGACGGGTTCTCGCCCTTGCGGGCGATCTTGTCGATCTCGTCGATGTAGACGATACCGCGCTGCGCCTTCTCGATGTCGTGGTCGGCATTCTGCAACAGCGAGACGACGATGTTCTCGACGTCCTCGCCGACGTAGCCGGCTTCGGTCAGGCTGGTCGCGTCGGCAATGGCGAAGGGCACGTTGAGCAGCCGCGCCATGGTCTGCGCGAGCAGCGTCTTGCCACAGCCCGTCGGGCCGAGCAGCAGGATGTTGGACTTCTGCAGCTCGACGTCGTCGGTGGCCAGGCCGGCGTCGATGCGCTTGTAGTGGTTGTGGACGGCGACGGCGAGGATCTTCTTGGCGCGATCCTGGCCAATCACGTACTCGTCGAGGACCGCCTTGATCTCCGCGGGTTTCGGGATGCGCTGCGGCCCGCGCGTCTCGTCGTCCTTTTCCTGATCCTCGACGATGATGTCGTTGCAGAGCCCGATGCACTCGTCGCAGATGTAGACCGTTGGCCCGGCGATGAGCTTGCGGACCTCGCGCTGGTTCTTTCCGCAGAAAGAGCAACTCACGTCCGCTCGGTCGTCTTTGCGACGCTCCACGGGTTACGTTGCTTTCCCGGAGTCCTTCTTTTGAACAATCACTTCGTCGATGATCCCGTACTCTTTGGCTTCTCCCGGCGACATGAAGTAGTCGCGATCGGTGTCGTTTCGCACCTTTTCCAAAAGCTGGCCGGTATGGCGCGCCAGGATCTCATTCAGGCGCTCGCGCGTGCGCAGGATCTCCTTGGCCTGGATGTCGATGTCGGTCGCCTGCCCCGAGAAGCCGCCGAGCGGTTGGTGGATGAGAATGCGGCTGTGCGGCAGCGAGTAGCGCTTGCCCTTGGTTCCCGCGGCCAGCAGCAGCGCGCCCATCGAGGCCGCCTGCCCCATGCAGATCGTCACCACCGGACAGCGCACGTACTGGATCGTGTCGTAGATCGCCAGACCGGCCGTGACGTGGCCGCCCGGCGAGTTTACGTAGATCATGATGTCTTTATCCGGATCCTCTGATTCCAGAAAGAGAATCTGGGCGATGATGAGGTTGGCGACATCGTCGTTGACGGCGCTTCCAAGGAAGATGATTCGATCCTTGAGCAGCCGCGAAAAGATGTCCCAGCCGCGCTCGCCGCGGTGGGTTTGCTCGATAACTGTTGGGATGATCACGCCGGAGCTTTCGGAGGTCACTTCGCCCCTCCCTGCGCCGTTGCTTCCGGCGCCGCCTTCGAAGGTTCTTCGGTGATCGTAGCTTTGGAGATCAGCAAATCAAGCGTTTTCTCCTCGCGGAGCGCGAGACGAAGCGCCGAAATACGGCCTTCCTTCGCGAGCTCGGCCTTCACGCGCGCCACGTTGCCGCCGCGCCCCTGCGCCGCGGCGACCTCGGCGAGGCGCTTCTCCATGTCGGCATCCGTAACGTCGATGGCCTCGCGACGCGCGATCGCCTCGAGCAGCAGCGCCGTTCGCACGTTGTCGCCGGCGGCGCCACGCGCCTTCTCGCGCAGCCCTTCTTCCTGCTCCGGGTGGGCGTGGAGGTCGATGCCGGACTGGCGCAGCTCCTGGTGGGCGCGCGCCATGACCGCATCGAGCTGCCGCTCGACCAGCGCGGGCGAAACCTCGAACGGGTTGCGCGCCAGCAGCTCCTTGACCAGCGCGTCGCGCAGCTCGGAATCGGAGTGGCGGCGCGCGGCCTCCTCGAGGCGGTGGCGCACGACCACGCGTAATTCGGCGAGCGTGTCGGCCTCCTCGGTGTCCTTGGCGAACTCGTCGTCGAGCGCCGGAATGCTCTTCTCGCGCGCGTCCTTGATGGTGACCAGCAGGCGCGCCTTCTTCCCGCCGCTCTCCCCGCGGCTCTCCTCGTCGCCGAAGTCGGCGGGCAGATCGAAAACCACATCCCGCTCCTTCTCGGCGAGCGGCACGCCGAGCAGCGCCTTGCCCAGGCCGGGCAGCGCCTCGCGCTTGGGCGAGCCGATTTCGACCTGCACGTCCTCGACGGAGAACGGCCGGTCGCCGAGCTTGCCCATGAGATCGCACAGCAGCACGTCGCCCTCGCGCGAGACGTCGCGGCCTTCGATCGCGCGGTACTGCGCCATCCCCTCGCGGCGGCGCTCGATCTCGGCCTCGACCATCTCGTCGGTGACCGCGTGGACGTGGCGCGCGAGCGGGACGCCGAAGTGATCCTTCGGCACGACCTCGGGCGCGACTTCGACACGCGCACGGTAGCGGAACGCGTCGCCGGTCTTGATGCCGTCGTCCTCGACGACGGGCTCGGCGACCGGGTGCAGGCCCTGCTCGGAGACGGCCTTGGGGAAGGTCTCCTCGACGATCTGCCGCGCGAGCTCCTTGACCAGGCGCGCGCCGAAGAGCTTCTCGATCATCGGGCGCGGGACGTGGCCCTTGCGGAAGCCCTTGAGCGCGACCGACTGGCCGACTTCCTTGTAGGCCTCGTCGAGCTTGACCTTCACCTCGTCCCACGGGACTTCAACCACGACGCGCTTTTCGACCGGCCCGAGATCTTCGACGGTGACGTTCATGGCGGAGTTGAGTAACACCGGGCCTGCGCGACCGCAACCGCGGGGCGTAGATGCTGATCACGTGCTGATCGCGCCATGCTGATGCGCCGCGCTGACCGTCAGGTGCCCGCCCGCCAAGACCCGCAAGCACGCGCGCTATGGCTCGACGATTCTGATGCCGGGAACGCGTCCGAAGACGCCGTGGTCGAACGTGTAGATGCGCTCGACGCCGTTGGCGAGCATCGTCGCGGCAAGTTGGACGTCGAAGACCTCCTGCGCCGCGGTGCCGAGCGACTGCGCGAGCGCGGCCGTCCGCTCGACGACATCGGGCGGGACCGGCAGGACCGGCAACGCGCTGCGGAACTTCTCGACCTCCGACCAGGCAACCGCGGGCGTTCGTGGCGTTGTCACCCGCTTCGGATTCGTCACGGTCGCGAAGAACTCGAAGAGAACCTGCGCGGCGACGCAAGCGTCCACGGAGCCGGCGAGCGCATCGTTGCAGACCCGGAGCGCGACCGCGTGCTGCGGGGCGTTGGGTGCCATCGCATAGACGAGCAGATTGGCGTCGAGCAACGCGCGGTCAGACATCCTCGTAGATCTCGCGCCGAGTCAGCGGGAACGGGCCGCGCAGGCGCATGTCCTCCCAGACCGTTACCCGTCGCCGACTGGCCGTCCGATCGGTCGGCGGCTCCTCGGGCAACCCGACCAGCGCCACGTAGACTTCGCCGCCCACCGCACCGGGGATCGGCTCGGGCAGTTCCAGGACGCGTCGATCCTCGCGGATTCGCGCACGAACGAGCTTCTGCGGCACCGTGGCACCTCCCCGACGGGCTCAACTCGACCCGCGCATCTGAAGAATAGGTTCCGGTCGACGAGGTGTCAAAAGTGGCCCGGCGACGGCGCTCGGCCCGAGAGCCTACTCGCCACGCTCGCTTCGCTCGCTGCCGGGCCGAACGTCCGGATCTCGACGCGCTGCTGGCGTCGGATCTCGAGCTGGCGGACCTCGTTCGCGGCGCGCCCGAGGCGCTACCCGGACGCGCCGAGAACGGCGAAGCGGCCGTACCCGCGGAAGTGCCGGTCGAAATCGTCGGGCGGGTACGACGCAGCGGTTGCCGGGCGCTATGTGGCTCGGCCGCCGCGGGGTGGGCCGCTGCTGGGCGCTCCGGTCCAGTTCTCGACCCGAAGTTCGGGGATCGTGCCGTCCAGAAGGGCCTGGTCGTTGCTGACCAGGGTCGCGCCGAGCTCCAGCGCCGTGGCCGCCAGGAGCAGGTCGACGTCGCCCTTGGTCAGGCCGCGAACGCGCAGCCCCGCCTTGAGTCGCCCGAACCGGCGGGCAGCCGCAGGCGTCACCGGCACGATCTCCATCGCCGATAACTCCCGGTCCAGGAGCAACAGGTTGGCATCACGGCGCGCGGAACGCTCCACGCCGTACATCAACTCCGCCAGCACGAGCACGCTGGTGACCGCCCTGTCAGTCATGGGCAGGGCGTTAAGACGCGACCGAACGGGCTCGATCCCATTCAGGGAGTGAATCAGCACGTTCGTGTCCAGGAGCCAGATCACAGATCGGGAGCGTCCGCGCTGCCTCCCGATTCACGTCCTTCGCGCAGGATCGCGAGGATCTCGTCGGCGGACTCACCTTCCCATGGCCCGGCGGCGGCCATCCAGTCGCCGAGCTTCATCGGCGCCCCGACGGGCCCGACGGCGCGAAGCTCGACTTCGATATCGTCGACGTGAGCGCGGACGGGCCGTGTGGGGTCTTGTCGGAGACGCGCCAGCGCCTCGTCAAGGCTGTGTGGGGAGTTCCTCTCGGGTTGTGCCATCGGCCAGTCTCTCTCCCTGCTGCACGTCGGATGATAGCACGCGAGGTACAGCGCACCGGAGAAGCGCGGCCGCCTCCGCGAGCGTGTACGTCCGATTCACGCGGACCACCTATCGCGGCTTCCGGAAGCGGTCAACCCGTTTCCGGAAGCTTCCGGAAGCCGTTTCCGGAAACCGGGCGCGATTTCCGGAAGCCGCTTCCGGAAATGAGGCTGTTCCTTACGGAAGCTTCCGGAAAAGGACCCGGAGCCAGATTGCCGAAGGACCGAAGATCGAAGGACCAAAGACCAACTACCGACCCCCCGCGCAGCAGCGCGCGCCGAGGGTCGTGTCCGAGCGCGACGGCGCGTGGTCCAAGCGCAGCGTGAACGCGCCCGCGTCCGTACCATTGTTCCAGCCGCCGCCGCGGAGCGCCGCGGCCGGAAAATTCTGGCCCCCAACGCCCTGAC
>JBBTFH010000217.1:0-12446 GCA_038041915.1 Myxococcota bacterium
TGGTGACAAGAACCCCCCTGGGCTCAATCATTGGCACGCGGGGCGGTACACGGTGTCGGACTCCGGCGGAAACCCGATCCAGAGCGACGAAAACGTCCCGATGGAGTTCGGGCAGCTCCAGGAATGCGAAGGCCGGTTCGCACTCCCGTTCTCCGATGCGTTGCTGGACGCGTATCTCAGCGAAGACGTGTTCATCACCGTCGAAGCGTGTGCGTCCTGGGACGCGTTTATCGCCAGGGGCGAGGACTGCGCCTTCACCGACGCGAAGGGCACCACGGTGACGGTTGCGCAGGACTCTCCGATGAACAACGTCGACGACGACATGATGGCGATCAACCTGGCGGCGCTTGATGCACTCCACGAGCACGTCGACGCCAAGATTGTGGCCGAAGCGGCGGCGCGTGAGGCGGGGGACGCGGCGCTCCAGGCGGCGCTCGCGGCCGAAGCAGCGACGCGTGAGGCGGCCGACGCGGCCGAAGCGGCGGCGCGTGAGGCGGGGGACGCGGCGCTCCAGGCGGGGCTCGATGCGGAAGCGGCAGCGCGTGCCGGGGCCGACACGGCACTCCAGGCCGCGATCGCCGCGGAGGCATCGGCGCGCGAGACGGCGGATGCGTTGCTCCAGGCCAGCATCGACGCGGAGACCGCGGCGCGCAGCGCGGCCGATGCGGCCGAAGCGGCGGCGCGGGCGCTCGGGGACGCGACGGAAGCATCGGCGCGTGAGGCGGCGGACGCGGCGCTCCAGGCCAACCTCGACGCGGAAGCGGCGGCGCGCAGCGCGGCGGACGCGACGGAGGCGGCGACGCGGGCGGCAGCGGACGCGACGGAGACGTCGGCACGTGAGACGGCGGACGCGACGCTCCAGGCGGCGATCGACAACGAGGCGGCGGCGCGCAGCGCGGCGGACGCGACGTTGCAGAGCAACATCAACAATGAAGCGGCGTCGCGCCTGGCGGCGGACACGACGTTGCAGAACAACATCAATGCGGAAGCTACGGCGCGGGCGGCAGGCGACGCGGCGGAAGCTACGACGCGGGCGGGGGCTGATGCGGTGGAGGCGGCGGCGCGGGCGGCAGGCGACGCGGCGACGCTGAGCTCGGCCAACTCGTTCGCGGTTGTCCTTGACTCCAACAACATCGAGAACATCACCGGAAGCGGTGGCATCGTCGTCTCTGGCAGCGGCAATACCCGCAACATCTCGGGCGGCAGCGGCCTGAACAGCTACAGCACGTTCGATGTGGCGGCCAACGCATCCTGCGGCACGAGCTGCAGCTCGTCGAGCAGCGTCTGTTCGAGCTGCCACTTCTGCACGCACACCACCTGCCATTTCTGCCAGCACTTCTGCTGCCACTTCACCTGCAGTTGGTGGGGCTGCGGTCAGACCTGCGGCCACTGCGGCGGCCAGTGCTGCAACACCGTAGGCGGCCAGTGCTGCAACACCGTGAGCACGAGCTGCAGCTGCTCGGCTTCATGCAGCACCCAGGGCAATGCCACGTGCCCCGGCAGCACGCAGTTGACCTGGTGCATCAGCGCCGAGCTCTACAACATCGGCGAGGATGGCTCGGGTTGGGTCGGCGGCGAGACCTGCCAAGGCCCGACGGTCGGTTGCACGGCGAGCAGCTCGAACTCGTGTACGGCGAGCGGCGGCTCCTGCTGCAGCGCGAACTGCGGAGCGAGTTGCGGCAGCGCGAACTCCCACGCTCACTCGATGTGCCTGACCATCAACTAGCAATCCGCACTCACCCCGCGGCGCCGGCGGCCGACGCCGGCGCCGCGGGTTTCTTTCTCTCCCTCCCCCTCTCTCTCTTCTACTACTCCTGATGCCCTCCGACAGAACCTTCACCCGTATCGCTCTCGTGCTGAGCATCGCCATGAGTGGCTTGGCCGCCGGGCTGGCCGTCTGGATGGTGGTGACGGTGCGAAGCGGGCAGCCTCACATGATTGTGGTCCCGCCGCCGCTGCCGCCACCGCCGCAGGTCGCGGATGCGCACCAGGCCGCGACCGGGTCGCCACGGTCCGCGGCCGGGTCGCCGCAGTCCGCGGCGGCCAAAGGGAAGCACCGGAACCATCCGGACGCCTTCCCGTGGACCTCGCACAAGCTCGGCGACGAGGCCGTCGCGATCGCGCGCAAGCTTTGGCTGGCGGAGGACGACGTGAAGGTCTTGGTGGACGACCACGGCCGGCTCGCGAAGGGAACGCGCGAGAAGCTGGAGGCGGGCGCCAAGGCCGGCACGGAGCTCGGCCGGAAGCTCGGGCTCGACGCGGGCCAGAGCTCACAGCTCGGGAACGCCTTCGCGCGCTACCTGGTGCGCCAGGTCACGATGCGCCGGTCCGTCCCGCCGAAGGTCACCACCGAGATAGTCGACGCGACGGTCCTTGAAGACATCGCGCGAGAGATCGAAGTGTCGTTCGGACCCAAGGTCGCTTTGGCCTCCAAGCCCGGGCTGCTCAGCCTTGCTCGCCTGCCGCTCTGACCGACCTTGGCCGCGCGCTCGTCATCGATGACGCGGTGGACCGTGGGCGCATCGTAGCCTTGTACGGCGACGATGGCGTAGAGCGCCGTCGTCGCTATCGCGGCTATCGGCGCTACGGCGCGTCGACCACCATCTTGTGCGCCCGTTCGAACCAGGCGCCGGCCTCGGCGGGGCGGCCTGCGCCCTCCATCTGGCGCGCCAGCGCGCCGTAGCTCGCGCCGTAAGCACGGCGGACCTGCAGCGCCCACGGACGCCACGGGCCGACCGGCGGAGGCCGGCGGCGGAAGATCTCCTCGTTGAGCCGCGCCACCTGGTCGAGCGCCGGCGGGTCGCCGACACGAAGGAGCGGTCCCTCGGGCCACAGCGGCAGCGGGACCTCGAGGACGCGCGTCAGATAGACGGGGCCGCGCGAAACCAGCGCGCCGACGACACCGGCGTCGGATATCGCTCCGAACGCGGCGCCGACCTCGCCGACATCACGCTGGACGCGGCGAAAATACCACTCGTTGGCCGCCAGCATGTTGCCGTCGACGTACCGGACGTCGGGGCGGAGGCCGAGCACCGCCCGACCGTACAGGAAGCCAAACACGGCCTCGTCACCGCGGCCGACGATCACGGCGTCTTGCGCGGCGATGGCCAGCGCGTCGCGCACGTAGCGCTCGAGCGTGTCATCGCGACGCTGGTCGGCGAGCGGGTAGGAGCGGGCCGCCTGGAGCAGCGGAAAGATGACCAGCGCCGCGAGGCCGATGCGTGGCATGCGGATTCGGAGGCGGTCGAGCGCGAAGGCGGCCGGGACGGCGAGCAGGAACGTCGGCAGCAGCCAGAACCGTTGCGCGATGGCGAGCATGATGCCGTTGACCGGCGTGTTGAAGACGCACAGGAAGGCGACCGCGAGCGTGAGCGACGCCCCGAACGCGAGGCGCAGCCCGCGCGGCAGCCACGCCAACCCCGCGAGGCCCGCGATCAGCCCGACGGCGAGCGTCTGGTCGGGAAGGTGCACCAGGTAGGCGACCAGGTGGCGCCAGTAACCGGGCTGGCCGTAACCGGCGTGGAGCGTGAACGTGCCGTACTCGGCGCGCAGGAAGTGGCGGACGAGGCCGTGCCAGCCGCCGGCGTCGCCCCAAACCCAGGCGCCGGGCGTCGCGTGCCGCGCCTGATAGACGAGGTACGCGTACGGCGTCAGGCCGGCGAGGAGCGCCGCGGCGGCCACCAGTGGCCGGCGGCGGCAGGCAAGGATCGCCAGCGGCAAAAGCAGCACGAGCGTGTGGTGGTTCGCCGCGCCGAGGCCCATCGCAAGGCCGGCGAGGGGCGCGTCGCGACGGACGGCCGCGAGCACGACGACCGCGGCGAGGGCCAGGTGCAGCGCGAAGACCTCCGGGAGGCTGCCATAGGTCCAGATGAGCGGCGAGAGCGCCAAACCGAGCGTGGCGGAGGCGGCGGCGGCGCCCGAGACGCCCATGCCGCGCAGCGCCTGCACGATCACGCCGGCGGCCACGCCCATGGCCGCTGCTGAGAGCAGCGACACGCGCCAGGCCACCGACCCGAACGGAAGCTGCGCGAAGACGCGCGCGAGCATCGCGTAGAGCGGGTAGCCCGGCGGGTGGAGCACGCCGCCGCGGGCCGCGACGGCGATCATCTCGCCGGAGTCGCCTCCCTGCACCCAGGGCGAGGCCGTGACCGCGCAGGCGAGCGCCGTCGCGGCGCCCACCGCGACGGCCAGGGACGATGGCTTCACTCGGCCGGTCGGCGCCGCGCCCGCGAGCGCAGCAGCACGATCACGCCGGCGACCATGAGCACGAGTCCGAGCCCGAGCATGACCAGGACGACGGAACCGCGCCGCAGGAACGACGATGGCGCCGAGCGCGAGGCGTCGCCATAGTGCGCCTGCTCGGAGCTCTGAAGCGCGCCCTTCCATTCCGAGGAGGCGGCGGGCTTGGGAGCAGGGCCGCCCAGGCGCAGGAGCATCGCGTCGAGTTTCTCGCGAGTCTCCGGGTCAGGGGTGAGATCCTTGAGCACGGGGATCGCCCACTTCACCGTGTCGGCATCGCGCAGCCGCGTGGCCGCCTCCACCAGCAGCAGAGCCATCGTCCGATCCGGCGACTTGCGCGTGACCAGATCCTTGAGCACCGCGAGCGCCTCCTTGTTGCTGTCGATGCTGTTCCGGGTAAGGAGAACCGACGCGAGCACAATCCGCCCATCGGGGCTGTCCTCGATCGCGAGCGATTCGCGCGCCAACTGCTCGGCGGAATCCAGGTCGGGCTCCTCCTCCTGCGTCATCACGTACGCGAGCCGGCGCATCGCCGGCGCGAAGTTCGGGGCCTCCCCGAGCACCGCCTCGAACAGTCGCCGCGCCATGCTCATCTCGGCTTTATCCATCGCGTCGGTCGCGTCGTCGAAGGCCGTCAGCGCCTTGGGCGCCTGCTGCTTGAGCGCCTCGCGGATCCGCTCCTCCTCCGGCGCGACGCGGCGCGCCGAGGCCACGCACGGCAGCAGCAGCGCCAGCGCACCCGCCCGAAAGCGGCTCACTCGGACACCGGAACCGCGAAGGACGAGCCGCTGGAGCCAGCGCAGAAGCGCAGCCTGAACCAGGCGATCGATCCTTGGAAATCGTCGGACGAATCGTAGGCCGTCCCGAAACGCAACGGCTGGTTGACCAAGATCGCGTCGCCCGAGGCCGCCGTGAGCTCCGTCTGGAGCGTGCCTTCGACGTACAGGCGGATCGTTTCGCGCTCTCGCACGACCGCGAGGTGGCCCCAGCCGTCGATCTCGGCCGGCCCCGACCACGTCGAGAGGCCTTCGCACGACCCGGTGCAGAAGCTGACCTGCGCGAGGCCTCCCTGGAAGGCGATGACGAGGCCTCGGAAACTGTCGTCGTCGGTCCAGCGCAGGATGGTCCCGTTCACGGCAGGCTGCACCATCATCTCGATGGTGACCTTCTCCGGGATCGTCGTCAGGCCGCCGACCTCGACGCGCCCTCCGTCGAAGAAGATGGCGCTTCCGAAGCCGCCGGGACCCGATTGGTCGAGGAGGTAATCGATCCCCTCCGAGCCGACGAGAGTCCCGGTCACGCCGCCTCCCGACACGGTAGCGCTGCCTTCCGCTTCGTTCAGCGGGAACTCAGCCGCGATGGTTTCGCAGGGCGGACCGCTGTCGGGCGTGCCGCTGTCGGGCGTGCCGCTGTCGGGCGAACCGCCACCGTCGGGCGAGTCGACGTCGGGCGCGTCGATGCCAGAAAGCCCGCATTCCTCCGGCGAGCAGTCCTCGACGCAGTCCTCGCAGTCCTGTTTGGGATTGCAGAGACCGTCGCCGCACCCGCTCTCGCACACCTCCGGCGGACAGTCTTCGGGACAGATGAAGCAGTCGTAGGGCACGTCGCAGGCGCTGTTGCCACATGACGAACCCTTCTTGCACTCGCCGCCCGTGCACTCCTCGGGACAGATGTCACAGTCGACCGGAGCGTCGCAGGTGGCGTTCCCGCACGTCTCGCAGTCTTCGGGGAGGCACTCGTCCGCACACGAAAAGCAATCGGCCGGGAGGTCACAGGCCCCGTTATCGCAACTCATCCCATCCCCGGGGGCCACGCAGTCAGCCTTGGTGCAGTCCTCGGGGCAGCTCATACAGTCGCCGGGCACGTCGCACGTGCCGTCGCCGCAGGCGCCGCCCCCACACTCGCCCGCGATGCAGTCCTCCGGGCAGTTCGTGCAGTCGACCGGGAAGTCGCAAATCCCGTCCCCGCAAGCGTTCCCGCCGTCCCCCTCCCCGTCCGCCGCGTCGTCCCCTCCCTTGCAGCCGATCACGACCAACGCGCAGGTCACACCGGTAAGAAACTTCATTGCGGCACAGTAGTGCACCCTCGACGGAAAGGCAATCCCCGCTACTTCTGGGGCGCGGTCCCGCGCGAGCCGAAGAGCTGCGCCATGATTTGCTCCTCGACGCGCTTCTTGAAGGCCGGGCTCTCGGGGTTCGTCCCGGGGGGAATCAAGTAGATCGCTACCTTGGCGGGTCTCGAAGCGTCTCCGGTCATGACCGAAAGCGTGGGCGTGCCGGGGAAGAGCCCCGCGTAGACCTCCTTCGAGACCGAGCCGTAGTGGCTGAAGATCGCCTGCGCATGCTCGAGGCTGTTGCTGTCGGCGCGGTTGGTGCCCACACCGGCAACCGACGCCACGTCCAGGTAGGCGACACAGCCGTCGTCGGTGCATTCCTGGGCGACCAGGCGCGCGTCCGCTTGGCGGCCGGTCCGGTCCCGGTCCAGCCGCTCGCGGACGCGCTTGAGCGCAACCGGCCACTCCGTCGGAATTCGCGAGCCCGGATTCAAATCGGGCACCGGCGCTTCATTCGCCGACGGCTCGGCCTTGCCCTCCTCGGCCGCAGCGCTCGGCGCCGCCTCCGGGGCGCCCGCGCCCGGCTCCGAGGGACGCCGGTACTGGGCGATCGCCTTGCCGAGCTTGGTGGTTTCCGCCGATGAAGCGGCCGCTGGGGCGGCGGCCTGGGCCGGCGCGTCCGATCCAGAAGATCCGCCGAACAGCCAAACGCCGGCCCCGCCCGCGAGGAGCACGAGGCCAACACCGAAGAGCATCACGAACGGTATCGTTTTGGGCATGTCCACCATCCTAGCCGCGCCCGCCAGCGCGTGCAAGCGAACCGCGTTGCGAAATCGCGGCGACGCGGCGTTCGAGGGCCGCCCACGCCGTGGCGCTCAGGGCGACGAGCCCTCCACGACGACGATGCGCTGGTCTGCCGGGACCTCGAGCAGCCGGTCCAGCGCGCCCGAGGGCCAACGCACGGTGACCTCGTCGGCAAGGCCAGCTCCCCCCAGGCCGAAGTGCGCCTCGTGCGGCATCGCGGCGGCGAACCCCATCGTGCCGGACAGCTCGCGTACGATGTGGAGGTCGCCGGCGCGAACCTCGACGCGCGCGCCGATGCCGTCGCGGTTGGACGCGACGCCCTGCGGCCTTACGGTCAGCCAATGGCCGACCGCCATGTCGTTGCGCAGCAGATGGGCCGTGCCGTTCTGCGGACCGGCGGCAGCCTCGCCGTGGACCACGAGGTCGAGGTCGCCGTCGCCGTCGAGGTCGCCCGCGGCGATCGATACCTGGTCGCCTTCGAGCTGAGCCAGGCCGGAGCCCTCGCTCCAGTCCTCGAAGCCACCGCCGGCGTTGTGCAGGAGCACGTTCGGCGGGCACCATCCGTCCGGGAGGTCGCTGCCCGACACGACCGGCGCGTTGACCACGGCGAGATCGAGCCGGCCGTCCTGGTCCGCGTCGAAGCAGACGGCGCCGAAGCTCGACATGAGATAGTCGCTCGAAGTCGGATCCGCATACCGATCGGCGAACTCGGCCCACTCGGCGCAGAGCGCGTACGGGCCGTAGCGCCCGGTGCAGGCGCGACATGGGTCCGAAGCGCACGCATAGCCCATGGCGGCCGCGCCAATCTCTTGCGCCACCTCGACGAAGCTCCCGCCGTCGTTGCGATGGAGCAGGTTCGCGCCGAGGTTGCTCGCGTAGAGATCCAGGTCCAGGTCGTTGTCGATGTCGCAGGCGAGGGCGGACATGCCGAAAACGTGCGCGTCGATGCCGAGGGTCGGCGCCACGTCGGTGAATTGCAGCTCGCCGTCGTTGCGCCAGAGGCGGTTCGGGATGCTGCACGGCCCGAAGTCGTTGACCTCGTAGAGGTCGAGGTCGCCATCGTCGTCGTAGTCCACACACGTCACGGCCAGCGTCTCACCCATCGAGTCCACGCCGGCGCTGGCCGCGATGTTGACGAAGAAGCCGCCGTCGTTGCGCAGCAACTGGTTGTTCCGCGAACCCCCGCCCGGCGGGTAGTCGCCGATGTAGACGCCCACGTAGAGATCGAGGTCGCCGTCCCGATCGAGGTCGCAGAACGCGGCGCTGTAGGAGAGCCCCGCCTCGCCGATGCCGGACGCCGACGTCACGTCCACGAAGTGGCCGCCGTCGTTCCGGTACAGCCGATCGGAGCCGCGCCGGGTCACGTAGAGATCCTGGTCGCCGTCCGCGTCGTAGTCGGCGGCCGCGAAGCCGCGCGCATCGAGGATTCCGCCCAGGCCGATCTCGTCGGTCGCGTCCTCGAAGGCGAGCCCGCCCAGGTTGCGGCAGAAGCGCGCCGGGGTGCTCTGCGAGGCGAGCACCACGTCGAGGTCGCCGTCGCCGTCGGCGTCCAAGAGCCCGGCGCCGCTGCCGATGACTTCGGGCGGCGACAGGCCGAGCGAGAAGTCGGAGATGCACGGGGCGGACACGTCGTGAAAAAGCGTCGGCGCGGCGTCCGGGGAGGCGCCGCCGTCCGATGTCGGCCTGCCGTCGGACATGTCGCGTACGTCGGGCATGTCGGCTGCGGGGGACTTGTTCGCGCCGCCGCAGGCCGCGTAGAAGAGCCAGCAGAGGCGCGCCGCCTTCACTCGATCCCCTCCGCGATGACGATCGTCCGGTCGGCGGCCTCGTCCTCGAGCGTCTGTACGAGGCCGCTCGGCCAGATCACGGTCACATCCGCGCTGGTCGCCGGCCCAAGGCCGAAGTGCATATGCGGATCATGCGACGAGAGGAAGCTGCCGCCGGCGATTCGCTGCTCGGTCATCGCGCAGCCCCCGGCAGCCTGCACGGTGACCCGCGCGCCCACGCCGTCGGCGTTGGAAGTCGTGCCGCGCAGCAGCACGCGCAGCCAGTGGCCGGACGCGGCGTCGTTGCGCAGAACCTGCACGCCGTCGAAGTTGGCGATGGCGATGTCCTGGTCGCCGTCACCGTCGAGATCGCCGAAGGCGAGGCCGCGGCCCTCGCGATTGAGCGCCAGCGCGTCGCCCGGCGGCGCCAGGTATCGCGCGAGGGCGCCGCCCTCGTTCCAGAAGAGCTGGTCCTCCACGTCGACCGGAGGGCTGGCGCACTTCTCGCGGCTGAAGTTGCAGCCGGAAACCTCGAACAGGTCCAGATCCATGTCGTGGTCGAAGTCCTCCAGGCCGATTCCCCAGTTCGTGTAGTCACCGCTGGACTCGAGGCCAACCTCGGCCGCGAGGTTCCGGCACACGAGGTCGGCGTCGCAGTCGTAGAGCTGCGTCGGCCGGCCATCGTAGTTCGTCACGACCAGATCCGGGAAGCCGTCAAGATCCCAGTCGCCGACGTCCACGCCCATCGTGTCCGACGAGTCATGGTCGTCGTCGAAGTCGAGGCGCATCATCGCCCCGCCGTCCTTGAAGGATCCGGCTCCGTCGTTGAGGTACATGCGGTCGGGGACGATCAAGCCGCCGTCGTTGCCGACGTGCAGATCCACGTCGCCGTCGCCGTCGATGTCGACGAACAGCACCGTGAACGTGGGCTCGGCCGCCGTCAGGCCGCGCGCCGCCGCCTCCTCGGTGAAGTGACCGGCGCCGTCGTTGACCAGGAGCAGATCGGGTTGGGGGCTCGACGTCTCGGCCGGGTTGCCGAAGAGCGTCGCGACGCAGACGTCGAGGTCCCCGTCGCCCTCGATGTCGCCGGCCGTGGCCGACTGCTCGAAGCCAGGCGTGACAAGGCCCGCCTCTTCCGTCACATCGGTGAAGGCGCCGTTGTCGTTGCGCAGGAGGAGCGCACCGCACGACTGCCCGACGCCGCAGGCGCGGGTGAGGAAGAGGTCGGAGTCCCAGTCGTGGTCGTAGTCGAAGGCCAGGCAGCCGATGATGACGAGCTCGCCCGCTTCCAGGAGCGAGGACGGCGTGAAGGTTCCCGCGCCGTTGTTGCGGAAGAGGAGGGCCTGGTTGCCGGCCATGAAGAGGTCCTGATCGCCGTCGCCCTCCGCGTCGAGCATGCACGCGCCGCTCACCATCGCGCCACCGAAGCCCCAGGCGAAGGTCACGTCGGCGAACGGCGAGCCGGCGGGGCGCGCGACGGCGGGCGGGCTGCAGCCGGGATCCTGATGCCAGTCGGGCTGGCCCTCGCCGCCGTCCTGGCCACTTGTCCCGTCGCCTGCCGGCCCGTCGTCGCCCTCGTCCGCGCCGACGCCGGCCCCGCCTCCGCATCGCGCTACGCCCGCGATCAGCGCCACAGGGAGGGCGAGGCGTCGCATCACGGCGCCGTTTCCACGACGGTCAGGAACTGGTCGGCTTGGAGGTCGCTCAAGTACTGCACGATGCCGCTCGGCCATGCGACGACCAGATCGGCGAACATCGCGTCGCCCAGGCCGAAGTGTACGCGCGGGTCGCTCGACCCGAGGTAGCTGCCGCCGGCGACGGCGGGCTCGGTCAGCGTGCGGCCGTCGATGATGACGGTCACGAGGGCGCCGACACCCTGGCGGTTGGACGACGTGCCGACGAGACGAACCATCAGGAAATGCCCGCTCGCGGCGTTGTTGCGGAGCACGGCCGGAGGCTGGCCGAAGTTGGCGACCACCACGTCCAGGTCGCCGTCGCCGTCGATGTCGCCGAACGCCGCGCCGCGGCTGTTCTGCTCGACCTCCAGCGCGTCGCTCGGCTCGGGCGCGTGCTCGACGAATACGCCGGCCTCGTTCCAGAAGAGCTGGTTTCGTTGATCCGTGTTGGGGACCATCTGCGCGCCGCCGAGGAGGCCGCTCGCGGTGAACAGATCCAGGTCGGCGTCCTGGTCCATGTCCACGAAGCCGACGCCCCAGTTGGTGTAGCCGGCCGTCGGCCCCGCCACGCCCAACTCGGCGGAAGCCTCGTGGCACGTTATCGTCGGTGAGCAGTCGCAGTCGTAGATGAACGCGTGCCGGTTCGAGAGGTTCGTGATCGCCACGTCCAGGCAGCCGTCGCGGTCGTAGTCTCCCACGTCCACGCCCATCGTGTCGGCCGAATCGCCGGTCGAGTCGTACGCGAGCCCCATGGCCGGCGCGAGGTCCTGGAAGGCGCCGAGGCCATCGTTGACGTAGAGCCGGTCGGGCTGGACGGGCCCGGCGTCGTTGCCCACGAACAGGTCCACATCGCCGTCGGCGTCGAAGTCCACGAATAGCGTCGCGAGCGTCTGGTCTGAATACACGAACCCGCGCGCGGCGGCTTCGTCGTGGAAGGCGCCCGCGCCGTCGTTGATAAAGAGCGCGGGCGGCCGCGTTGACACGCCGACGAAGAGGTCGAGGTCGCCGTCGTTGTCGACGTCGCCCGCGGTCGCCGACGTGCTCGCGAGGGGTTCGGATATCCCGGCCTCGGCCGTGACGTCGGTGAAGCGACAGCCGTCGTTGCGCAGCAGGCGATCCTCCCCCTGGTTGGTCACGTAGAGGTCCATGTCGGCGTCATTGTCGTAGTCGAAGGCCAGGCAGCCGACGCCCTCGCCAAGGTCGCCCACGCGCATCGCCTCGGTCACGTCGGTGAAGCCTCCGCAGTCGTTGCGGTAGAGGCGGTTCGGGTTGCCGGCGGTATCCGCGAAATAGAGGTCGAGGCGGCCGTCGCCGTTGAAGTCGAAGAGGCAAACGCCGGGCACGAGCAGCCGGATGAAGTTTTCCGTCTTCGGGTCGCCGTGGTGGACGAAGTCGATGCCCAGGGCGGCGGAATCGTCACGGAACAGCGGGGCGCCCGCGCCCTCCGGGGTGGGCGGGTCGCACGCGGGGGGCGCTTCAGCCGCCGGGCAGGCCCCGCCGTCAAGCGAAGCGCCTTCGTCCGGGCTCGGGTCCTCCGTCGATCCCTCGCCGTCGTCGGCGGCGCCGCAGGCAGCGACGAGGGGCAGCACCAGAGCCCAGCGGACGGCCATGGGGCGCCCATTCGCCCGCGGTGATGGACAGCGGACGATGGTCACTTTGCGCGTGCGCCTAGCCGCACTCACCGCCGCCGCATTCTTCGGCGCAGGCCAGGCAGTCGCCGGGAAAGTCACAGGCGCCGTTGCCGCAGTCGGGATCGCACTCGCCGGCCGTGCACTCAGAGGGGCAAGCCCCGCAATCGCTGGGCATGTCGCAGGACGCGTTGCCGCAGGTCGTCGCCCCGCCGCACTCGCCGCCCGTGCACTCAGAGGGGCAAGCCCCGCAATCGCTGGGCATGTCGCAGGACGCGTT
>JBBTFH010000217.1:12546-14377 GCA_038041915.1 Myxococcota bacterium
GCCGCAGGTCGTCGCGCCGCCGTCGCACTCGCCGCCACCGCACTCCTCGGCACAGAAGAAACAGTCGCCCGGCAGGTCGCACGCGCCGTCGCCGCAATCGGCGCCCGCGCACTCGGAGACCGAGCACTCCGCCGAGCACGCCGAGCAGTCGCCGGGAAAGTCGCAGGCGTCGTTGCCGCAGGCGGACTCGCACCCGCCGCCGGCGCATTCCGAGGGGCAGTAGAAGCAGTCCTCGGGCGGGTCGCAGGCGCCGTTGCCGCACGACGAGCCGCTGCCGCACTCGCCGCTCGCGCACTCGGACGGGCACGTCATGCAGTCAGCCGGGTTATCGCAGGCGCCGTTGCCGCAGCTCATCGACGCATCGCACTGGCCGGCGTCGCAATCCTCCGGGCAGTCGCCGCAGTCGTACGGGAGGTCGCACGCGCCGTTGCCGCACCCGTCGGAGAAACAGCCGCCGGTGCTACAGTCCGAAGGGCAATCCATGCAGTCGCCCGGGAAATCGCACACGTCGTTGCCGCAGTCGGAGTCGCATTCGCCGGCCGTGCAGTCCTCGGGACACGCGAAGCAGTCGTCGGGAAGGTCGCACACTTCGTTGGCGCAGGCCCCCGCTCCGCACTGATCCTCGCTGCACTCCCCGGCGCAATCCCAACAGTCGCCTGGCAACTCGCACTTCCCGTTTCCACAGTCGGAGTCGCATTCGCCGGCCGTGCAGTCGGCGGGACACGCGAAGCAGTCGTCGGGAAAGTCGCACACTTCGTTGGCGCAGGCCCCCGCTCCGCACTGATCCCCGCTGCAATCCTCGGGGCAATCCGAGCAGTCGCCCGGGAAATCGCACTTCCCGTTTCCACAGTCGGAGTCGCATTCGCCGCCGCACTCGCCGGGGCACGGCATACAGTCGCCTGGGAAGTCGCACTCACCGTTGTCGCATTCACCGTAACACTGCTGCACCATGCACTCGAGCGGGCACTTCGCGCAATCGCCGGGCAGGTCGCAACCCTCGTTGCCGCAATCGCTGTCGCACTCCCCGGTCTTCGCGCAATCCTGGGGGCACGCGACACAATCGCCAGCCGCCTCGCAGGTCCCATTGCAGGCGTCGCCGCCGGCGTCACCGCCGGCGTCCGCGGAGCCATCCGTGGAGCCATCCATGGAGCTCGGGCCCGAGGCGAGCGGGCCGCCTGGCGCGCTCCCGCCGCTCCCGTCGCAACCGGCGAGTCCCAAGGCCCATCCGAGCGTGATCAGTTTCCGCACGTTACGCGTCCCACCGCCGCCTACTGTATACGCCGGAGGTCCCCGCCTGACAAGGAGGCGCATCCCTCATTGCTCGAACGCGTCGCGCGAGCGGCGCGTTACGGCGGCGTCCGGCAAGTCGTCGTCCAACGTGAGCCTGCAGCCCGTCCCGCCGTCGCCGCCGTCGCCGCCGGACGAGCCGTCCGTGAGGTCCTTGGGAGCCGCGCAGACGCCCAGGCTCGGGGACACGCAGAGCCTCGCCGGCTGGGTTCCCATCGGCACCATGCAGCACGCCTCGAAGCCAACCCCCTGGCAGTCGGCGTCGGTGCAGCACGGGATGGTGCAGAGCAACAGGTTGAGCGAGACGGCGTACGAGCATTCCACGCTGGGCACGCAGCCGATGCCGGAGGGGCACTCCTCGCCGGGCGGAATCGTGCCGTAGCGGCTGAACGCGTCGATCGTCGCGTCGGCCGCCGCGTCGGTCGCGGCGTCGGCCGCGGCGTCGCGCGGGCCGGCTACGCCCCCGTCGCCGCAGGCGCCGGCCAGCGTCGCGAGCGCGCCGGGGATCCTTCCGCGCGATGGAGTCATGCGATCAGATCTCGCG
>JBBTFH010000218.1:0-11248 GCA_038041915.1 Myxococcota bacterium
CTGGCGCGCGGCACTTTCGAGCGATCCATCGTTGTCGACGACGTAGTCGGCCGCGGCGATCTTCTCGGCGAGCGGCAACTGTGCGGCCAGGCGCAGCCGCGCCTGCGCCTCGTCCAACCCGTCGCGCTCGCGCAGGCGCCGGAGCTGCGTCGCATCCGACGCGCGCACGACGATCAGCCCGTCCAGCGCGCGGTGAAGGCCGCTCTCGACCAGCAGCGCCGCCTCGTAGACCGCGACCGGCTCGCCGCGCGCAGCGAGCTCGGCGATGCGCCACCGCGCCTCCTCGGCGATGCGCGGGTGCGTGATCGTTTCGAGCCGGCGCCGCGCCTCGGCGTCGCCAAACACGATCTTCCCGAGGCGGCCGCGATCGAGGCAGCCCTGCGCGTCGATCACGGCGTCGCCGAACGCTTTGCGTATCTCCGCAAGCGCCGGCTGCCCCGGCATAACGACGATCCGCGCGAGCGCGTCGGCGTCGATCACCGGCACGCCATGCTCGCGCACGAGCCGCGCGACGGCGCTCTTGCCGCTCGCGATTCCGCCGGTGAGGCCGATGGTGCGTATCGCCATGTCGGGGCTTGCTCCTTTGCCCGTCGTGCTGCCTTGAATCCAGGCGGGACGCGAGCATACCATCCGGCGTGGCCGTCGCCCCGCGCGAACCGCGGTTCGAGATCGTGACGCTTCGGCCGATCGACCTCGATCAGGTCATGGAGATTGTGCGCCGATCTTTTCGACGGCCGTGGGCGCGGCAGATCCTCCTCGAGGAGATGGGACGCGACTGGGCGCACCTCGATATCCTGCGCCCGCGCGGCGGCGGCGGCGGACCGATCCTCGGGTTCGCCAACTATTGGCTCGTGCGCGACGAGGTGCACGTGCTCAACATCGCGATTCTTCCGGACAGCCGCCGGCGCGGCCTGGCGAGCCAGATGCTCGGCCACATCATCGACTTCGCAAAACGCCGGCGCTGCCGGTACGTGACGCTCGAGGTGCGCCGCTCCAACGGCGCGGCGGTGGGCCTGTACCGCAAGTTCGGCTTCCAGGCCGTCGGCGTGCGCCCGCACTACTACGCCGATGACGGCGAGGACGCGGTCGTGATGCTGCTGGAGATGGAGTGAGGCCGGCAGGGCGGGCCAGACCGGGCGGTGCAGACTCGGGCTCGGTTCCTTTCGCGCGGGGTGGGACGGCTCTCCTTTTTCGCCGCGGCGCTCGCGTCGTGAAGCTCGCGCGCGCCGGCTTCGAGGAAGTGCTCGCGCGCGAGGCCGCGGCGCTCGCGGCGATCGATCATCCGGGCGTCGTGCGGATGCTCGAGCGGGCGCCGGAAGCGCTGACGCTCGTGTACGTGCCGGGGCGCGACCTCTGCCGCGCGACTCTGCCGCCGCGGAAAGTGCTGCGCGTGGCACTCGACGTCGCGGGCGCGCTCGCCGCCGTGCACGCAGCCGGCTTCGTCCACGGCGACGTCAGCCCGTCCAACGTGCGCGTCGCGCGCGACGGCCGCGCGACGCTGCTCGACTTCGGCTCCGCGCGGCCGATCGGCCACCTCGCCGATGTCGCGCGCGGCAAGCGCGCGTATCTCGCGCCCGAGCAGACGCGCGCCGGCACGCCGGTCGACGGCCGCGCCGATCTCTACGCGCTCGGCGTCATCCTCGCCGAGCGCCTCGGCGACACGCCGCTCGCGCGACGACTCGCCGCCGCCGACCCGCGCGACCGCCCGCGCACCGCCGAGCAGGCCGCGGACCTCTTGGAAGCCGCGCTGCGCGCGTCGCCGTGACCGCCACAGTCCACCCGGCGGGGTGTACCCCGTCGCGCATCGTCGTCCTCTCGGACGTCCACGAGGACCTCGACGGCATCGCGGCGGTCGCGCCGGCGCTCGCCGCGGCCGACCTCGTGATCCTCGCCGGCGACCTGACGCGGCGCGGCGGGCGCGAGGCGGCGCGCCGCGTCGTCGAGGCCGTGCGGCGCCACGCGAAAGCAGTGCTGGCCGTGCACGGCAACTGCGACCGCCCCGAAGCGCTCGCGTACCTCGAGGACGAGGGCCTCTCGCTGCACCGCCGCGCGGTGCGCCTCGGCGACCTCGCGATCTTCGGCGTCGGCGGCTCCAACCTGACGCCGATGCGCACGCCGAGCGAGTACCCCGAGGACGACCTCGCGCGCTTTCTCGCGGAGGCTGCGGCCGCCGCCGACGCGACCGGCGCCCAGCAAAGACTCGCGGTCGTGCACTGCCCGCCTCGAGGCACCGCGCTCGATCGCATGTTCCTGGGCCTTCACGTCGGCAGCACGGCGGTGCGCGACTTCCTCGCGCGCGCGCAGCCCGATGCGTCGGTCTCCGGCCACGTCCACGAGTCACGCGGCGCCGTGCGACTCGGCCGCACGCTCGCCGTCAACCCCGGCGGCTTCACCGCGCACTGGCGCTACGCCGATCTCACGCTGGGCGCCGCCGGCTTTCGCGCCGAACTGCGGCAGTCCGCGGCGCGCCCGAGCCGCATCGCACGCGCCGTGAGCCTCCTGCACCGCGTCACCTCGTAGCCCGAAACCAGCCTGGACAGAGCCTGATGAGTATATTAGTATGAGTATATGAGTCATCGCCTTCAGGTGTTGATCCCGACCTCTCTGGACGCGCGCATCCGCAAGGCGGCCCAGCGCGAGCGTCTGTCGCAAGGCGCGTGGGTGCGGCGCGCCATCGAGCAGGCGCTGTCGGCTCGCCGAGGCGCGGCCGATCCCCTCGCCCGCCTCGCGTCGCTGGGCGCCCCCACCGGCGAAATCGAGCAGATGCTCGCCGAGATCGACGCCGGCCGCGCGTGAAGGTCTTCGTCGATTCGAACGTTCCGATGTACGTCGCCGGCCGCGACCACCGCAACCGCGAGCCCGCCCGGAGATTCCTCGACCGCGTCCGCTCCGCCGAGGTCGACGCCTGCACCAGCACGGAGGTTCTGCAGGAGATCCTCTACCGATATGCCTCCCTTGGCCGGCTGGACCTGGCGCGCGAGGTCTACGATCTGTTCGTGCAGCTCTGCCCGGTCGTGCTGCCCGTCACGCTCGCCGACGCCGATCGCGCGAAAGAGATCCTGTGCGCGACGCGCGGCCTGTCGGCGCGAGACGCGCTGCACGCGGCCGTCATGGCCAACCACGACATCCGGACGATCGCCACGTTTGACACCGGCTTCGACGCCGTCTCCACGATCACGCGCCTCCCGCTGGCGGGCTGACCGTGCGGGCATGCCAGCGAAGCCGGTTTTTGCGCTAAGCTTCGCGCGCCTTGGCGACCCGATTCACCGCGCGCGTGCAAGGCACCGTCGAGCTCGGCGGCAAGAGCTTCCTCCTGCGCGTCGAGGACGCGGGCGAGCTGGCTGGCTGCGCGCCGGGACAGTTCGCGATGCTGCGCGGCGAATGGGACGGCGATCCGATCCTGCCGCGCGCGATGAGCGTCATGCGCGTGCGCGCGGGCGGCGGCGCGGACTTCCTCATGAAAGAGGTCGGCCGCGGCACGCGCCTGTTCCGCGACATGCGCGCGGGCGATCGCGTGACGATCCTCGGCCCGCTCGGCCACCCCTTCCCCGCGCCCGACGCGGCGCGCCGCGACGTGCTCGTCGCCGGCGGCGTCGGCCTCGCGCCGCTGCTCATGCAGGCGGAGCGCGCCGCGGCGGCGGGCCTCGCCGATCACGTCACGCTCGTCCACGGCGGTCGCACGGGCGAGGATCTCGTCCTGCAGGACGACCTGCGCGCCACTGGCGTCGCGCTGCGCCTTGCGACCGAGGACGGCAGCGCCGGCACGCGCGGCCGCGTGACCGCGGCGCTGGGCGGCATCCTCGACGGCGCCACGCTCATGGCGTGCGGCCCGACGCCGATGCTGCGCGCGCTCCACGCGCTCGCGCTCGAGCGCGGCCTTCCCTGCCACCTGGCGCTCGAGGAGACGATGGCCTGCGGCATCCGCGCCTGCCTCGGCTGCGCCGTCCCCGCGCGCGAGAAGCCCTACCTCTACGTCTGCACCGACGGCCCCGTGTTCGAAGCCCGCGAGGTGTGGCCCTGAGCGTGACCGTCGATCTCACCGCCTTCGCGCTCGGCCGCGCGTGGAAGACTCCCGTGCTCGCCGCGTCGGGCACGTTCGGCTACGGCCAGGAGTACGAAGGCCTGACCGATCTCTCGGCGCTCGGCGGCATCGTCACCAAGGGCCTCTCGCCGCGCCCGCGCGCGGGCAATCCGCTGGCGCGCATCTGCGAAACGCCGTCGGGAATGCTGAACTCGATTGGCCTCGAGAACGTGGGCGTCGAAGGCTTCCTGCGCGGCAAGCTGCCATTCCTGCGCGCGCTCGGTACGCGCGTGGTCGTCAACTTCTTCGGCGAGCGCTTCGAGGAGTACGCCGAGTGCGCCGCGTTGCTCGACGGCCACGAGGGCATCGACGCGCTCGAGATGAACGTCTCGTGCCCGAATATCAAGGCCGGCGGCATGGAGTACGGCACCGATCCAGAGACGCTGCGCAGGCTGGTCGCGTCCTGCCGCCGCGCCACACGCCTGCCGCTCATCGTGAAGCTGACGCCCAACGTCACCGACATCGTCGCGATCGCGCGCGCCGCGGTCGACGGCGGCGCCGACGGCCTCGCCGTTATCAACACCGTGTCGGGCATGGCGATCGACGCGCGAGCCCGCCGTCCCAAGCTCGCGACCATCTTCGGCGGCCTGTCGGGACCGGCGGTCAAGCCGATCGCGCAGCGCATGGTCTACCAAGTCGCGCGCGCGCGCCTGGGCGTGCCGATCTTCGGCATGGGCGGCATCCGCACCGGCGAGGACGCCGCCGAGTTCCTGCTCGCCGGCGCGACTCTCGTGCAGGTCGGCACCTGGAACTTCGTCGATCCCGACGCCACCGCGCGCGTCGCCCGCGAGCTCGCCGCGTTCCTGGCCGAGGTCGGCTGCGCCCGCCCCGCCGACCTCGTCGGCAAGCTCGAACTCGACGAGTCGCTGCTACCGCACACGCCGGGCGGGCCATAAACCGGCCGTCATTTTACGCCGCCGAAACAGAGCGGAAACAACCCGCCGCTAGGCTCCCTGCTGCCAATCCGGGCATCGCGCAACTCGATCGGAGGGCACCGTGAAGAAAGTCGAAGCGATCATCAAGCCTTTCAAGCTCGACGAGGTGAAGGAAACCCTCAGCCAGATCGGCATCCAGGGGATGACCGTCACCGAGGTCAAGGGCTTCGGGCGCACGGGCGGCAAGAAGGAGGTCTACCGCGGCTCGGCCTACGTGGTGGACTTCGTCCCCAAGGTGAAGATCGAGATCATCGTCGCCGACGGCCTCGTGCACCAGGTGCTCGAGACCATCCAGCGCGCCGCCAAGACCGGGCGCATCGGCGACGGCAAGATCTTCGTCACGAGCGTCGATGAAGTCATCCGCATCCGCACCGGCGAGCGCGGCGAAGACGCCATCTGAGTCCAACGTAACAAGGGAGGTTTCATCATGGCGAGCGAGTTCCCCAAGACCCCGAGCGACGTCGTCAAGTTTGCCGAGAAGAACGGCATCAAGATGATCGACCTCAAGTTCACCGACCTGCCCGGCATGTGGCAGCACTTCAGCATCCCCGTCTCGCAGTTCAAGGAGGAGACCTTCGACCAGGGCGTCGGCTTCGACGGCTCGTCGATCCGCGGCTGGCAGGCGATCAACGAGTCCGACATGCTCGTCGTCCCCGATCCGGAGACCGCGCGCATCGATCCCTTCTGCGAGATCCCGACGCTGTCGCTGATCTGCGACATCCTCGATCCGGTGACGCGCCAGCCCTATTCGCGCGACCCTCGCTACGTCGCGAAGAAGGCCGAAAAATTCATCCGCTCGACGGGACTCGCCGACACCGCGTTCTTCGGGCCGGAGCTCGAGTTCTTCGTGTTCGACGACGTCCGCTACGACACGACGACCAACTCGGGCTACTACCACATCGACTCCGTCGAAGGCGCGTGGAACACCGGCCGCGAGGAGTTCCCGAACCTCGGCTACAAGCCGCGCCCCAAGGAAGGCTACTTCCCGGTCCCGCCGACCGACACGATGCAGGATCTCCGCTCCGAGATGGTGATCGAGCTCGAAAAGCTCGGCATCGAGATCGAGGCGCAGCACCACGAGGTCGCGACCGGCGGCCAGAACGAGATCGACATGCGGTTCGGAAGCCTGACGACGATGGCCGACCGCGTGCTCTACTTCAAATACGTCATCAAGAACGTCGCGCGCCGCCACAGCAAGGTCGCGACGTTCATGCCCAAGCCGATCTTCGGCGACAACGGCACCGGAATGCACACGCACCAGTCGCTGTGGAAGGACGGAAAGCCGCTCTTCGCCGGCGACAAGTACGCGGGCTTCTCCGAGATGGGCCTCTACTACATCGGCGGCATCCTCAAGCACGCCAAGGCGATCTGCGGCTTCTCGAACCCGTCGACGAACAGCTACCGCCGGCTGGTCCCGGGCTACGAGGCGCCTATCAACCTCGCGTACTCGAGCCGCAACCGCTCGGCGGCGGTGCGTATCCCGATGTACTTCAACAACCCGAAGGCCAAGCGCCTCGAGTTCCGCACGCCCGACCCGACGTGCAACCCGTACTTCTCGTTCGCGGCGCAACTCATGGCCGGCATCGACGGGATCCAGAACAAGATTCACCCCGGAGAGCCGCTCGACAAGGACATCTACACGCTCTCGCCCGAGGAGCTGAAGAAGGTGCCGAACGTGCCCTTCTCACTCGACGAGGCGCTCAACTCGCTCGGGGCCGATCACGAGTTCCTCCTCAAGGGCGACGTCTTCACCCGCGACGTCATCGAGACCTGGATCGACTACAAGCGCGAAAAAGAGCTGACGCCCATGCGCCTCCGCCCCGCGCCGCACGAGTTCGCCCTCTACTTCGACTGCTGATTCCTCACTCCACGCCTGGCCCGCGAGGCGCGTTTGCGACTCCCCACAAACCCCCGCTACAATAACCGGCCGTGCTCGTCGAGATCCTCCGGTTCGTCCCCCGGCGCGCGCTGACAGGCCTCATCGGCCGCGCGGCGCGAACGCGAGTGCCACGCCGGCTGCGCGGAGCCGTGTATGGCGCGTTCGCGCGGCGCGTGGGCGCCGATCTGTCCGAGGCCGACCGCCCGCTCGGCGACTACGCCACCTTCCAGGACTTCTTCGCGCGGCGGCTGCGTGACGGCATCCGGCCCATCGCCACGGACGCCGTCGTCTCGCCGGTCGACGCGACGGTGGTCAGCGCCGGAACCGTCGAGCGCGGACGCCTCGTGCAGGTCAAGGGCCTCACCTACGCGCTCGCCGATCTGCTCGGCGGCGCCGACGAAGCCGCTGCCTACCTCGACGGCCGCTACGCGACCTTTTACCTGCACCCGCGCGACTACCACCGCATCCACGCGCCGATCGACGGCCGCATCATCGCAAGCCGCCACGTCCCCGGCGGACTCTTCCCGGTCAACCCGGAGGCGTGCGCGAAGGTGCCCGCGCTCTTTGCCACGAACGAACGGCTCGTGACCACCATCGAAGGGGACGTGGGACGTGTCGCCGTCGTCAAGGTCGCCGCGCTCGGCGTCGGCACCGTGCGCGCGTTCTACGACGACGCGGCGTGGGAAGGAGCGGGCACGCGCCGTTACGATCCGGCGCCGTCGATTCGGCGCGGCGACGAGCTCGCGACCTTCTTGATGGGCTCGACGGTCGTGCTGGTCGCCGAGCGTCGCGTCGGCTTGCGCGACTTCGCGGCGGGTACGCCCGTGCGCCTCGGCGAGGCCATGGGCGAGGCGCGCGCGGCCGAGACCGATAGCGCAAAGGATGTGGCCTCTGCCGGACGCTAAGAGCTCGGCGCCGACGACGCCGCCCGCTTCGGCGCCTCCCGAAGAGCAGCGCACCGACCGGCTGGCCGCGCTGCTCTCGGCGCTGCGGCAGGACACGACGACGGGGACGCGCGCGCCGGCTCCGGCGCCGACGCCGGCAGCGGAGAAAATCGCGAGCGCCAAGCCGCCCGCGACAGCCGCGGCACCCAAGACGTCCGTAACGCCGGCCAAGGCGCCTGCGTCGATCGCGGCCAGGGCACCCACCACCGTGAAGCTGCCGCGGGTGAAGCTGCCGGCGACCTCCTACCCGCCGCTAGCCGCGGCACCGGCGGCCGTCGCGCCCGCGCCACGCGCCGCCGAGGAGCCGCTCGTCGAGATTCCCGGCGACGATCTGGTCGAGGAGACGGCCACGCCTTCGGGCGGGGTGAGGCACCAGCCCGCGCAGGCGCGCGCGAAACCGGCGCCAGCCGCGGCGCCCGCGCCGCTGCGCGCGGCTCATCGCACGTCGGCGCGCCCCTGGTACGAGGAGTACTTCGTCGATCATCACCTCGCAACGCTCGCCCACGTCACACCGCACGCGACGCGGCGCGAGGCGTCGTTCGTGCTCGAAAGCCTCGCCGCGCCGGAGGGCGGCGATCTGCTCGACATCGGCTGCGGTCCCGGCCGCCACGCCCTGGAACTCGCCGCCGGCGGCTATCGGCTCGTCGGCGTCGACTTCTCGCTGCCCTACCTGGTGCGCGCCGCCGACGAGGCGCAGCGGCGCGGCGTCGCCGTGAGCTTCGTGCACGCGGACATGCGAAGCCTCGCCTTCCGCAGCCAGTTCGACGGCGCGTACTGCCTGGGCGGCAGCTTCGGCTTCTTCGACGAGGACGGCAACCGGCGCGCGCTCGAGTCGGCGATGCACGCGCTCAGGCCCGGAGGGCGCCTGCTGCTCGAAGCGCTCAACCGCGACTATGTGGCGCACGATCTGCCCGGTCGCGCGTGGTTCGAGGGCGACGGCTGCGCGGTGCTCGACGAAATCGACTTCAACTTCTCGACCAGCCGCGCCGAGATCCAGCGCTCGATCGTCTTCGACGACGGCCGGCAGGTCACCGCCGAGCTGTCGATCCGGCTCTACAGCCTGCACGAGCTCCACCGCCTGCTCGAGCAGGTCGGCTTCCGCGTGATCGAGCTGTCAGGCCACTTCGCGACGCGCGGCCGCTTCCTCGGCCCCGATTCGCGCTCGCTGCTCCTGCTGGTCGAGAAGCCGCTGAGCTAAGAACCAGTCTCGTCCGTCGCCGGTGTACTCTCGCCGCCGTGCCGCCGATCTGGGTCCACGCCGCCAGCGCGGGCGACGTCGCGTCGATCGCGCCGCTGGTGGAAGCGCTCGGGCGACCGGCGACGCTGACCGTCGTCACGGCGACCGGCCTGGCGATGGCCGCGCGGCGCTTGCCGTTGGTTCCGGCGCGGCGCGCGCCGCTGCTTCGGCCGGTGCGCTTCGCCGCCCACGCGCGTCCGGCGCTGCTGCTCCTCGAAGGCCTCGAGCTCTGGCCCGGCCTGATCGCCGCCGCCCGTCGGCACGGCGCGCGGATCGCGATCGTCAACGGTCGCATCTCTTTGTCGAGTCTGGCCCGCTACCGCGCCTTGTGGCGTTTTTTTGGCGAAGCCGTTTCGGCCATCGATCTCGTCTGCGCGCGCAGCGCGGCCGACGCCGAACGCTTCGCGCGCCTCGGCGTGCCGGCGGCGCGAATCGCCGTCACGGGATTCACCAAGTACGACGGGCTTCCCACCGTTCCCGCGACGGCCGCGCGCGAAGCCGTCGTCCTCGGCAGCACGCACCGGGGCGAGGAGCGCCGCCTGGCGCCGGCGCTGCGCGCGCTCGGCCGCCCCGTTGTCGTCGCGCCGCGCTACCCGCGTCGCCCGCCCCCCGTGCGCCCCCGCCGGGGGGCGGGCGCGCGCGGGGCGGGTGTGTGCGTGATCGACACGATCGGCGAGCTGCGCGCGCTCTACGCCAGCGCCGCGATCGCGTTCGTCGGCGGCAGCTTGGTCGCACGCGGCGGCCACGACGTGCTCGAAGCGGCCGCCTGCGGCGCGCCGGTCGTGACCGGAACGCACGTCGACTCCGTCAACGACGAGATGGCCGCGCTCGAAGCCGCCGGCGCCGCGATGCGCATAACCTCGGCCGACGGCTTCGCCGACGCCGCCCGCGCGCTGCTCGCCGACGCGCACGCCGGCGCCCGCGCCCGCGCCGTCGCCGAGACCTTCCGCGGAGCGACCGAGCGCTGCGTGCAACTGCTGCGGCCGCTTCTCGATGCCTAACGGTCTGCCTCCCGTGATCTCCGTCGGCGGCCTCGAGCTCGGCGGCAGCGGCAAGACGCCCGTGGCCATGGAGGTCGCGCGACGCCTCGGCGCGCGCGGCCTGCGCGTCGCGCTGCTCTCGCGCGGCTACCGAGGCGGCGACGAGGCCCGCATGGCGGCGGCGCGGCTGCCCTTCGCGATCGTCCGCACCGCGCCCGACCGCGCGCGCCTCGCCGCCGAGATCGCGCCGCTGTGCGACGCGATCGTGCTCGACGACGGATTTTCGCACCGGCGGCTGCCGCGCGATCTCGACGTGCTCGTGCGCGATCCGGCCGCGCCGCGCGCGTGGCTGCTGCGCGAGCGCGAATCGGCGGCGCGCCGCGCCGATCTCCGGTGGTGGCACCGCCGCGACGGCGGGGCGCCCGACGAGCGGCCGCACGTCGCCAGCCGGCTGGTCGCGCGCGATCCGGCCGCGCTCGCCGGCCGCGCGGTGTTCTTGCTCACGGGCATCGCGCGGCCCGCCGCCGTGCGCGCCTTGGTCGCGTCGCTCGGCGCGCGCGTCGTCGGCGAGCGGCGCTTCCGCGATCATCATGCCTTCTCGCCGCGCGATCTCGCACGCGCGTGGCGCGACGCGCGTCGCGCCGGCGCCGCGGCCGTCGTGACCACCGAGAAGGATTCCGTCCGCATAGCCGCCGCGCCCGATGACCCGCCACTCGTCACGCTGGTCGTCGACGTCGAGGTGACCAGCGGCGAGTCCCTCCTCGACGCCGCGCTCGCGCGAACGTGCGGGTTTTAGCGTACCTGCTCGCCGACGCCCTCGCGGCGCTCGCCTACGCGCTCGGCGTGCGCCGCCGCGTCGCGCTCGCCAACCTCGCGCGCGCCGGCTTCCGCGGCCAAGACGCGCGCCGCCTGCTCCGCCGCGCCACGCGTAACCTCGCGCGCAGCCTCGCCGACCTCTTGGTCGCGCCGCCCGTGCGCTTCGGCGACGCGCTCGAGCGCCTCGCGCGCCTGCGCGCCGGCGGCCGTGGCGTGCTCGTGCTCACGGCGCACCTGGGCGCGTTCGATCTGCTCGCGTGCGAGGTCGCGCGGCGCGGCGTGCCGCTGCACGTCGTCAGCCGCCGACTGCGCGCGGCCCGGCTCGACCGCGCGTGGTGGCGCTTCCGCTCCCGCGCCGGCGTGCGCCTGCACGAAG
>JBBTFH010000219.1:0-2014 GCA_038041915.1 Myxococcota bacterium
ATGCCTTCCCCGACCGGGCTGGTCCTGGTGGCCGCCCTGTCCGTCACCACCTGCCGCGCCGAGGCGGACCCGACACTGAACGCGAGCAACCCGAGGAGCCCAAATGAGAGAGCGAGCCCGCCCCCAATGAGCCACGATCCGACCGACGCCGAGCTGAAGGCGCGCAAGCAGCAGCTCACGCCCGAGCAGCGCCACGTCACGCAGGAAGGCGGAACGGAGATGGCGTTCAGGAACGCCTTCTGGAACCACCACGAGCCCGGAATCTACCTCGACGTGGTGTCGGGCGAGCCGCTCTTCTCGTCGCGCGAGAAGTTCGACTCGGGCACCGGCTGGCCGAGCTTCACCGCGCCGATCGAGCAGGAAAACGTCGCCGAGCGCGAGGACGGCTCGCTCGGCATGGCGCGCACGGAGGTGCGCTCGCGCCGCGCCGGTTCGCACCTCGGGCACCTGTTTCCCGACGGCCCAAAGCCGACGGGAATGCGCTACTGCATCAACTCCGCGGCGCTGCGATTCGTGCCGGCCGAGCGCCTCGCCGCCGAGGGCTACGGCCGCTACGTGGCGCTCTTCCCAGACGTCAAGCAGACCGTCGCGCAGCCGGCGGCGGGCTTCGCACCCGAGGCAGAGCAGGCCGCCGACGCCAACCGCCGCGGCGTCGCCGCCGAGCACGAGGTCGCGATCCTCGCGGGCGGCTGCTTCTGGGGCATGGAGGAGCTCCTGCGCAAGCTCGACGGCGTCGTGCGCACCGATGTCGGCTACGCCGGCGGCGCCGAGAGCGACGGGCGCTACGAGCGCGTCTCGGGCGGCGACACGGGCCACGCCGAGTCGGTGCGAATCGTTTTCGATCCGCGACGCCTGCCCTACGAGCGGCTCGTCACGCAGTTCTTCCGCCTGCACGATCCCACCACGCTCAATCGCCAAGGCCACGACGAGGGATCCCAGTACCGCTCGGCGATCTTCTTCCAGTCGCCCGCGCAGGAGCGCGTGGCGCGCGCCGTCAAGGATCGGCTCGAGCGCTCGGGCAAGGTCAAGGGCCGCGTCGTCACGCAGCTCGTCCCCGCCATGCCGTTCGTCGCCGCCGAGGCTCACCATCAGGACTACTTGCAGAAGCATCCCGGCGGCTATAGCTGCCACTACCTCCGACCGTTCGAGTTCTGAGCGTCGCGTCGGACGGCCGTTCGCCGACGCCCAGCCGTCCTGATCCCGCCCGGCCGCGGCGTGCACGCCGTGTTAGGCTCCGTCGCTGGAGGCTCCGCAGCGTGAACCGCAAGAAGCTGCTCAAGCGCCTCTCCCAGGGGGCGTTGCATAACGTCCCGTTCGCGGACGCCAGCGGGCTCGCCGAGGGTTTTGGATTTCGGCTCGCGCGCACGAGCGGCAGCCATCACGTCTTCGTTCACGCCGGCATTCCCGAATTGGTGAACCTGCAGGAGGTCGGCGGCGAGGCCAAGCCCTACCAGCTCCGGCAGCTCCTGCGGCTGGTCGAGCGTTACAATCTCAAGCTGGAGGACGCATGAGCGACTATCACATCAACATCTTCTACAGCGACGAGGACGGCGGCTATATCGCCGACATCCCCGACCTCGATGCGTGCTCCGCGTTCGGCGCCACGGCCGAACAGGCGCTGGCCGAGGTCGAGCGCGCCAGAGCCGCCTGGATCGAGGCCGCGCGCCAGGCGGGTAAGGCGGTTCCCGAGCCGCGCTACCGGCCGGCCATCTATCAGGCCGCGCGGTAGGGGCGCGCGGGAGTACCCCGCGTCCCGGCGCGACGACCGCAAGACGTTCCGCCTCCCCCTCGCCATGAATCAGGAACTCCCACCACGCCCGACAGCCAGGGGCACGACGAGGGAACCCAGTACCGCTCGGCGATCTTCTTCCAGTCACCCGAGCAGGAGCGCGTGGCGCGCGCCGTCAAGGATCGGCGTCGAGGGCGCCCCGCCGGCAAGGCGCGAGGAGGGCGCGTACCGCTAGCCCAACTTCCGCAGTTCGGGGGTCCAGATCGGCTCCTTTCGCGCACTTAG
>JBBTFH010000220.1:0-12124 GCA_038041915.1 Myxococcota bacterium
CTACCAGATGCGAGGCACGCCGTACTTGTCCAGCGCGGCGTCGGCGCTGAGCAACCGCAAGCCCTCGAGGCGAGCCTGCGCGACCAACAGACGGTCGAACGGATCACGGTGGTGGAAGGGAAGAGCGGCGACGGCGAGCGCGTGCTCGGGTTCCACGGGCAGGTGCGCGATCCCTCGCGCCGGCGCTTCCTTTCGCACGAGGTGGTCCAGGTCCACGCCAAGCGCAAGGCGGCCCAGGCTCGTCTTGATCGCCATTTCCCAGACGGACGCGGCGCTCAGGAAGAACTCGTTCGCGCGAGTGTGAAAGCAGCGCCTCGCGCCAACGCTCAAACGGGGGTCCGCGGTGAGGATCCAGATGAACGCGTGCGTGTCGATCAGACAGCGCACACCGTATCTCCGTCGAAGCCCTCGAGCGGCGCGTCGAAGTCGGGCGCCATCGCGATGCGCCCTTCGTAGCCACCGATCCGGCGGGCCGGTCGCTCTGGTTCGAAGGGGATGATTCGCGCGACCGGCTTGCGCCCGCGCCGAACGACGATCGCGTGTCCCTTTTCCACCTCGTGCAGCAGACGGGAAAGGTGCGTCTTGGCCTCGTGAACCGTCACCTCGCGTTTGGAGGATCTCATGCGCGAAGCCTGACTTAGTTCACCTTGTTGGTCAAGACGCGGGCCCTCATGGGGACCGATGCGCCTTGCCCACCACCACGCTAGGATTGTACGGTTCCGGGACGCCACGGCGGCCGCACGAACACCCCCGGCCCGTCTCTCCCACAATGTAGGTGTGCGCGCGCACACCCACATGCGCCCACATCCGGTTTGGGGCGGACGTGGCCGTTCTTGACAGGGGCCCCGCGTGGGAATACGAAGCCGGGCCGCGCGGTTGGGCGCGCGACAGCGACATGTCCGAAAACCTCATCCAGGTCGAGAACCTCACCAAGCACTACGGATCGGTGCGCGCCGTCGACGGCATCTCGTTCGACGTGAAGAGCAGCCAGGTCGTCGGCTTCCTCGGGCCCAACGGCGCCGGCAAGTCCACGACCATGAAAATCCTCTCCTGCTACATCGGCCCGACGGGCGGGCGCGCGCGCGTCGCCGGTTTCGACGTGCTCGAAAAGCCGCTCGAGGCGCGCCGGCGCATCGGCTACCTGCCCGAGAACAACCCCATCTACGACGACATGACGGCGCTCGAGTACCTCGAGTTCGTCGCCGCCGTACGCGACATCCCGTCCGCCACGCGCGCCGCGCGTCTGAGCGAAATCTCGACGCTCTGCGGCCTCGAAGGCGTCCTCGGCAAGCCGGTCGGCGAGCTCAGCAAGGGGTTCCGGCAGCGCCTCGGCCTCGCGCAGGCGATGGCGCACGACCCCGACATCCTCCTCATGGACGAGCCGACCAGCGGCCTCGACCCGAACCAAATCGTCGAGATCCGCTCGCTCATCCGCGAAATCGGCCAGCGCAAGACCGTCATCCTCTCGACGCACATTCTCCCCGAGGTCCAGGCCACCTGCGACCGCGCCATCATCATCCACGAGGGCAAGATAGTCGCCGACGGCACGCTCGAAGAGCTGCGCCGCCGCGAGCAGGGCAACCGCTACCGCGTCGTCGTCGAGGGACCGACGCCGGACGAGGCGCGCGACCGCGTGCGCAGCCTCGAGGGCGTGCTCGGCATCGAGGCATCGTCGTCGGACGGCGCTTGCACCCTCGAGGTCACCGCCTCCGCCGAGGGCGATCTGCGGCGCCCGATCTTCCGCCTGGCTGTCGACCGAGGCTGGACACTGCTCGAGCTGCGCCGCGACGCCGCGACGCTCGAGGACGTCTTCCGCAAGCTGACGAGAGAGTAGCGAGTAGCCATGAAGAACGTCCTCATCATCGCCTGCCGCGAGCTGCGCTCCTTCTTCAACTCGCCGGTCGCGTACATCGTGCTCACGGTCTACCTGCTGCTCGCCGGCTACCTCTACTTCACGCAGCTCTTCTTGGGACGCGAGGCGGAGATGCGTGGCCTCTTCGAGCTGACGCCGCTGCTGTTCGTCTTCTTCGTGCCCGCCGTCACGATGCGCCTGATCGCCGAGGAGCGCCGCGCCGGCACGCTCGAGGTGTTGCTGACGCTCCCGCTCACCGACTGGCAGGTCGTGCTCGGCAAGTTCCTCGGCGCGCTCGGACTTCTCGCCGTCGGCATCGGGCTCACCCTCGCCTACCCTTTCACCGTCTCGAAGCTGGGCGATCTCGACGGCGGCGCGGTGCTCGGCGGCTATCTCGGACTGCTCTTCCTCGGCGCGACCTACGCGGCGATCGGCGTGATGGCGTCGAGCTTCGCGAAGAACCAGGTGGTCGCGTTCATCATCGCGCTCGGCATCTGCTTCGCGCTCTTCCTCGCCGGCAAGCTCGTCGGCGTGATGCCGCGCGCGATCGCGCCGATCGTCGACTACCTGAGCCTGGACTCGCACTTCCAGAGCATCGCGCGCGGCGTGATCGACACGCGCGACCTCGTCTACTACGCCAGCATCAGCGGCGCGTGCCTGTTCGTCGCGCAGCAATCGCTCGCGTCGCGCCAGTGGAAGGGCTAGCCGCATGAACCGCCGCTTCAAGACCGGCGCCAACGCCGTCACGTTCAGCGCTGCCGTGCTGGGCAGCGTGGTGGTGGCCAACCTCCTCTCGTCGCGCCTGTTCGCGCGCCTCGACCTGACCGAGCAGAAGGTCTTCACCCTGTCCAAGGCCTCCAAGGAGGTGGTCGCGGCGCTGCCCGATCGCATGACCGTCAAGGCGTTCCTGACCAAGCAGCAGGAGCTGCAGTACACCGCGCGCTACGTGCGCGATCTCCTCGAGGAGTACGCGACCGCCTCCAAGGGCAAGCTCTCGTGGCAGGCGGTCGACCCCGACACCGACGCCGCCGCCAAGCAGGAGGCGACGCGCATGAAGGTCGAGCCGGTGCGCCTGCAGCAGATGGGAGCGGCGAAGTTCTCGGTCGAGACGGCGTTCCTGGGCATCGGCTTCCAGTACGGCGGCGAGATCGAGTCGATTCCGACGGTGAACCCGAACAGCCTCGCCGGCCTCGAATACCAGATCACCTCGCTGGTGAAACGCATGTCGCAGCGCAAGCGCAAGGTCGCGTTCAGCCAGGGCCACGGCGAGCCGGGCTTTTCCGCCGGCCTGGGCGCGCTCCGCGGCAACCTCGAGCAGTACGAGACGACGACCGTGGACCTCAAGGAGAACGCGCAGATCCCCCAGGACGTCGACGCACTGCTCATCGTCGGCCCGCAGGAGCCGTTCGACGAAAAGGCGAAAGAAGCGATCGATCAGTTCGTGATGCGCGGCAAGTCGCTCGCCGTCCTGGTCGACGGCATGGTGCTCGAGACGCCGCGCGGCCAGATGCCGCCCGGCCAGCTGCCGCCGCAGGTCGCGCGCGCCAACGACGTGGGCCTTTCCGACCTGCTCAAGCACTACGGCGCATCGATCGAGGCCGACATGGTGCTCGACGAGCAGAACGCGGTCGTGCTGATGCAGGTCGGCCCGGGCCAGGTGATGCCGGTCAACTACCCCGGCTTCCCGATCGTCACCGACATCGATCGCAAGAACCCGGCGGTGAAGGGGATCCGCGGCATCGTCCCGGTCTTCCCGAGCTCCGTTACGATCAACGAGGCGGCCAAGTCCGCGGGCGTCGAGATCACGGTGCTCGCGCGCACCACCGCGAAGGCGTGGAAGCAAAAAGACATCTTCCTGTTCGATCCGCTGAACACTCCCAAGCCGACGGAGGAGCGCGGCGCGTATCCGATCGCGGTCGCGATCAAAGGCACGCTCACGAGCTTCTACGCAGGCAAACCGCCGGCCGGCGAGGCCGCGGAGGAGTCGGCTCCGCCCGACGCGACGCCGCAAAGCGCCGCCGCGCGCGTCGTCGTCATCGGCGACAGCGAGTTCACCCGCGACGACGGCCTGCGCCGCCTGCGCCCGGTGCAGGGCGCCGCGCAGGCCAACATCACGTTCATGGTGAACCTCGTTGACTGGCTCGCGCAGGACGAGGCGCTCATCGCCGTGCGCAGCAAGACCGGCACGCACCGGCCGCTCAGGACCGTGGAGCCGGGCACGATTTCCGCGATCAAGTACGGCAACGCCGTCGGCATCCCGGTGGCGCTGATCCTCTTCGGCATCGTCCGCTGGCGCATCCGCCGCGCGAGCCGCGCGAGCGCCAAGTTCTCTTGAGCTCGCCACCATGAAGAAGACCCTCCTCGCCGCGATCGTGCTGGGTGGCCTGCTCGGGAGTTACGCCTATCTCAGCTCGCGCCCCGAGAAGGGCGAGCGGGCGCGGCGCGCACCGCCGTTCTCCAGCCAACCCAAGGACCGCGTCGCGAAGGTCACGATCGTCAAGGACGGCAAGAAGGTCGTGCTCGCGCGCGTCGACAAGGAGAGCTTCCGCGTCGCCGAGCCGGTCGACTATCCGGCCGACAAGTACGCGGTGAAGACGCTGCTCGAGAAGCTCGAGAAGCTCGAGTTCGGCGACGTCGTGACGGATCAATCCGCCAAGCACGCCGAGTTCGAGGTCGACGACGCCAAGGGCGTGCGCGTGACGGTGGAGGACGCGGACGGCAAGGCGCGCGCGGACTTCCTCGTGGGCAAGATCGCCGGTGGCTACACGCTCGTGCGCGCCGCCGGGAAGAACGAGGTCGTGCAGGTCGTCGGATCGATCAAGACGACCTTTTCCAAGGAGCTCAAGGCCTGGCGCGACAAGACGATTTTCGACTTCAAGCGCGACGAGGCCGAGCGCATCGAGGTCGCCACGCCCGGCGGCGCCTACGCGCTCGCCGGCGCCAAGGAGGGCGAAAAGATCAAGTGGACGCTCGCGTCAGCGCCGCTCGCGGTCGACGCGCTCGACGAGGACGTGCCGAGCGGGATCGTCTCGTCGCTCTACGCGCTCAAGGCGAGCGACTTCGCCGACAACGCGACGCTCGAGACCGCGGGGCTCGTCACGCCCGCTTTTGCCATCACGGTGAAGGCGGGCGGCGCCGCGCACACGCTGCTGGTCGGCGGCAAGAAGGACGAGGACTTCTACGTCAAGCGCGCGGACAAGCCGCAGATCTTCCTGCTCAAGAAATACACGGTCGATCGCGTCGCCAAAAGGCCGATCGATCTGCGCGACAAGACCGTCGCGAGCTTCAAGGAGGACGACGTCGAATCGGTCGAGATCGTGAAGGGCGGAGACCGGCTGCGCCTGGCGCGCAAGGACGGCGCGTGGAGTTCGACGCCCGAGACCAAGCTTGACGAGGCCAAGGTCAAGTCGGCGGTCGCGGCGCTGGCAATGCTCAAGGCGTCGAGCTTCTCGGACGCGCGCGACGCGGCGACGACGGGTCTGGGAAAGCCGCAGGGCATCGTCACGGTGAGGCTCAAGGATCGCTCCAACGTCACGGTGCGCGTCGGCGGCAAGACCGCCGAGGACAACGAGCTCTATCTCGCGCGCGACGGGCGGCCCGACGTGTTCGTCGTCAAGAAGTACACGGTGGATCGCTTCCTCAAGACCGCCGCCGATTTTGAGCGAAAAGCCGACGCGCCACCGATGCCCGGCCCCGGTCCCAGGCCCGGTCCCTGAGCCAGCGGAGCCCGCGCTCACTCGGGAACCACGAGCCGCAGCGCAGGCGGCGCCTCGCCCGCGGAAACGATCACCGCCGCCGACTCGCCGCGCTGCGCGTCGTGGGCGCGAACCGTGAGCGGCTCGTCCT
Organism: Myxococcota bacterium; assembly: GCA_038041915.1. Lineage (GTDB taxonomy): Bacteria > Myxococcota_A > Polyangia > JBBTFH01 > JBBTFH01 > JBBTFH01. The sequence goes on from JBBTFH010000220.1 coordinate 5,699, forward strand.
TCGCCGCTCCGACGCGAAATTCGCCGCGCTCGTCGGCCACGACGTCGATGGCCTGGTGCATCGACGCCGACCGCAGCGCGATGGTTGCGCCGGAAAGCGGCCTCTCGCGCTCCGTGACGGCGCGTCCGGCGATCGTGCGCCCCGCGACGACGCGCACGAGGCCGATACCTCGCTCGCGCCATGCCGCCCGAGGCGCCCGGTTCGCTCGCGCCCGACGACGTGTACGGCCTGGTCGCGTGGCTGCTGCACGAAAACGCCATCCTCCCCGTCGACGCCGTGATGGACGCGCGCACGCTCCCCGCCGTCACGATGCCCGCGCTCGCGCGCTTCCGTTTCGCCGAGCCGCCGTAGCGGCGACCCAACGCTATCGCGGATGGTGGTGATCGACCGCCGCCTCGTGCGGGTGGTCGTGCGGATGATGGTGGTGGCCGCCGGGCGCGTGCGGGTGCTTGTGCGGGTGCTCGTCGGCTACGTGCGACGGGTCCGCCGGATCGACGTCGGTGAGCGAATCGCTGCCTCCCGGCGCCGGCTTGTCGGCCGGGGGCGCGGCCGGCGGCGCGAGCGCGTGGTGATGCGCGTTGCCCGGCGCGTGCGGGTGCGCGTGCTCGTGGTGGTGGTGCTCGCCCGGCGCGTGCGGATGCGCGCCGTGGTCGTGCTCGTGCGGCTCGTGCACCGCCGCCACGTCGGCGAGCGCCGCCGGGTGGTGGTGCCCCTCCCCCGGCGGGTGCGGGTGCTTGTGCGCGTGATGGTGGTGGGCGTCCGGCGCGTGCGGGTGCGCGTGGTCGTGCTCGTGCGCGTCGTGACCTTCGGCGTAGATGCCTGGATGAGCATGGTGATGGCCCTCGCCCGGCGCGTGCGGATGCGCGTGATCGTGGTGGTGGTCAGCGGCCAGGCCCACGCCCGGTCCGTGCGGGTGCCGGTGCGGGTGCTCGTGCCCTTCGTGGGGCGCGTCGACCGGCTGCTCCGCCGTCGGATGGTGGTGGCCGACACCGTCGGGATGCGGGTGCTCGTGCGCGTGGTGGTGGTGCTCGGACGGCTCGTGCGGGTGCGGGTGCGCGTGCGGATGCGCCTCGTGCGCGATGCCAAAACCCTCCGCCGGGTGATGGTGGCCATCGCCGTCCGGGTGTGGGTGCGGGTGCTCGTGATGATGATGCTCCGACGGCGCGTGCGGATGCGTGTGCGCGTGCTCGTGGCCGTCGTGCGCCGCGTAAACCGGCCGCTCGAGATACGCGTGGTGGTGGCCGTCGCCGGCGGGATGCGGATGCTCGTGGTCGTGGTGATGGTGGTCGCCGACGGCGTGCGGGTGAACGCCGTGATCGTGCTCGTGGTGCGCGGCGTCGGCCGGCTCGACGAAGGCGTGGTGGTGGAAGCGCCCCGGCGCGTGCGGGTGCGCGTGCTCGTGGTGATGGTGCTCGCCACCCGCGTGCGGGTGCGGGTGAAAATGGCCGTGGCCGTGATCGACGAAACCCTCATCCGCGGCAGCGGGTGCGCCGACGGCCACGAGAACGACGCAAAGTGCACGCCTCGTCGTCATCCGCCCTCGGCCGTCAGCGCCGTCAGCGCGTCCTGCGCCGCGCGTTGCTCGGCCTCCTTCTTCGAGCGACCGCGGCCGCGCGCCGCCTCGCTTCCGCCGAGCACGACGGCGACCTCGAAGCTCTTGGCGTGGCCCGGCCCCTCCTCGGCGACGACGATGTAGCGCGGCGTCTCGCCCAGCCGCGCCTGCGCCCAGCGCTGGAGCCGCGTCTTCGAGTCGACGGCGCCGCTTTCGAGCGCCTCCGCCACGACCGGCCCCAGGACGCGACCGACCACCGCCGCCGCCGCGTCGATCCCGCCGTCGAGATAGACCGCGCCGATCACCGCCTCGAGCGCGTCGGCGAGGATCGACGCCTTGCCGCGCCCGCCCGTCTGCTCCTCGCCGCGCCCGAGTCGAAGCTCGCCGCCGAGCCCGAGCAGTTCCGCGGCACGGCACAGCCCCGCCTCGCTGACGATCCGCGCGCGCGCCTCCGTCAACGCGCCCTCGTCGGCGTCCGGTAACCGCTCCATCAGGATTCCGCTGACCAGCAGGTCCACCACCGCGTCGCCGAGAAACTCCAGCCGCTGGTTGTCGATGCCGGCGCCGGTCTCGTGCGCGAACGAGCGGTGCGTCAGCGAAGCGGCGAGCAGCGATGGATCGAGGAAGCGGTAGCCGAGACGTTCTTCGAGGTCCATCGGCGCAGCGACTGTAGCACGCGCGATCACGCGCCACTCCCTCGACAGAAGGCGCCGACTGAAGCACGCGCGATCATGCGGATTTTTCGACGCCGCGCGACGCAGCGCGATTCAAATCAGCGAATCCAGCCGCCGCCGAGGACGCGATCGCCGTCGTAAAAGACCGCCGCCTGTCCCGGCGCCGCGAGCACGTCGGCAGCACCGAAGACGACGTCGGCCTCGCCGCCGGTCGCCGCAACGCGCGCGGGAGCCGGCCGCGCGCGGTGCCGTACCTGCACCAGCGCGTCGATCGCGCGCTCGGGCCGCGCGCCGATCCAACGCACGTCGCGCACGCGCAGCGCGCCTCGCGTCGCGTCCGCGCGCGCGCCCACGACCACGCGCGCGCTCGCCGCGTCGATGCGCACGACGGTGCGACGATCGCCGGGTGTCGCGACGTCGCCGAGGCCGCGGCGCTGTCCGACGGTGAAGCGGTGTACGCCCGCGTGCCGCCCGACGACGCGGCCCGCGAGATCGACCACGTCGCCCGCGCTCGGTGCGGCCGCCCCCGCGCGCCGCGCGACGAAGGTGGCGTGATCGCCGTCCGGAACGAAGCAGATCTCCATCGACTCGGGCTTGTCGGCGACGCAAAGCCCCGCGCGACGCGCCGCCGCGCGAACCTCCGTCTTGCTGAGCGCGCCGACGGGAAAGCGCAGGTACGCGAGCGCCTCCTCGTCGAGCGCGAAGAGGAAATACGATTGATCCTTGTCGGCGTCGGCCGCGCGCAAAAGCGCCGGCCGCGCCCCCGCACCCGCGACCGCGCCGCGCATGCTCGTGTGGTCGATCCGCGCGTAGTGTCCGGTCGCCAGGAACTCCGCGCCGAGCGCCCGCGCCCGCCGCATCAGTGGCCCGAACTTCACGCGCTCGTTGCAACGCACGCACGGGTTGGGCGTGCGGCCCTGCGTGTACTCGGACACGAAGTCGTCGATGACGGCAGTGCGAAAGCGCTCGACGTAGTCGAGCACGTAGAAGGCGATTCCCAAGCGCGCGGCGACGCGGCGCGCGTCCTCGAGATCGCGCGGCCCGCAGCAGCGCCCACCCGCCGACGCCAAAGTGCCGCTCGCGTCGTAGAGGCGCATCGCGAGCCCCACGACGTCGTAGCCTTGCTCGACGAGCAGCGCGGCCGCCGTCGACGAATCGACGCCGCCCGACATGGCGACCGCGGCGAGGGGCATGATCGCGCAACATATAGAGTAGGCTCCCGCGCGTGTCCATCCAGCTCGCCATCACGGAGCTCGACGACGAAGGCGCGGGCGTCGCGCTCGTCGAAAGCCGCCGGCTTCACATCGCCGGCGCGGTGCCCGGTGATCGCGTCGTCGCGCACGTCGAGCACGTCAGCCGCCACCGTGGCGACGCGTGGGCGCGCCTCCTGCGCCTCGAGCGCGCGTCGCCCGATCGCGTGGAGCCGCGCTGCGGCCACCACGGCGATTGCACCGGCTGCGCGCTCATGCCGCTCGCGTACGCCGCGCAACTTCGCGCCAAGCAGGCCCGCGTCCGCCGCGCGCTGCCCCAGGACGTGTCCATCGATCGCATCGTCCCGGCGCCGGAGCCGTGGGGATACCGCGGCACGCAGAAGTACGTCGTGATCCGGCGCGGCAAGACCGTCCTCGGCAGCTACGCAGCGCGCTCGCACCGCGTCGCCGACATGTCGGGCTGCCCGGTCGCGCGGCCGGCGCTGCCGCGAATCGCCGACGCCATCGCGACGCTCTGCGACCGCGGCGCCGCGGCGCCCCGTCACGTCGTCCTGCGCGAGGTCGAGGGAGGCGTGCTCGTCACGCTCGTCGCGACCGGCGAGTCCGCCGCCTACCGCTCGCTCGCGCGCGCGCTTCGCGAGCGTTGTCCCGAGATCGTCTCCGTCGTGCTCTCGCTCAGCGCCGAAGGCAACCGCATCCTCGGCAAAGGCGAGCAACTGCTCGACGGCACGCCCCCCGCCGAGAGCCCGCGCGTCTTCCGCCAACCCAACGCCGCACAGGCCGAGCGCCTCTATGCCGATCTCGCGCGCGACGCCGCGCTGACCGGAAGCGAGACCGTGCTCGATCTCTACGCCGGCGCTGGCGCCATCGCCCGCGCGCTCGCGCCCTTGGCCGCGCACACGATCGCCGTCGACCTCACGCCGTCCACGCCCGCGCCCGGCGTCGAAGTGATCGCCGCCGACGTCGCCGATTTCCTGCGCGACGCTCCCCACGCCGACCTCGCAATCGTCAATCCGCCGCGGCGCGGCCTGACGCCCGAAGTCGCCGACGCGCTCGCGCGGCTCCGCCCCGCGCGCCTCTTCTACGTGAGCTGCAATCCCGAGACGCTCGGCCGCGACCTCGCGCGCCTCGCGCCCACGTACGTCGCAGTGCGCGCCACGCCCTACGACATGCTGCCGCAAACGCCGCACGTCGAGATCTTCGCGCGGCTGGCCGTCCGCGCGTAGACTTTGCGCATGAAACTCTTCCTCCTCGCCATGATCGCGCTCGCGCCGCTTCGCGCCGAGGCCCAGTGAGCGGGCTGAGTGAACCCCAACCTGCCGGTCGGCGGGTCGCAAGCGGACCAAGCGGGGCTCGGCTCGGGGCGCTTCCGACTCGCCCTCAACGCCTCCGTCATTGCTCAGGACGCAGGCTTCGACGCGGCCATTTTCGAGCTCGACGCGCGCGTCGGCGTGGGCGGCGGAGCGTCGCTGGGCGTGACCGCGCCGCTCATCTACGCGCCGGACGCCCCCCACGAGCCGCTCGGAACCGGCGCGCTGGCCGCGATGGGCCGCTTCGCGCACCGCGCGCTCGGACCGATCGTCCCTTCGGCCGGCGTCGGCGTCAGCATCCCGACCAAGCCCGGCAGCGATCTCCCGCCCACCGAGCAGGGCTTCGTCACCGGCAGCTTCGATCCGCTGATCGAGGCGCAAGCCACGACCGACCCGGCGTTACGCTTCGGCGGATTTCTCGCCCTCTTCGCGCGACCGGTCCTCTACGACGGCGGCAACGACCGCCGCGAAGGCGACACGTATGTCCTCACCGGCGGACCCCGCGTGCACGTCCTCGGCGATCGGCTGACCCTCGACCTCGCGCCGCTCTGGATGCACCGCACCGCGCGCGACGGCGTGCGCGCCGCCGACTGGCTGTTCGTCGTGCCGCGCGTCGCGTCCCGCTTCGGCCGCTTCGGTGTCTCGCTCGGCGCCCGGCTGCCGGTCGCGCAGCCCGATGCCGCGGGCGAACCTCGCACCGCCTGGGCCGCGACGCTCGGCCTCTCGGTCTCCGGCCGCGCGCTGGGCTCGGACTGATGCTACGATCACGGGCGATGTTCGACCGCATGAGCGAGGACGTTCGCGTGGTGTTCGAGCGCGACCCCGCCGCGCGCAGCCTCGCGGAGGTGCTGCTGTGCTATCCCGGCGTGCACGCGCTGATCGCGCACCGCGCCGCGCACTGGCTGTGGGCGCGCGACCGCAAGCTGCTCGGACGCCTCGTCTCGCACGCCGCGCGCTTCGTCACCGGCATCGACATCCACCCCGGCGCGACCATCGGCCGGCGCTGCTTCATCGATCACGGCATGGGCGTAGTCATCGGCGAGACCACGACCATCGGCGACGACGTCACGCTCTATCAGGGCGCCACGCTCGGCGGCGTCTCGACCTCGCACGGCAAGCGCCACCCCGACATCGGCGACCGCGTGGTCATCGGCGCCGGCGCCAAGGTGCTCGGCCCGGTACAGGTCGGCGGCGACAGCAAGATCGGCGCGAACTCGGTCGTCATCCACGACGTTCCGCTCCAGTCGACGCTCGTCGGCGTGCCGGCGCGCGTCGCGCGCAAGGGCGAGGGCACGGCCGGCTACGATCTCGCGCACGATCGGCTGCCCGATCCCGTCGCCGCGCAGATGGACGAAATCGCGCGGCGCGTGCGCGCGCTCGAGCAGCGCCTCGCCGAGGCGTCCGAGGAGAACGTCGCGGTTGCCTCCCAACCGAAGCGTCTATCTCGACCATAACGCCACGACGCCGCTCTGCGATGAGGCTCGCGCCGCGATGGCGCAGTGCCTGGGCGACGCGTTCGGCAACCCGTCGAGCATCCACGCCGCCGGCCGGCGCGCGCGCGAGCTGGTCGAACAGGCGCGCGCCGAAGTCGCGGCGCTGGTCGGCGCGACGCCCGACGAAATCGTCTTCACGAGCGGCGGCACCGAGGCCAACAACCTCGCGCTCAGGGCCGCGCGGGG